>JBOGXY010000020.1:0-21701 GCA_050696495.1 Solirubrobacteraceae bacterium
TACTTCGTCTCGCCGGCGGCGCGCGCGTCGCGCTCGTAGGGGACCGCCGTCTGCGTGAAGCCGACCCAAACGGTCATGCCGCGTAGAAAGCGCGAGCGCTCGGTCATCGACAGCAGCGCATCCAAAGCGCGGCGGTCGAGCAGGCGAAAGTCGCCGGAGTTGGGCTCGAGGTCGACCTGGGCGAGTTTGTCGAACAGCTTGTAGAACCAGGAGGCGGTGGCGAGCTTGAAGGCGGTCTCGCCCTCGCGCTGCTTGCGCACCGCGTAAACCACGTCTGACCCCTGTTCCCATTGCTCGACCATGCGCCCGATCAGCTCGGGTGGATCCTGCAGGTCGGCGTCGATCATCGCCACCACGTCGCCGTGAGCGTGCTCGAGCCCCGCCGTAAGCGCGGCCTGGTGGCCGAAGTTGCGCGAGAGGTGCACGACTCGCACGCGCGGGTCCTCGGCGGCGATCCGGTCGAGCAGCTCGGGTGTCTTGTCGGCCGAGCCGTCGTTGACGAGCACCAGCTCGAAGCTGTAGTCGGCGACGGCTGCGCAGGCGCGCGTTACGAACGCTTCGATCAGCTCCTCCTCGTTGTAGACGGGAGCTACGACGCTGAGCAGAACGGGTACGCGCGCGGGGTCAGACGGCATGGTTCCTTCCAGAGAGGGCGAACTTGGTTAAGTACGGGCCATGAGAAGAGTAGGGGACCACGCCGTGCGCATGCTGAGAATGCCCTTGTTCTTGCAGTTCCTGAAGTTCGGGATCGTCGGCGTCTCGAACACGCTGATCTTCTTCGCGGTGTACACGCTGCTTTTGAAGGTGTTCGGCGTCTGGTATGTGGCGGCTTCGGGCATCGGCTTCGCGGTCGGCGCGGTCAACGGCTTCCTGTGGAATCGCGCCTGGACGTTCAAGGGACATGTTGGCGATGCGCTGACGCCGGTGCGCTGGTTCATCGTGCAGGGCGGTGGCCTTCTGCTCAACCTGGGGCTCGTCTACACGTTTGTCGACGGCGTCGGCCTGGACGAACTCCTCGGCCAGGCCGTGACGATCGTGATCGTCACGCTGGTCACCTTCTTCGTCAACCGCGCTTGGACGTTTCGCGGGCACGGCGAGGCTGTGTTGGCGCGAACGCCGACCGAACCGTAGATCGCTCCCGCGAGCCTGCGGGACCGCTCGCGGTCCGGGCTCAGCTATAGATCGCCAGCAGCGAAAGTCCGGCCGGGATCGAGCCGCCGCGACCGATCACAGCCGCCTCCAGGTTCAGCGGCTGGCGCAGCGCCCAGTTCACAGGCGCGGGCGGCACCCACAGGTCAAGGCTCGACTTGGTGCTCGCCGGCTTGAAGCGCTCGAGCGCCCGCAGTGCGATCGCGATCGGCAGCAGCAGCGAGTTGAAGTGCGCGTAGCGCTGCTCGTGCCAGCCGGCGCTCTGTGCGGCCGCGAGCAGCGTGAGGCGGTTGTAGCGACGGTGGTGATGATTGATCTCGTCGTGCCCGCTCCACAGCCACTGGTAGGCGGGCACGGTCACCAGCAGCGCGCCGCCGGGCTTGGTAACCCGGCGCAGCTCGCGCAGCGCGGCGACGTCGTCTTGCAGGTGCTCGATCACGTCCAGGCTGACGGTCAGGTCAAAGGACCCGTCCTCGAAGGGCATGTCGAGCACCGAGCCTTCGATCACCTCGCCGCGGTCGCGCCCGCGCGCCAGTGCGACGCTGGTCGGCGAGAGCTCGATCCCCGTGACCGTGCCGTGGCGCGCCAGGTCGACCATGTTGCGACCGCTGCCGCAGCCGGCGTCCAGGATGCTCGCTCCGGTAGGTAGGCCGAGCCGGGAGAGCGTGCGCTCGAGCACGCGGCGGCGACCCTGATACCACCAGTGGCGGTCCTCGACTTCGTGCGTCTGCAACTCGTACTCAAGCTCCATACGGGCATCTTTCACGAACGGGCGGCGGCGCGTCGCGCCCCTGCCGGGCCCGGCGGACTCAGCCGCCGATCACAAGCGTGGCGCCGACCCGCGAACGCTCACGGGCGAGCGCCGCCAGCAATGCCTCGACTACGTTCTTGTCGAACTGGCTGCCGGCGCAGCGACGCAGCTCTTCTCTCGCGGCGTCGTAGCCGATCGAATCGCGATAGGGGCGGTCGGAGGTCATCGCCTCATACGCGTCGGCGACCGCCACGATCAGCGCCTCCAGCGGCACGAACGAGCCGGGCAGGCCGAGCGGGTAGCCGCGGCCGTCGGGGCGCTCGTGGTGCATCGCCACCCACCCGCGCACATCGGAGAGGCTCGGGTGCTCGAGCATCTGCGCGCCCACTTCGGGATGGCGCATGATCACTTCGTACTCGCGCTGGTTGAGCGGGGCGGGCTTGTGCAGGATCGCGTTGGGGACGGCCGCCTTGCCGATGTCGTGCAGGATCCCGGCCAGGCGGATGCGCGAGACGCGTCGCTCGGGCAGGCCCAGCTCGCGGGCGATCATCTCGGCGTAGCGGCCAACCGTCTCTGAGTGCCGGGCGCTGCCGCTGAAGCGCAGATCGACCGCCTCGGCCATGTCGAGCACGGCCATCACGAAGCGCTCGCCCTCGATGTCGTGCTGGGCGCCGATCGTCTGCACACCGTTGCGCATCGAGGGGGTGTGCCCGACCGTGCGGTTGCGGCCGCGCTCCTTGGCGGCGTACAGGGCCTCGTCGGCGGCGTGCAGCAGCGCGGCGGCGGTCTCGCCGTGTTCTGGGTAGACGGCCACGCCGAAGCTGATGCTCAGCGGCACCGTGTCGCCGGCGAACTCCGCCTGGACGTCGCGGCGGATCTTTTCGGCCAGCGTGAAGCCCTCCTTGCGAGCGCCGTCGGGGACGATCAGGGCGAAGCCGTCTCCCTCCACTCGCGCGGCCAGGTCGGTCGGGTGCTTGCGCTCGCCCAGCAGGCGCGCGACACGCTGCAGCCCGGCATCGCCGACGCGGTGGCCGCAGTAGTCGTTGACGTCCTTGAAGTCGTCGAGGTCGCCCACCAGCAGCACCGCGGGGGTGCCCCCGCGCCGGGCGCGCTCGATCTCCAAGTCCAGTTGCTCGCGAAACCCGCGCCGGTTTGAGAGCTTGGTCAGCGGGTCGGTACGCGCCGCGTCATAGAGCCGGCCGATCAGCAGCTCCACACGGGCGCGCATCGTCATGATCACGATCGCTCCGACCAGCAGCGTGCCCATCCCGACCAGCCACCAGGCGGGAGCGCTGCCGATCGGCGGGCGCAGCGCGAGCAGCACTGCGTAGGCCACGCCGGCGTAGAGGATCTGCACCGCCGTCTGGCGGATCGTGAAGAAGTAGGAGGCGTACAGAAACACCCACAGGTAGAAGAACACCAGCGGCGAGGGGGCGACGCCGGCGAAATAGGCGACGCCCGTGATCAGGGTGCTGCCCCAGGCGAGCGTCACGCGCAGCGACCAGGCCGGCAGGCGGGCCGCTTGGGTGAAGAGCACGAGCGCCACCACGTAGGCGTTGCCGATGATCGCAAGCTCGCCCGCGGCGTTCAGGTCCGAGGAATGCGGCAGCAGGACGGTGAGCAAGGCCAGCGTCGCTCCGGCCGCGAACAGGACGGCGAGCACCTTGGAGACGAGACTTGTCTGGAAGCTCTGGCCGACGAACGATCCGCCCCAGACCGCGTCTTGGCCATCGCCCTCGGCGAGCGCGTAGACGAACTTGCGGTAATGGCGTTTTGTGCCTGTCATAGGTCTACGGGATAATTCGCATTGTTGACGATCGTCTCCGGGTAACCAACAGCATAAGGAGCGGTTCACAGATTCGCAACAGAACGACAATCCTGGTGCTCGGCACCGCCCAGTTCGTGATGGTGCTCGACAGCACGGTGATGAACGTCTCCATCTCCCAGGTCGTCGCCGATCTGAAAACGACCGTGACCGAGCTGCAGCTGGCGATCACCGCCTATACGCTCGTGATGGCCGCCTTCATGCTGACGGGAGCCAAGCTCGGGGACATCTGGGGGCGTCGCCGCGTCTTCTCGATCGGGCTGATGGTCTACGGGACCGGCTCGCTGATCACCGCGCTCTCTCCCAACGTGACGGTGCTGCTGATCGGCTGGTCATTCGTGGAGGGACTCGGCGCGGTGCTCGTGATCCCCGCGATCGCGGCTCTCACCGCCGGCAGCTACAGCGGACGCGAACGGGCGCTGGCCTACGGCCTACTCGGGGGGATCGCCGGCGCCGGAGTTGCCGTCGGGCCGCTGATCGGCGGGCTGGTCACGACGCTGCTGACCTGGCGGGTGGTGTTCGCGGCCGAGACCGTCGCCGTCCTGGTCCTGCTCACCAGGGTTCACCGCATCGTTGATCATCCAATCGAGAAAGCGCCCAAACTCGACGGCGTCGGCGTGTTCCTATCCGCGCTCGGGCTCGGTCTGACCGTCTTCGCGATCCTGAAGATCTCGAGCTGGGGGCTGCTCAAACCGACCGGCGCGCTGACGATCGGCGGCACCGAGATCACGCCGTTCGGGCTCTCCGCCGTGCCGTTTCTGATCTTCGCCGGGCTGGTCGTGCTCGGTGGCTTCTTTCGCTGGGAGGAGCGTGTCGAGCGCGCCGGGCGCACGCCGCTGCTGCGCCCCGACCTGTTGAAGATCCCGCAGATGCGCGCGGGACTCTCGACGATCGTCTCGCAGTACCTGATCCTGGCGGGGACGTTCTTCGTGCTGCCCCTGTATCTGCAGCTGGTGCTCGAAAAGAACGCTCTGGAAACCGGGCTGAAGATCCTGCCGATCTCGATCACGATGATGCTCGGCGCCACCAGCGGGCCGAAGCTCGCGGCGCGCACCTCGCCGCGGCGCGTCGTGCAGATCGGGCTTGCGATCCTGCTCGTCTCGATCCCCGCGCTGATGGCGACGATCTCCCCGAGCCTCTCCTCGGTCCCGTTCGCGCTCTCGCTCGCCGGCTTCGGCGCGGGGATCGGGCTGACGATCTCCCAGCTCGGCAACGTCGTGATGTCAGCGGTGGGGGAATCGCGCTCCTCGGAGGCCGGTGGTTCGCAGGGGACAGCGCAGAACCTCGGGCAGTCGCTCGGCACCGCGCTGATCGGGGCGGTGCTGCTGACCGGGCTGACCGTCGGCTTTCACGAACGGGTGTTGGCCGACCCCGCCATTCCGTCGGCCACACAGCAGCAGATCGTCAAAGGAACCGAGGAGGGGATCCCGATGATCTCCCAGGCGCAGTTCAAGACGACCGTGCAAAAAGGGGGGGCATCGAGCGCGGAAACCGAAAAACTGCTCGCCGAGTACAACGAATCCCAGATCGACGCGCTCAAGCAGGCGCTGCTGGTCGCCTCGGCCTTCGTGCTCGTCGGGCTGTGGTTTGCCAGAAGGCTTCCCGGGGAGCCGTTGGCGGCGGAGGAGGGGGAGGCGCTGGCCGACGTCGACGAGCAGCTCGGTCCGTTCAGCAAGGAGGAACTCGCCGAGGCGGACGAGTGGGCGCGCGAGACGATCGAGCGCACGCAGCGGCGCGCGGCGCCTCCGAGCGGCGCGGCGTGATGGCTGTCGCCTACGACATCGGCGCCCTGGTTGGCGCGCCTGCCCGCGAGGGAGGCGGGCGCGCTGGGGTTCTCAGCTCGGCTGGACGATCAGGAAGCTGTTGTTGTCGGGGTCGCGGAACCAGAACATCGGCGGCACCGGGCCGCCCATTTTCATGACCTCCGCGTCAACATCCACGCCGCGCTCCTTCAGGTCGCTGTGATCGGCCTCGACGTCGCTTGAGTTGAACGCGACGCGCGTGGCGATCCCGACCGCTTCGCCCTCGCGCGGCGGCATCAGCGCGAGCGTGGTCGCCTGGCCGGCGGGGCCGACTTCGACCCAGCGGTCGCCGTTGCCGAAGGGGATGTCTGCTCGCTTCTCGAAGCCGAGCTTCTCGGTGTAGAACGCGATCGCGGCGTCCTGGTCTGAGACCGGGACGATGATCGTGCCCACCTGGGTGATGCGTGTTGCCGTGTCGGTGCTCATGCGAGCCTCCTGTCAGGTTGTTGGTCTGTCGCTATGACCGCGGGGCTGCTCGAAACTCATCGGTGGCGAACCGGCGATTGAGCGTAGGCTACCCGCGTGCCGCTACCTCCTATCCCGGTGCCCAATCCTCTCTTGCGAGCGGTGCTCGGCGCTCGCGGCCGCGTGCTTGGCCTGGCCGATCGGATGCTGCCCGCTGAGGCGGCCCTGTGGGACTTCGCGGCCGGCATGCAGCGCACGAAGCTGGCCGGGGTGTTGGTGTCGAGCGGTATCGCCGATGCGCTGGCCCAGCGGCCGCGCGAGGGGCGCGAGTTGGCTCGCGAGCTGAAACTCTCAGAGGAGGTGACGCTGCGCGTGCTTGGAGCGGCTGCCGCCTCGCGCTTGGTGCGTCTGGACAGAGCGGGCAAGGCATCGCTGGCGCGGATCGGCAAGCCGCTTGCCAAAGCGCATCCGCGCTCGATGGCCGCTTGGGTGGGCTATCAGGCGGCGCCCGCCAACGTGGCCGCGCATGGCGAGCTGGCCGGTCAGCTGCGCGACGGGGCAGAGCCATCCGGGCATAGGCGCGCGTTTGGCAACTCCGTTTGGGAGTACTTCGCCGAGCATCCCGAGGAGGGCGCCCGCTTCGGCGAGGCGATGCGCGAGCTGACCGCGATCGACCTCGGCGCGCTGGCGCGCGCCTACCCGTGGCCGCGCGAGGGTGTCATCTGCGATGTGGCCGGGGGGATCGGGACGCTGCTGGCGGCGATCCTCGAGCGTCGTCCGAATGCGCGCGGAGTGCTGGTCGACGCTCCCGAGGTGTTGGCCGAGGCCGAGCCGTTTTTGAGATCGCGCGGCGTGCAGGAGCGCGTGCAGCGCCGCGCCGGCGACCTGTTCGGTGTGCTCGACGCGCAGGCCGACGTGTACGTGCTCAAGTGGATCCTGCACGACTGGAGCGACGAGTCGTGCCTGCGCATCCTGCGCTCGCTGCGCTCGAGCATGCCGCCCGGCTCGCGCGTGGTGGCGATCGACCAGCACCTGGAGCCTGGCCGCCCCAGCCCGGTCACTTCGATGGTCGACCTGCTGATGCTGGTCGAGTGCGAGGGCGGCCGCGAGCGCTCGCCAGGCGAAGTTCACGAGCTGATGCGCGCCGCGGACATCGCACCCGGCCGCGTGCGCCACGCCGGCGCGCACATGCTGGTCGAGGGGATCGCGGACTGAGCCAGTTCGCTACGACCCGTCAAATGCTTAAACGACTCGGCCCGCTCACTGAACGGGCCGAGAAGCGAGGGAACGACCCTCGTAACGCCTGATAAGCACTAACACGGTAGCGCACCGCGCGGAAACAGCTCCCTGACCCAGAGATGCACAACCGAGGACGGGAACGACCCGTAGGCACATGATTGTGGCGCCCGTTGTGTTCTCTGGGCCAAGCAAGTTGTTGGCGGTGGGCAGAGGACTCGAACCTCATCCGCGGTCCCTCAAACCCCAAGCAGTCCCGCCGGCACCACGGCGATCCCGTCGCTGCGGCGGTACGCGTCCTGCCCCGTGTTGATCACGACCGCATCAACCAGTTCCTCGCCGATCTCCCGAGCGAGCCATCTCAGATTCCGGGTGTCGTGGTCATCGATGTCGCGGGCGAGCTTCACCTCGATCGCCAGTATGCCCCCGTTCCTACGCTCCACGATCAGGTCGACCTCGTGCGCGCCGGCCGCGGTGCGCAGATGGCTAACGCGGGCCTCGGCCGCTTGCGCGTAAACACGCACCGACAGGGCTACCAGCGACTCGAACAGCGCGCCGAGCAGCGTGCCCTCGCGTGGCATCGACGGGCCTGCGGTACCGGGACCCAGCAAGCCATCGACATCCAAGTCGAGCAGTCGGGCGGCGAGGGCTGGATCGGCGAGCTGGTGCTTGGGTGGCGCGGAGAGTCGCGAGATGCGATTGCGGCTGGGCAGCCATGCTTCGATTGGGTCGAGGATCCACAGTCGCTCGAGGGCGTCCCTGTAGGGGATCGTGGTGCTCCTTGCGGGCTTCTCGGAGTGTCCGGCGCTGGCGGCGTCGCGGATCTTCTCAAACGACGCGCTTGTCGAGGTCGCCGCCGCATAAGCCCGCATCCAGCGGCGCAGCGCGACGGGGTTACGGACCGAGTGACCCAGCTCGGGAAAGTCGCGCTCGACGATCCGCGTCAGGTAGCCGTCGAGTTGGGTGCGCAGCGCGCGGCCCTTAAAGCCACGCAGGCCGGGGAAGCCCGAGGCGACGATCTCTCTCGCGTAGTCCTCCAGCCGGTGGTTGGTATGACCACTCACGGCCGGTCTCGAGCCGCTGAGCAGCTCCCGCAAGCTCACGGTTGGCGTGAAGCTGTCGCGCTCGGCCAGAGACAGCGGACGCATGCGCACGCTCACGATGCGCCCCGCGCCCGAATGAGTCCCCGGGTGGGCGGGAGTCATCGAGCCGGTCAGCAGGAAGCGCCCTGGCGCCGCGCCTGCGTCCACTGCTCTGCGCACCATGTCCCAGGACTCCGGCAGGTATTGCCACTCGTCGATCAGGATCGCTCCCTGGCCGGCAAGCAGCCTCGCCTGGTCTCCCCTTGCAATGTTGAGTTGCTGCCGATCATCCAAGCGGTGCACGGTGTCCGCGCGACGTGACGCGGTCACCGTCTTGCCCACTCCCTTGGCGCCGTCGATCGCAATGGCGGGCAAGCTCCTCGTCAACTCGTCCAGCTCGCCGTCCACGACGCGCACCCTGTAGTTGGAGTCTCGGGCGCTGACCTGTTCGGGAGTTGGCCGCATGCTTGTCACAATACTTCTACACTACCAAAATGTAGCTCTGTAGACTACAGTTATGCAGCATAATACGCTACAGATCGGACGGACAAGGGCCCCTATCCTGCGTCGAATGTGTGGGCGCTACACCAACACCGCTGGAATCGAAGAACTGAACGAACACTTCGGCGTGCCGATGGGCGACGGAGGCGGCACCCGCCGCTACAACATCGCGCCCACCGAAGATGTACTGGCGCTCGTGCGCTCGCGCGAGCAGCTCGAAGCGAGGTTGCTGCGCTGGGGGCTCGTTCCCTCCTGGAGCAAAGATCTGAAAGGGGGGTACAAGACGATCAACGCGCGCATGGAGACCGTCACGACTACGCCCGTCTACCGCAACCTGATCGGTCGCGGTCAGCGCCGGGCTTTGCAGATCGCCGACGGCTGGTTTGAGTGGATCAAGCCCGAGAAGCCGAAGGAGCCGCGCCAGCCTTTCTATTTCCAGGTCGACGGCGGGCTGCCGTTTGCCTTCGCGGCGCTGTGGACGCCGGCGAAGATCGATGGGGAGTGGGTGCTCAGCTGTGCGCTGCTGACCTGCGACGCGGCGCCCAACCGCGTGGCGGCGGCGATCCACGGGCGCATGCCGGTCGTCCTCGCCGACCGCGACGCACAGATGGCCTGGCTCGATCCACGGCTCGATGCGGCCGAAGCGCTGTCGCTGTGCGGCGCGCTGCCCGAAGCGCGGCTGTCGGCGCGCCCGGCCAACCCGGCCGTCAACAAGGTGGTCGAGGGAGTCGAGGGACCCGAGCTGCTGAGCGCGCCTCGTTAGCGCTGCTCGCCGATCCAGGCCATGATCGCTTTGGAGTGCGTAAGCACGGTTCCGTCGGCGAGCTTCAGCGTCGGCAGCTTGGTGTCGCCGGTCTCCGCGCGCAGCTGATCGCGCGAGCCCTTGCGCAGGAACGGGATCGGGCTGCCTTGGGCGGCCACCACTTTCTCGTACTCGATCCCCTTGGCGTGCATCGCCTCCTGCACGCGGCGGCAGGGATGGATTTTCGGGCCGCCTTCGTCGCCGTGACAGACGTACAGCGTGGGCTTCTCATCCATTCTCGTCCTCCTGCGGTCTCGGGGATCCTGAGTCTGACAGCAGCTGATCGAGCGTGCGGTTGCTGATGACCGAGTGTGGCTGCTCGGCGGCTATGTCAGAGCCGGGACGGGTCTGCTCGTCGCGGCGCTTGATCAACAGCCACTGTGCCTTCTCACCCGGCCTTGTTCGCTGCAGCGCGAAGCCCCCTGTGAGCTTCTCGCCGTGCAGCTCGAACACGGCATGGCCGCGTTCGAGCGCCTGTGGCCACGGCACGCGACCGCCCTGCTCGTAGCTGCCGCGGTCCCACACGATCACGGCGCCGTCGTCGCTGGGACCCTCGAACGAGTTGTAATCGAGCGAGTGGTCCTCGACCTGCATCGCCAGACGCTTGACAGCGGGGTCCAGCGACGGGCCCTTCGGGACCGCCCACGAGCGCATGACGCCGTTCACCTCAAGGCGCAGGTCGAAGTGGCGCGCGGTTGCCTGGTGCTGCTGTACGACGAACACGCCGGCGCTGAGGCCGCGGATCGCGAACTGCTCGTGGCCCTCGACCCGCACACCTCGCAGATCGAGGTCCCGCACCGCTGCCGCGGGCGATCCCTCGCGCGCGAAGGCGATCAGCGAGTCGACCGCCGCCGCTGGACCCTCGGCGTGGATCGCCGCCGTGCCGTCGTCTTCGTTGCGTGCCCAGCCCATCACACCGAGTTGGGCGGCGCGATGTTGGATGGCCTGGGCGGAAGCCGATGCCTTGGACGGCGCCGGTGGCGATGATCTTGACGGCTTGAGCGCTCATTCTCCGCTCAGCGGGCTCCTCGACAGGCATCGTAGGAACCTGCAACTACCCGCGCCGGCGAGTGGATCTACGGCGGCGCGCCGTTTCAGAGACCCTTTGCGTTTGCGGCAAATCACCAATCCCAGGAAAATATTTCTGCTATCGTAGCGTTTGTGATGCAAGCAAACCTTTCCTCACGGGAAACTGATCTCATTGACGAGGCCGTTGTGCGGCTGCGCGAGATGCTGCCGCGTAGCTGGAAGGTGGATCGGTCGGTCGAGGCTGAGGGGGGTGTCGGCGCGCACGAGTCCGGGACGAATGGGGCGATCGAGCTGCGCGATGCCAGAGGGGTTGGCGTGATCGTCGCCGTACAGGCAAAGCGATCGTTCGAGCCCCGTCAGGTCGCGACACTGTCGGCCGGGCTCTCTGGCGTGATCCGCTCGCTCGCGGGCTATATACCCGTTCTTGTGGTCGCTCCGTGGATCGGGCCGCGGGCACAGGTCCTGTTGGCACAGGCTGACGTCAACTATCTCGACCTGACCGGGAACGTCCTGCTCAAGCTCGACAATCCGGCGCTTTACGTTCGCACTGTCGGTGCCGCTCGTAACCCGCAACCGCCGCCGCGCGGGAGGGCGACCTTGCGCGGAGCGAAGGCCGGACGACTGATCCGGCTATTGCTCGACGTGCGCCCTCCCTACGCGGTCGGTGAGCTCGCCCACACCACCGAGCTCGCGCCCGGCTACGTCTCACGGCTGCTCGACGCGCTCGATCGCGAAGCGTTGATCGAGCGCTCTCGGCGCGGGCGCGTTGAGAGCGTCGAGGCGGCCGGGTTGCTGCGGCGCTGGGCCGGCTCCTACGACGTGTTCAAGGCCAACGCCGCGTCCACGTTCCTTGCGCCGCGCGGCGCCGCCGAGACGCTGGCGCGGATCGCCGACCTGGCTGCTTCTGACGCGGTCGCGGTCACCGGGTCGTTTGCCGCGGTCAGGCTCGCACCGGTCGCTGCGCCCGCGCTGCTGCTCGCTTACAGCAAGAACGTCGATGACCTCGTGCGGACGCTCGGCCTGCTGCCCGCCGACGAGGGTGCGGACATCGCGTTTCTGCGAGCGTTCGATCCGGTCGTATGGGAGCGCACGAGCGCAGAGGGCGGCGTAGGCTACGTCGCGCCCTCCCAGGTGGCCGTGGACTGTTTGACCGGCACCGGGCGCATGCCCGCCGAAGGCGAGGCGCTGCTCGCATGGATGGCCGCGAACGAAGACGCCTGGCGGATAGGCTCGCTCGCTCGACTGGGTAGTGCTCGGGTCCGCGCGTGAACAGTCGCCCGTCGCGCTCGCCGCCCGGCGCGGACCCCCGCTATGTCGCCGCCCGGCGGGTGCTGCTCGACGCGCTGACAGCGCTCGCGCCGCACCGCGACGCCGTGATCCTTGCCGGCGCGCAGGCCGTCTATCTGCACACCGGCGACGCGGACATAGCCGTTGCGCCCTATACCACCGACGGAGACCTCGCCCTTGATCCCCGTGTGCTCGGCTCGGCGCCCGCGCTCGAAGCGGCGATGCTCGCTGCCGGGTTTCGTTTGCAAAGCAAGGGCGGGCACTCAGAGCCTGGGGTCTGGCTCGCCGACACGGTCGCGGCCGGCGAGCCGATCGTCGTTCCCGTCGACCTGATCGTGCCCGAGGGCGTCGCTCCAGCAGGCGGCAGGCGCGCGGCTCGGCTCACCCCAGAGCGGCACGCCGCGCGGTCGGGCTCGAGGCTGCGCTGCTTGACCACAGCACGATGACGATCCAAGCCCTCGAACCCCAAGACCGCCGCGTGTTCAAAGTCAAGGTCGCCGGGGCGTGCGCGCTGCTGGTCGCCAAGGCGCACAAGCTGCACGACCGCATCGACAGCGGACGAACAGACCGCCTCGACGACAAGGACGCCGCCGACGTGGTACGCCTGATGCAGACCGCAAACGCGCACGACGTCGCTACCACGCTACGCGCCCTCGCCAGCGACCCGGTGGCCGGACGGCCTACGAGCGACGCTCTCCTCTACGTCGGGCAGCTATTCGGCAGACGCGGAGGACAAGGGATCGAGATGGCGGCGCACGCGCTGCGAACCGCCATGCCCGCCGATCGCGTGCAAGCGCTGTGCCTGGCGTTCGTCGCCGCCTTGACCGACCGCCCTTGACTGTAGCTTCCACTGACCGGGAGCTACAGACTCGCGGCCTTGACTGAGAGCTCTGCCTGGAGTGCCCGCACCTCCGGCGCGGAGGATCCGCGCTCACGTCCGCCGGCACGCTGCCCATTCCGCGGCCCCGCAGGCTCCGCTCGAATCTCCCATAAACCCGCATCAATACTAGGGACTATTGGATGGGCGCGGGTGGTTTGGGAACCACCGTCCTCTCGCGTGGGAAGCGAGCGCTCTACCACTGAGACCGCTATGTCACCAGGCGTGTGCTCTCAAAGCCACAGCGCCTCCAGTGACAGTGCCCACGTACGTGACCCCAGCGGAAGCGTTTGCCGTGTCGTACACTTACCCGCCTGGCGCGGCCCTTCGACGGCCACGATGCGTGTGTCCGTGAGGGCCTCGGCCACGCGGTCCTCGGCATGTCGACGTATCTCAGGGTCGGACAAAGTCCGATCACGGTACCGGATAATCCGGAATAGAAATCCGGAGAAATCCGGATTAGACTCATGGGCGATTCGGATTGTGATGCTGCCCGAGCGCCAGCGTATCCTGGACAGCTCGACGAGGTCGGCCTGATCGAGTGAGACGATGATCGCGTCAAGGTGCAGCGCGAATACTCCAACGCGGCGAGGATGTCCTCACGCTCCAGATCCGGGTAATCGGCGAGCACCTCATCGATCGTCATGCCGGCCGAAAGCAGCTCCAGCACGCTTTCCACGGTATAGCGCAGCCCTCTGATCGCCGGCTGGCCGTGGCAGACCGTTGGATCGGAGGTGACGCGCTCGAGTCGGGACATATGCTCAGAATATCGCCGCCACGAGCTTCTGGGGGGGGGCAGGTGCACAAGAGTGTGCCCGCTCAGGCAGGAACCGGCGCCAAGAACGAGCCGGTCGAGCTTGCGTCATCGAGCTTCAGTCTCCGATGTCTTGAGACATCACAAAATGGACGCGGCGGGTTTCGAACCTGCGACCTCTCGCGTGTGAAACAGGGAATCGACTGGTATGGGCCGACGTGTATTTCAGAGGCGGCGGGCGAAGTGGTCCATCCAGGAGCGATCTGTTGGTAGGGGCCGGACTCGCGTGAGCGGTAGGTAGGCATGGGAGGACGCGCGCAGTAGCCATTGGACACTCCGGCTTGGATCCTCCAGGTGCAGGGCAGCGCGGAGATCCTTATCCATCAGCGCCAGTAGGACTTGCCGCCCGAGGCTCCTGGCTGGGCGAGGGAACCAGCGTGTCGTCCAATCCTCGAAGAACCTGTCGACGACGCGGCGCCCGTCGTCGGTGTAGCGCCAGTGGCTGCGCTCATAGTCGAGCATCCAGCGCCAGAGCTCCCCGGCCGTCGAGGGTAGTCCCCCGAGGGGCATCTGCTCGGCGACGCCGCGCCAGAAGCGCCAGCTCGCCTCGCGCTGGTTGGCGGTGAACACGTCGAACCCGAAATGCCACCCGATACGCTCGGGCTCGAAGATGAGCGTCGCGAGCGTGTAGAGCTTCTGCTCGTCGGTGATCGCGAAGCGTTTGTGGATCTGCTCCATTCGCGCAATCGCCGCGCGGCCCCGCGGGCTCGAGTGGCCCCAGCGGAAGAACGCGCCGAACAGGGCAAGCGAGTCGTCGGTGCGGCGTGCGACATCGTGCAGGTTCTCGCCGCCGCCACCGCGGTAGACGACACGGGCGATGCCGGGCACGGCGACCTGGCGCGAGAAACCGATCAGATAGCCGGCGTGGACGCCGATCGGATCGCCATAGAGCACCTCGGAGGTGAGCCGCGCCACCTCCTCGTGCTCTTCGACCGGGTCCAGGGCCGCAATCTGTCGACTGATTGCATACCCGAGCCGGCGGCCACCGATCCTCGGGGCGGCGGCCCCGCCGCTCGCGCTATTGGGCGTGTGATTCACGAATCCGGCCGTTCCTGCCAGCGCCGCTCCATCGTCCGGAGCATCTGTGGGTAGACGACCAGGTATCGGAACGGCTTGATCGCGGCCATGTAGGCGTTCCCGAGGAGGCCGTTCGGCTTCACGTAGATCGCCATCTGACCCCGGTAGCCTCCGCTCCCCTCGGCGACCCAGCCGAAGTGCAGAATGCCGTGCATCGTTTGGTTTGCGATCTCGGCGGCGAACTCGTCCTCGGTCAGGTAGAGCGAGGTGAACGGGAGGGCGTCGAAGTTCGGCCCGGTCGCCGCGCGCAGGTCATCGGGCAGCCGCTCGCGAAGCGTCGTCACCCTCGACCCAAGTCCCTCACCGCGGTCGTCCAGACCGAACAGCTCGCCGAGCTTCCACCGCAGCGACAACAGCGTCCGCGTCGCGCAGGACGCGGTCTTCGCCGGATCGGCTGAGGCGAACCCCTCGACGAGGGTCGGGAACTCGTCGGCTCGACCGGGCGTCGGGAGCCCCCATACATCCTCGAGCCGAAAATCGCCGGCGATCTCGTGGATGCGCCAGGGCCGGGAGGTGTGCGCTGTGTTTGGGAGCTTCATCTCAGCTCTCTCTCCTCCAGGCGGTCATCTCTCAAGGGTGTCCATCCATACGGTAGCGTATAGTCGCATGCTAGCATCATCGCCGGGAGTGTCAGCACCGAACCGAACGCGATAGGGAGACGATGGCGCCCCCGACCAGAACGCCTCGCAACAGATGGATTGAGGAGGGCCTGCGTGCGCTCGGCAATGGCGGACCGGAGGCCGTGCGGATCGAGCCCCTGTCCCAAGCATTGGGCGTCAGCAAGGGCGGCTTCTACTGGTACTTCAAAGACCGCCAGTCGCTGCTCGAGGAGATGCTGGACGCATGGGAGCGCACCTGGGTCGACGAGGTGATCGAGACCGTCGAGGCCGAGGACGAAGACGTGAGGTCGAGATTGAGACGGCTGTTCGCGCTGGCCGTCGCATCAGGCAGCGAGCTGTTGAAGGTCGAGCTGGCGATCCGTGACTGGGCCCGGCGCGAGGAGACGGTTGCAGAGCGATTGCGGCACGTCGACGACAGGCGAATGAACTACATGCGCTCCCTGTTCAGAGGTATCTGCGAGGACGACGACGACGTCGAGGCTCGCTGCCTGCTGGTCTTCTCACTGTTCGTCGGCAGCCACTTCGTCAGCGCCGATCATGGCGGGCGCAGCCGGGAGCACGTGCTGGAACTGGCCCTGGAATGGCTCACCCGATAGAGCGAGCAGTGACCACGTTGCCGGACTCCTCCCAGGCGCTCAGTCGCAACTCCTTTTCTCACGACCTGGAGACCTTCGCGTAATGGCTCGGAGGGAGTTTGTGCCCATGAATGGGCCTAACGGCCATATTTCGTCTCGATACTGGCTTCGGTGCCGTCGTCGGCGTCGTCCAGATTTGGCTTAGCTACAGACGATTCTCCTATGGGCGCGGCGGGTTTCGAACCTGCGACCTCTCGCGTGTGAAGCGAGCGCTCTCCCACTGAGCTACGCGTCCTTAACCTGAGATTCTACTGTATCTAAGCCAAATCTGCGAGATCCCTCAATCTGGCCAGCCGGGCCGTACTGGGCCAATATAGGGGGGTTTGGGCCAGTGGGAGCCTCCACTGGCCCAAACCCCGCAGTCCCCGACGATCTCTCCGCGCCCCCAATCCAGCCACCGCTCACCCATGCGACTGCCCCAACATCCCCTGATATGTACCGACGCAAAGAAGGCTGGCGCATCTTCGCTTGAACCGCCGCGCTGCCCTACTCGCACCCTGCGCTAGATTCGCGCCTGAATGACACCGGACCCCGCACTTCCCCTCACCGGCGGCTGCGGGTGCGGGACGGTTCGCTTTGAGGTCTCCGCACCGCTCCTATCGGCGAACTACTGCCACTGCACACGCTGCCAGCGGCGCAGCGGCACGGGCGCCTCAGCTAACGCTCGGCCGCAGCCGGGCTCGTTTCGCTTGGTCGCGGGTGCGCAGAGCCTGCGCGCTTGGAGACCCGAGGGCGGCTGGGAGAAGTGGTTCTGCGGCCAGTGCGGCTCGGCCATCTTCAGCCGCGATCCTGAGGACGCCGATCGGCTGAGCATTCGCATGGGCGGGTTTGATTCGGACCCGGGGATACGGCCTGGCGTGCGTAAGTTCGTTGCCTACGCGGCGAGTTGGGAGCCACTGCCAGACGACGGGCTGCCCCGATATCAGGATGGCGTGATCGAGACGGGCGCTATCCCACGAACATCGCCCTGATGTGAGCCGACGCACGGGACGCCGACGCATCTCACCCGAAGCACGTGTCACACCCCGAAGTCCTCGTCGGAGTAGAGAGCACACCCCCATCCGAAAGGAACCCCGTGCTCCCAGCCCTCCGCACCCACGACATCAACCGAGTCATCCTCTCCGGACACCTGGCCGAGGAGCCCGACCTCTACGACCTGACCCCCGGCCCGATCGTCTGCTTCCTGCAGCTGCGCTGCGACCGCCACAACTCGCCGCACCTCCTCGGCGAAGAAGGCCAACTGGACATAAGCGTCATCCTCCTCGGCCCGCCCGCCGCCAACATGGCGCCCTACCTGAACGCCGGCCGCCGCCTGATCGTCGACGGCAGCCTCGCCTCCGCCGATCACCACGCCACGGGCAGCGAACCCGACGAGACCCTCTGCATCCTCGCCCAGCACATCGAGCTCCTGGACGCCGGCGCCTCAACCCACGTCTCCGACCTCTCACAGACGACGGCGATGGTCGGCTTCAGCGAGGACGTGTGGGTTTGAACCCACCGGCCTGCCGCCCATCGACAAGCCCAAGCACATCCTCAACCCCAAGCACAACCGTCGCCCCGTCCCGCAAAAGCTCATTGCTCCCACCCGCGCACTCGTCACTGGCCCGCCCAGGCACAACGCCGACCCCGCGCCCCATCCGCAGCGCCAAGTCCGCCGTCAGCATCGTTCCCGACCGAATCCCCGCCTCAACCACCACCACGGCATCGGCCAACCCCGCGATCACCCGCCCGCGCGTCAAAAAGCACCACGCCCTGGGCGCCGCAAACCCCACCGGCAGCTCTGAGACCGCCACGCCCTCCCGCACCAGACGCGCATGGAGCCGGTCCTGCTGCACCGGCAGCGCAACACCGGCGCCCCCGGCCATCGCCACCACGGGCCGCCCGCCACCGGCCAACACCCCGTGCACAACAGCACCCTCGATCCCATCCGCCAATCCCGAGAGCACCGTGACACCCGCCCGCGCCAAGTCCCGCGCCAGCCCGAACGCGAACTCCCGCCCGTAGTAAGTAGACCGCCGCGACCCAACAACCGCCACAACCGGACCGCGCAACAAATCGACGAACCGCCCGACGCCGCCAACGACATACAACGCGCGCGGCGCCGCGAGCACCTCGCCGATCCGACCGGGAAAGCGATCGTCATGAACGCACAACCCATGCCCGCCATCTTGCGGAATCACCGGCAACCGCCCACCGGCCATCCCCACCAACTCCGCCTCACCCTTCCCAAGCAACCCGATCAACCGCCACCGATCGAGCCCAAGGCCCTCGATCTCGCCCGCCAAACCCACCAGCACCTCCGCCCGCCGAGCGCACTTTCCACAAACGCTCACGAGCGCCGCCCGCCCGCGAACTGCACCGCCTGCGCGATCACCTCGAGCACCCACCGACCGTCGTCCTCGTCGCCCTCGGCCAACCGCCGCGAAGCCACCCGTCCAACCACCGACACGAGACTTCCCCGCCGCAGACCATCCTTCGCGGTCCGCGCCTGAAACCCAAACGCCCGCACGGGCACATAGTCCGTGAACTCCCGCCAAGCCCCGGTCAAGTCGTCCCGCTGCCGGTAATGGCACGCCACCACCATCGAGCACACGACATGCCCCGACGCAAGCGTCTCCAAGACCGGCGAGCGCGCCAACCTTCCCGACAACGTCACATGATTGAGATCCGGCGCACTCACGTGTCCACCTCAACCCACCGACTCAGACCATCGCCATACGGAAAACCCGCCTGCCCCCGCCGCACCCGCAAACGAAACGGAAAACGCCCAAACGCCCGGTGAAACCGATACGCGACGCGCACGCGCCCGAGCCGATCGCTGCGCGGCGTACGAATCGGCTCCCACACACCCTGGTAATAAACGAGCACTTCGACCACAACACCCCCAGCGGGCACCCGCCCAAAAACACGGCCTTCCAGCGTCACCGCCCCTTCGGGCCCGGTCCGTCCCGTACTGGCCCGCATACTCAAACCGGCATCGACCGTCTCAAACACCTCGGCCTGCGCTCCAAAACCCCCACCGATCAGCGGCCCATAAGCAAGATCGACCAACCGCGAAGGCCCCGGCGGAACCACCGCCACCACAACCCCATCAGGCCGCGTAACAACCGCCCCAACCTCTTCCCACCGAGCCTCCCCGACGACCTTCTGCAGCACCTCGACATCCGCGCCCCCAACCGCCCGCCCAGCCCCATCGGTCAACCGCGAAACCAGCCGCAAACCCGACCTCTCATACGGGCGCACAATCGCCCCAACCCCGACCGGAGCCAGCACCGCCCCGGGCATCGCGCCAACACCCGCCGCCCCCTCAGCGCCAGCGGCACCCGGGAACAAACCACAAACCGCCGCCGTGCCGACAAGCACGACCTTCACAAGCACCGCAACCAAAGAACGCATGGGAGACTCCTCGAACTCGGATGGCCGGGCTCAAACGCCCGCTATGCGAGCAAGTCGGAGCCGGCCGCGCACAGACCCCCCTCCCAAATCGTCCAAGGTCATCGTCCAGCCGACTTCAGCGCGCACAGCGACGATCCCGCCTCTCCTTTTCAACAGCCGCCCGCTACGCGAGCGGACGCGCGCTATTTCGGACGCGCGGAGACGCCGGAGTCCGACGGCGCTGGGGGAGGCGTGGCAGGTTTTGCTGGAGTGCCTTGATTTTTCGGCGTGATCCCGCGCTTCTCGCCCGGCTGCATGCCACCGTGAACATGACCGTCGTGCGGTCCGGGAGCAGGTCGCTGCTTATCGGCCATTGGGATGCGCCTCGGTCGCATGCGCGGCCGCTGGCACTGGTCGAGCCGACGTCGCCGAGTCGCTAGGTCGCGTCGGCGGAGTCGGATGATTGTGCGCCCTCGGTGAGGGGCTGATCCCTCCGGTCTTGCGGATCGGACGGGGCGGTGGCGATGTCGTTCCCATCCTCGGGATTGTAGCTCGGCATGCGGACCCACGGCACCAAATACTTCAAGCGTCGCCACCACGGCAGGGCTGGGAGACGCTGCTGAGCGTCGTCGTAGAACTCGACCGAGACGATCTCCGCGGCGCGGATGTACACGCCGAGACTGCCCTTTACCGGCTCGGAGAACCAGTCGTTCTCATCGAGCGTCCACCGTTGCTCGAGGTACAGGTCGGGCGTCTCTGCCGTGTAGCCCGCGAAGCTCTGGTCGCCGAAGCGCCCGGCGATGACTCGGCCGTCGTTCAGCGTGACGCGAACGAAGCAGGTGCGGTCGCTCAGGAAGAAGTGCTCCCAGCCCGACGGCGTCGTGTGCGCCAGGTTGAGGCCCGCGACCCTGCGAACCCGGAGACGTAGACGGGAGCCATCCCACCAGCGGGCCAGCTCGGCGAGGGTCACCGGGATCAGGACTCCGCCCACGGCGAGCACCACATACACGCCCGCTTTGGCATCGCCGCGCCATAGTTCACTCACGTCCTGCGTGGTGACTCCGAAGATCGCGACGGCGACGATGCCGAGCACGATGTAGCTGAGGAACGAGTAGTAGAGCGCGCTGAGTAGGCGCTCGAACGGCGTGTCGTCGGCCTTGACGACGTAGGTCCGCTCTCTGTACTTGAGCGCTACGAATCCTGGGAGCACGAAAGCCGCCAGTACGAGCAGCGCGGTTCCGGTTGCTGGGGCCATGCCGAACTTTTACAACAAGGTGCGGTTGTCTTGGGCGCCTCCGTCTGACCTGCCCGGCCACGACAAACCCGCCGACACCCCTACGGCGAAAACGGACTCCCCCCGCGCTGCCTGACCACCGGCGTACTCCCGGCACCCCGCGTCGGCACCCCCAAATACGAGAACCCACCAGCCGTCCGCTGTTCACCTGCCCCCGGCAGCCGCCGCAACCCATGCGCCTTCACCGCGGGCCCCGCCACCCCACGCCGCCTGACCGAACCCCGCGCCACGGGCGCCACAACCCGCACAACACCCGCCCGCCCCTCCACCCGCGCCCGCCCGCGCGCAGAACTCCCAACCACACCAACCGCACCCCCGGCCAGCAGCGCGACCGCGGCAACCCCGCCGACGACCTTCGCCCCAACGCCAACGCCCCCACCGGCGGCTACCTCAACAACGCGCTCCCGTACCCCAGCCTGCGGCGCCCACAACCCCCGCACCCCCCGCCAAAACCGCTCAACGACGCCATAAACCCGCTCTCCGATCCCCCACGAGCCACCGCCAACAACAGGCCCGGGCAAAAACACCGCCACCCGCGAATCAAACGCGGCCCGCAACCCAGCCACATCAACCCCATGCGCCCCCTGACACTCCCGGCAGTGCCGCAAATGCGCCACCGCCTGCCCAAACGCAAGCTCCCCAGCATCCCCACCACCAACAAGCAACCCGATCGTCCGAGACCGATAACCACACAATCTCCCCGTCTCATACAACGCCAAAAACCGCTCCCGCTTGCGCTCACACGCCCGCGTCAGCGCCCTCGCCCTCGGCTCCTCAAACCCCAACGCCGTGGCGATCGCCCGCCAAGACTTCCCCTCCGCCACAAGCCCAAAAACCCGCCGCTCATCCTCATCAAGCTCCGCCACAAACTCCCCAATCACCACATCGTCCTCACGCGCCACCAGCGCCCGCTCGGGCTGCAATCGCCAGTCGCGTTCCCGCACATCCCCATCGATAACCGGCGCAAATCCTTCCAACCGCTCCCGTCGCCGCCCCCGATCCCGATGCAAACGCGTAACTGTTCAGGTCGGTCGTCTGCGGGGCAGGGTTCTGGGCTTGTGCAGGGAAGTTCGCGGGCGTGGAGGATGCAGAGAATGTTGCGGGGCGGCCGAGCTATGAGGAGTTGGCGACGCTGGTCGT
>JBOGXY010000021.1:0-3695 GCA_050696495.1 Solirubrobacteraceae bacterium
CGCGGCGCCGCTACGGTTGCAGGCGCAGTGAGCACGGTAACCACCTCTATTCAGATCTCAGCCGGCCCAAGCCAGGTGTGGGACGTGGCGATGGATCCACAGCGATTGGGAGATTGGGTCACCATTCACCGCCGCTTGCGCCACTGCGATCAGGGAGCGCCCCGAGTCGGGCTGAGGATGGATCAGCAGATCCATCTGAGAGGAGTCAACCTCGACGTACATTGGAGACTGGTGCAATGCGAACCAGCCAAGCTCGCCGTCTGGGAGGGACGCGGGCCGGCGCATTCTCGCGCCCGCACCGAATACCGCCTCAGCGAAACCGCCGGCGGCGGCACGCGCTTTGATTATCGCAACGAGTTTCACGCTCCACTCGGTCCACTTGGCGCGCTGGCAAGCCGCGCGCTCGTCGGCGGGATCCCCGAGCGGGAGGCGAGGAACACGCTCGAGCGACTCCGCTCGATTTTGGAGACTGAACGCCCTTGTGAGTAGGTTTGCCGTGCGCAGGGTAAGTCGATTGAGCGGAGAATTGCACGCACCCACACTCCGTTGTGTAGAGTGAAGCGAAGTACCTTGCCTGCAACATCGCGGGTTTCCAGATTCCCCCCACCGAACAGGACACGATTGTGACTGACTTTCTTGCCGAGAAGCGCCGAGAGATAACGGATCGAATGGCGGAGCTCAAGCCGCTGATCGACGAGTACAGCCAGTTGGAGGCCGCCGCCAAGGCACTGGCCGGCGTCGGTGGCTCTTCGACCTCCACCTCGACCGCATCGGCTGCGTCCGCCGCAGCCCCTGTGCGCCGTGGTCCCGGTCGTCCGCGCGGCTCAGCCAACAAGACCAAGCCGCGTGCCAGCACCGGCAAGCGCCGTGGTCGTCCGCCCAAGGCCGCGAGCGCCGCGGCAGCCGCCACCACAACGACAGAGGCCGCCGCTCCCAAGCGCCGCGCCGGGCGCCGCAAGGGCAGTGGCACACGCGCCGCTCAGGCGCTGCAGTTCGTAAAGGCCCAGCCGGGTATCACCATCCCCGAGCTTGCCGCCAAGATGGGCATCAAGCAGAACTACCTGTACCGCGTCCTGCCCGGACTCGAGCAGGAAAAGAAGATTAAGAAGCAAGGGCGCGGTTGGCACGCAGGCTGATCTGAGCCTTAGCCTCACGAAAACGGCCGGGCATCTGCCCGGCCGTTTTTCGTTAAGGCTTCGACCCCTCCTCAGAAATGAGGGGTGAGACGAACTATTTAGATGAGGCCCTGACTTTCGACTGTCGTGCGCTCGTCTTGCAGCTCGGCGATCGAGGCGTCGATCTTGGCTCGCGAGAACTCGTCGATGTCCAGACCCTGCACGATCGACCACTTACCGTCAGCGCAGGTGCAGGGGAAGCCGCTGATCAGGCCCTCAGGCGTGTCATACGAACCGTCTGAGACGACGCCCATCGACACCCAGTCGCCGGTACCGCTCACCCAGTCGCGCATGTGGTCGATCGCGGCGTTGGCCGCCGAGGCGGCGCTGGATGCGCCGCGCGCCTCGATGATCGCGGCGCCGCGCTTGCCGACGTTTGGCAGGAAGTTGTTCTCGATCCATTCCTGGTCGTCCACCACCGTGGCGGCCTGCACGCCGCTCACCTCGGCGTGGAAGAGGTCGGGATACATCGTCGACGAGTGATTGCCCCATACGCCCATCTTGGTTACGTCAGAGACCGGCGCGGAAACCTTCGTCGCCAGCTGCGCGACGGCGCGGTTGTGGTCCAGGCGCATCATCGAGGTGAAGCGCTCGCGTGGGATGTCGGGCGCGTTGTTCATCGCGATCAGGCAATTGGTGTTGGCGGGGTTGCCGACGACCAGCACCTTCAAATCACCGGCGGCCTTTTCGTTCAATGCTTTGCCCTGGGCTGTGAAGATCTTGCCGTTCTCTGAGAGCAGCTCGGCGCGCTCCATCCCCTTCGTGCGCGGGCGCGAGCCGACCAGCAGCGCGATGTTCACACCGTCGAAGGCGTCCTGGGGGTCCTCGTGCAGGTCAAGCCCGCCAAGCAGCGGGAAGGCGCAGTCGACGATCTCCATGGCGACGCCCTCGAGCGCCCCCATCGCCGGCGGGATCTCGAGCAGTCGCAGATCGACGGGCTGATCGGGGCCAAGCAGCTGGCCTGAGGCGATTCTGAACACGAGGCTGTAGCCGATCTGCCCGGCGGCGCCTGTGACGGTGACTCGTACTGGACTCTTCAATTGCTCATCTCCTGCTTGAGGTTGTCGTCGATCGACGCGAGGAACTCCTGCGTGCTCTGCCACTCCTGCTCGGGACCGACCAGCAGCGCCAAATCCTTGGTCATCTTTCCGCTCTGCACCGTCTCTATGCACACCCGCTCGAGCGTCTGGGCAAACTCGCTGACCTCGGGGGTGCCATCCATGCGACCGCGGGCTGAGAGCGCGCGCGTCCAGGCGAAGATCGAGGCGATCGGGTTGGTGGAGGTCGGCTTGCCTTCCTGATGTTGGCGGTAGTGACGAGTGACGGTTCCATGCGCGGCCTCGGCCTCGACGGTTTTGCCGTCGGCGCTCATCAGCACGCTGGTCATCAGCCCGAGCGATCCGAAGCCCTGAGCGACGGTGTCCGATTGAACGTCGCCGTCGTAGTTCTTACACGCCCACACGTACCCGCCTTCCCACTTCAGGCAGGCGGCGACCATGTCGTCGATCAGGCGATGTTCGTAAGTGATCCCCGCAGCCTGGAAATCGGCCTTGAACTCGTTCTCGTAGATCTCGGCGAAAATGTCCTTGAAGCGTCCGTCGTAGCGCTTGAGGATCGTGTTCTTGGTGGAGAGGTAGACGGGATACTTACGATCGAGCCCGTAGCGAAGCGATGCCCGCGCGAAGTCTTCGATCGAGGCGTCGAGGTTGTACATGGCCATCGCGATGCCCGGCCCGTCGAAGTCGAACACCTCGAGCTCGATCGGCTGGGCGGGTGGGTCTCCGTCCTTCGGCGTGAAGGTCAGCGTCAACTTGCCCTCGCCGGGAACGAGCATGTCGGTGGCCCGATACTGGTCGCCGAATGCGTGACGTCCGATCACGATCGGCTTGGTCCATCCCGGGACCAGACGGGGGATGTTCGAGATCACGATCGGCTCGCGGAAGATCACGCCGCCGAGGATGTTGCGCACCGTCCCGTTGGGCGATCTGTACATCTGCTTAAGCCCGAACTCCTTCACCCGTGCCTCGTCCGGCGTGATCGTCGCGCACTTGACGCCGACCCCGTGCAGCTTGATCGCCTCGGCCGCTTCGACGGTGATTCTGTCTTCGCTTGCGTCCCTGCTCTGTATCGAGAGGTCGTAGTACTTCAGGTCGATATCCAGGTAGGGCAGCACCAGCTGCTCCTTGATGAACGACCAGATGATCCGCGTCATCTCATCGCCGTCGAGCTCGACGACGGGGTTGTGCACCTTGATCTTCGGCATGTGGGGATCCTCGGATGAAGAAATTTGGTGGGTCCCTCCGACCCGCCGGCGATGCTATCGCGCCGCGCGCAGGCCCTATGCTCTGCATCTATGGCAACGCTCGCAAAGCCCGCCCACTGGCGGACGCACACCGTCGCAAACCAGGTCCCGCCGCTTGAGGGAATCGACGTCTTCTCGAGCAATCTGCCGTTGGTGCAGGCCACCCGCCGCGGCGCCGCCCGGCGGCGCGAACGTCAGGGTCCCGACGAGCCTGGTAT
>JBOGXY010000022.1:0-10133 GCA_050696495.1 Solirubrobacteraceae bacterium
GCATGATCCTGCTGTTCCTGCTGCCGTTCTACGATCGTGGCCCCGAGCGCCGCCCCGAGCGCCGACCGGTGGCGACGCTGACGGGGATCTTCGTCATCTGCGCGATGGCGCTGCTCACCTACGAGGGCGCCAACGCCGGCTCGCCGACGGCGATCGAAATGCCCACGCCGGCGGCGATCAAGCAGGCCGGCGGGCAGACGCTCAAGGAATTCGAAGCCGGGCGAGCCGTCGTCGCCCAGTCGGGCTGTCTGGCCTGTCACAAAATCGGCGACAACGGCAACGCCGGGCCGGGGCCGGAGCTGACGCACATCGGCGGGCGTCTGCCCAGCCAGGGGATCGCACGGACGCTGGTCAACCCGACCGCGCCGATGCCCTCCTTCAAGAACCTGCCGGCGAAGAAGTTCGGGGCCGCCGTCTTCTTCCTCTCGCAGCTGAAGTAGTAGGCGCACGGGCGATGTCCGGACTCGATCCGGCCGACGCGGCGGCCGGACGCCTTCAGGCGGGGGAGGTCAGGAGCATGTTCGACCGTGTGGCGGGCGTCTATGACCTGCTCAATACGGTCATGACGGCTGGGCTGCACCACCGTTGGCGCGAGCGGGCCGCCGATTGCGCGCGAGTGGGTCCGGGCGGTCGCGTGCTCGATGTCGCCACAGGCACCGGCGATCTGGCGCTTGAGTTGGCTGGGCGCGTGGGGCCGAGCGGGGAGGTGATCGGCAGCGACTTCTCTGAGGTGATGCTTGCGCATGCCCGCACGAAGGCTGCCGTCAGGGCCACGTCTGTCTCGGCCCCCTCGGGGCAGACGATTTCGCCGGTAAACGGCGCGCCGTTGCGCTTCGAGTGGGCAGACGCGCTTTCCCTGCCCTATCCCGACGACAGCTTCGACGCGGCCACCGTCGGCTTTGCGGCACGTAACTTCTCCGACCTGGCCGCCGGATTGGCCGAGATGGTTCGCGTCGTGCGGCCGGGCGGACGCGTGGTCGTGCTCGAGATGACGACCCCGACACGCCCGCCGCTGTCTTTGTTCTTCGCGGTCTGGTTCGATCGCATCGTCCCGCTGATCGGCGGTGCGGCGGCGGCTCTCTCCCGGGCAATGCGGCGCCTGCGTCGCGAAGATCAGAGCTCCGACGAGAGCACGATCGCGCAGGCGTACACCTACCTGCCCAACTCGGTCAAGCGCTTCCAGTCGCCGGTGCAGTTGGCGGCCGAGCTCGAGCGCGCGGGGTGCGTCGATGTGCGCTACACGCTGATGGCGGGCGGCATCATCGCGCTGCACGGCGCTACCGTCCCCGGATGAGTGTTTCGCACCCAGCCGCCGCGGGCATCGCCGCCGACGTCGAGGCGGTCGAGGAGATCATGCGCCGAGGCGGCCCCGGTCTGCGTGAGCGGATGGGGCAAGCCGAGACCTATCTCGAGGATGTGACGGCGCGCGCGGGCGCTCCGTTGGCGACGCACGCCACGGCGACGGTGGTGGCCGGCGGCAAGCGCCTGCGCCCGCTGTTGGTCCTGCTCGCGGCCGAGTCCGCCGGCGGCGTCGACGGCGACTCCGAGCGCGAACAGAGCTTGATCAGAGCTGCCGTGGCGGTCGAGCTGGTCCACTCGGCGACGCTCGTCCATGACGATGTGATCGACGGCGCGCAGCTGCGTCGAGGCCATCCGACGGTCGCGGCCCTGGCCGGACGGGACACTGCCGTCGCCACCGGCGACCTGCTGTTCTCCTGCGCGTTCGCGGAGCTGGCGCGCAACGGCGACAGCGAGCAGCTGAGGGCACTCTCAGACGCCAGCTCGGCGCTGGCGGCCGGCGAGCTGCTCCAGCGCGAGGACGCCTATTCGGCCGACATCGCCGTCGAGCGCTATCTGGAGCGCTGTCGCCTGAAGACCGCCGCCCTGTTCGAGGCTTCCTGCCGGCTGGGTGCGCTGGTCGTGGCGGCGGGCAATAGCGAGCTCGCCTCGACATTGGGTGCCTTTGCGGGCAGGATCGGGCTTGCCTTCCAGTTGCTCGACGACGTCCTTGACGTCTCAGGGCCGGCTCAACGAACGGGCAAGGCCCGCGGCACCGACCTGTTGGACGGAACTGTCACGCTGCCGCTGATCCTCGCCCGCGAGCGCGACGAGCGGATCGCCGCCTTTGACCTCGCCTCGCTTAGCGGACCCGAAGATGCCGAGGGGCTGTGCGAGCGGATCGCCGCCACCGGGGCGCTCGAGGAGGCTCGCGAGCGAGCGCTCTCGATCGTGGCGGCGGCGAAGGAGTCGCTGCCGGCGGCGCTTGCCGAGGGACGACAGGAACTGCTCGGTCTGGTCGCCGACGCGGTGGTCGAGCGCTACTGCTGATCTCGAGTTTGCCTGGACAGGCGCCTGAGCGTCCGGCGAGACAGGTGCTCAGAAGTCGCTCGGCCCGATCAGGTCGAGCTGCAGGGCGCGGCTGAAGCGCTCGATCTCCTCGGCCATGTTCGCGTGCGTCACCTGTCGCAGATCGCTGAGCATCTGGGCGGTGGCGCGGTCGAGCTCGTCGTCGAGCCGCTCGATCAGCGCTTGGCCATAGACGCCCTCGCGCTCCTCTCCACAGTCAGGACAGCGCAGCAACACGCGCCAGCGGCCGGGCGATTCCTCAAGCCAGTCCAGCGGATGCACCAAGCCGCCGGCGCAGCTTGTGCAGACGTGCAGTGCCTCCCCGGGCGCGCTCGTCGGCGTCTCGCCGCTCCATGGCATCGGCGAGAGGGGGGTCTCGCTCTCGCGCGAGTCCAGGTAGACGACCTCGATCCGTCTGCCTCCCGGTAGCTCGACGTGGTGATGCGTGCGATGGGCTGGGTTCTCGGCCATTGTCTCTCTCGCCTCATCGACGCGCCGAGGGCCCTGCTTTAGCGCACTTTTGCGCAGTGATAGCTTCACTGGCAGTGGCAACAGCGATTCGTACCGTCGGTCACGAGGACCGCCTCAGCATCGTCGACCATCTGCAGGAGCTGCGCTCCCGGCTGATTCTCAGCGGGGTGGTGCTGGCGGTCGTCTTCGGTGTCTGTCTGTGGCAGAACCACGCTCTGCTCAAATTCATAAACCGGCCGCTCACCAAGCAGACCCAGCAGCAGGTGCGGCGCTTCGAAGGGCCGCTGGGACAGACCTGGCTGGCCCAGAAGACCGCGCGCGAAGTGGCGGGCGAGGGCGAATCGCTTGCCCGCGTGCTCGGCTCGCCCGCCAGCAAGCTTCCGGGCGCCACGCGCGCGCAACTGCTGGCCTCGGCCGCCCGCTTGCGCGCCGATGCCGCCAAAATCCCGGTGAGCCCACCGAGCGTTGCGCCCACCACGCTCGGTCCGGGCGAGCCGCTTACGAGCACATTGACGGTCGCGCTGTACTTCGCGCTCGTCCTGTCGTTGCCGCTGATCCTGTTCGAGCTCTACGGCTTCGTGCTGCCGGCGTTCAGGCCGAGTGAGAGACGGGTGATACTGCCGCTTCTGTTGGCCGTGCCGTTCCTGTTCGCCGCCGGCGTGGCGTTCGGCTATCTGGTCGTACTGCCCGCCGCCGTGCGCTTCCTGACGAACTTCAACAGCAGCCAGTTCAACGTGCTGGTGCAGGCCAACCAGTACTACAAGTTCGCCGCCACGGTGCTGCTGGCAATGGGGATCTGCTTTCAAGCGCCGGTGGCGATCGTGGGTGCCGTGCGCGCCGGGATCGTCACGCCGGCGGGGTTGCGCCACAACCGTCGCTACGCCCTGCTGGCCTGCGCGGCGGTCGCCGCGCTGCTGCCCGGCGACGCGTTTACGATGGTGCTCGAGACGGTTCCGCTGTACTTGCTCTACGAGGCGAGTATCCTGATTGCGTCGGTCATCGAGCGCGCAGAGAGGAGGGGCAGGGCCGCACCGGAGAGTGCGTCCGATCCCTCCGAGGCGACGAGGAAGACCGCGCAAGAGATGATCGACCACACCGACCCCGACCTGAGCTAGAAGCCCACCGATGCTGTTCGACCTGAGAGCCCGCGGGCGTCGCCGCACAGTACAGGTCGTCTACCTGGGCTTGGCGCTGCTGTTTCTCGTCGGCTTCGTCGGTTTCGGCGTCGGGGTGGGCGGCGGTGGAGGCGGGCTGTTCGAAGGGATCTTCGGCGGCAAAGAAGGCACCGCCGGCGCCGGCTACGCAAAACAGATCGCCGCCGCCGAAGCACGCACGCACAAGCACCCGAACGAAGCGGCCGCCTGGGCGGCGCTTGTCGAAGCTCGCTTTCATGAAGCGGGCAACAGCGAATTCTACGACGAAGAAACACAGAAGTTCACCGACAAGGGCAAGGAACTGCTCGTGAAGGTGGTCGCCGACTGGAATCGCTATGTGGCGCTCAAACCGAACGCGCCGACGCTTGCGATCACATACGACATGCTCAAGACCTTCGGCGAAGAAGGTCTGGGTCAGCCCGCACAGCTGGAGGCGGCGCTGCAGCTGATCATTCCCAGCAAGCCGACGAACGTCAACCTGTACTACTACTTGGCCAAGGCGGCCTATCAGGCCAAAGACGTGAGCACCGGCGACCTGGCTTCACAAAAGGCGGTCAGCTTGACTCCCGCCAAGGAACGCAAGCGAGTGAAGGCCTACTTGGAAGCGCTCAAGAAGAACCCCAGTGGCAACCCGTCAAACGAAACCTTCACCGGCACGACCAACGGCAAGGTCTACACGGCCAAAGTGAACTCGGAAGGCAAGGGCACGATCCTCAAAACCACGCCCGCGCCAAGCACCACGACGACCACCAAGAAATAGCGGCCGGGATGCATCCGTGCCGGCGCTCGAGCAGACCCCCAGCTACTCGGCGCGCCTGCTGATCGACTGCGCCGATCGCCCGGGCATCGTCGCCGCGGTATCGGGCTTCCTGTACGAGCAGGGAGCGAACATCGTCTCCTCGCACCAGTACTCCTCCGACGCCACCGGTGGGCGTTTCTACATGCGCACGGAGTTCTTCCTGGAGCGCCTCCCCGACGATCGTGCGGGCTTTGAGCGTGACTTCGCCGAGCGTGTCGGAGGGCCGCTGCGGATGGATTGGGAGCTGCGCTACTGGGGCGAGCGCCGGCGGATGGCGATCCTCGTCTCACGCCACGACCACTGCCTGATGGACCTGCTCTGGCGTAGGCGTCGCGGCGAGCTCGAGGCCGAGGTCGTCGCGGTCATCTCAAACCACGCCGATGTCGCCGGCGAGGTTCAGGGCGCCGGGATCCCTTTTCACCACGTGCCGGTGACGGCTGCGGGCAAGATCGAGGCCGAGGAGCAGATGCTCGGGCTGCTGGGCGGCGAGGTCGACCTGGTCGTGCTCGCGCGCTACATGCAGATCCTCACCGGCGATTTCCTTGAGCGGCTTGGCGTGCCGACGATCAACATCCATCACTCGTTCCTGCCGGCGTTTGCCGGTGCCGAGCCCTATCGCCGGGCGCGCGAGCACGGGGTCAAGCTGATTGGAGCGACGGCGCATTACGTCACGGCGGAGCTTGACGGCGGGCCGATCATCGAGCAGGACGTGGCGCGGGTGGATCACCGCCAGACGGTGGCCGAGCTCGAACGGATCGGCCGCGACATCGAGCGCACGGTGCTCGCGCGGGCCGTCACGCTGCACCTGGAAGACCGCGTGATCGCAGATGCGGGGCGGACGATCGTGCTTTGAGGGCTTCGTCCTCCGTGCGCCGGACTTGGGCAGTTTCAAGATCGAATCTTCAAATTGCCCAGATTTGGTTTGGGCGGGACATGTGCCCTCGCCGCAGCCGGGAGCGCGGTCGTGCTTTGAAGGGAGGGGGAGAAGGCCCGGATCGCGGTCTGGCGTGCTGTTGCGATCCGTGCAACGGGGGCCTTCAGCGCACGGCGAGCTTGGATAGACTGCGAGGACGCCGGTCCGCCAGCGGATCGCCCCCTCGCGGGCCGTTAGCTCAATTGGCAGAGCAGGGGCCTCTTAAGCCCAAGGTTGTTGGTTCGATTCCAACACGGCCCATCTTCAACGCGTCTGCGTAACGGAACTTACGCAGCAGTGGCCTGCTCGGCCCCTGGCCCAATAACCGAGGCCTGCCCCGCCTCCGTCCAAATCACCTGCTCGCGACCTGGGCCAACCCCGATCATCGCCACCGGCGTCACCGTGTGCTCCTCGATAAAACGGATGTACTCGCGGGCCGCCTCTGGCAGGTCGGACATGCTCCGGCACTCGCCCAAATCCTCGCTCCATCCGCGCAACTCCGTCAACTCTGGCGTCGTGTGATGTAGCACCGTCTGGTGATACGGGAAGTCCTCGAACTCGGCGCCCTCGGCGCCCCGGTAGCTCGTGCACACTTGCACACGATCCAAGCCTGAGAGCACGTCTAGCTTGGTCAGCACCAGCGACGTGAGCGTGTTCAAGCGCGCCGCGTAGCGCAGCGCGACGAGGTCAAGCCAACCCGTGCGGCGCGGACGGCCGGTGGTGGTGCCGAACTCGCCGCCCTTGGCGCGGATCTTCTCGCCCATCTCTTCGTGTAGCTCGCTGGGGAACGGACCGGCGCCGACGCGGGTCGTGTAGGCCTTGGAGATGCCCCACACCTCGTCGATGTCCTTGGGACCCACCCCGGTGCCTACGCACGCCGCGCCCGACAAAGGGTTGGAGGAGGTCACGAACGGATAGGTGCCGTGGTCGATGTCGAGCATCGCACCCTGGGCGCCCTCGAAGATCACCTTCTGACCGTCGTCGAGCAGTTCCCACATCAGACGCGAGGTGTCGGCTATGTGTTGCTCCAGGCGATGGCCGTAGGTGAGGTACTGCTCGGTCATCGCGTGCAGGTCGAGTGTCGGGTCCTTCTCGAACGGGCGCAGCGACAGACGCTTGGGTTCCATCGCCGCGACGATCTTCTTCTTGAGGATCTTCTCGTCCAGCAGGTCCTGTACACGGATGCCCAGCCGCGCGGCCTTGTCGGCGTAGCAGGGGCCGATCCCGCGGCGGGTGGTGCCGATCTGCAGGCTGCCGAGCTTGGCCTCGCCGGCGGAGTCGAGCAGCAGGTGGTAGGGCATGATCAGATGCGCGTTGGCCGATATGCGCATCCCGCTGACGTCGACGCGGCGAGCGCGCAAGCCGTCGAGCTCCTCGATCAGGACGCTTGGGTCGATCACGACTCCGTTGCCGATCACGCAGCGCTTGCCGGGGTAGAGGATGCCCGAGGGGATCAGGTGGAACTTCCACTCCTCCTCCCCGCGCACGATCGTGTGCCCGGCGTTGTTGCCGCCCTGAAAGCGCACGACGGCGTCGCTGCGCTGCGCCAGAAGATCGGTGATCTTCCCCTTCCCCTCATCGCCCCATTGGGCGCCGACGATGACTATTCCTGGCATGGCGTCATGGAGTCTACGAAGAGTTCGCTACAGGCCGACTTTCGGCCGGCCAATGCCCCTGAGGCACGCTCCGAATCGTCGCTCGATCGGGGCGGAGGGCTCACCGTGGTCTCAGCCATCCTCTTCACGCGGCGCCGCGCTGAAGCGCCTGCTCACACAGCTCGGGCAGCCCGACCGCTTCGATCGCCGCGGCGAGGCTGTAGGACTCTGCACCCGGATAGGCAACCAGCGCTCGCGCCGGGCGCAGGTCGGCGAGCGCCGAGTGAAAGCCCCGCTCTAGGGTCGGTGCGAGGCTGCGCTTGATCTCCACAGCCCACTTCTCGCCGCCGGGCCAGTCGATGATGAGATCGATCTCCGCCCCGTGACCGGTTCGATAGAAGCTCGCTTGGGCTCTTGGTCCAGCCGCCGCCAGCAGGCTCTCTATAGCCATACCCTCCCAGCTGGGCCCCGCGACAGGGTGCCCCAACACGGCCTCCTTGTCGGCAAGCCCGAGCAGCGCGTGGAGCAGGCCGCTGTCGCGTACGTACACCTTTGGGGAGCGAACCACTCGCTTGCCGACATTGGCCAGATGGGGAGGTAGGCGCCTGACAAGCAGCAGATCGACCATCAGGTCGAGATAGTGGGCGATTGTCGTCGCGCTGACGCCGAGACCGCGAGCAAGCGCCGCGGCATTGAGCAAGCCGCCCTGATGATGCGCGAACATCGTCCACAGCCGCCGTAGCGTCTCAGCGGGAATGCGAGGACCGAACTGCGGGATGTCGCGCTCGAGGTAAGTGCGGATGAAGTTCTCGCGCCAGCGCAGGCTGGTCGCCTCCTCGCCCGCTAGGAAGCTTTCGGGAAAGCCTCCCCTCACCCATAGTCGGTCGAGCTCGCTGGCGCCGACCTCTGTCATGTCGAACGGAGCAAGCTCGACATACGCGATGCGCCCGGCCAGCGTCTCGCCCGACTGAGCGAGCAGTTCGATCGCCGCCGAGCCCAGCAGCAGGAGCCGACCGGTGCCCTTGCCTTCTCTGCGGCCCCGGTCGATCACGCCTCGCAGGGTCTCGAATAGACCCGGCGTTCGATGGATCTCGTCGAGTATGACCAGGTCGTCGGCGTGGTCGGCGAAATAGAGCGCCGGCTCGGTCAGGCGAGCACGATCCTCAGGCGACTCCAGGTCCAGATAGACGGACGGGCGCTCCCGCGCGATCTGCAGAGCGAGCGTCGTCTTGCCTGCCTGGCGCGGACCGACGATCGCGACGGCAGCCGTGTGCTTGAGCAGCTCCCGCACTTCATGCTCGACCCGCCTCTCAATCATCCGTGCAATTGTAAACCACAAGTTGTGATTTACACGGTTACGACCCTAGCGACTATCCCGGTAGGCCCTCACGCGAGCGCTCGCGCGGGGGCCTCTTCGGGCGGTTGGCGGCGACGGTCCTGCCCGTAGAGCGGCACGACCACATCACCACACATCTCCACAAGCCTTGAGACGATCCGCTCGCCGACCTGCTCGCCCAGCTCGTCGTGTGTGAGGTTGGTGGTCAGCACGATCGATCGTCGCTCCTCATAGCGGGCGTTGACGATCGTGTAGAGCTGCTCGAGCGCCCAGTCGGTCCTGTTCTCAGCGCCGACGTCGTCGATGTGCAGCAGGTCCACCGCGGATAGACGCTCCAGAAAGCCCACCACGCCCTCCTCATGCTCGATCGACTCGCGGATCAAGGACAGCAGGCGAGGCAACGAATAGATGGCGACCGTCCTGCCGGCCTGTAGCGCCGCCTTTGAGACGAGCATCGCAAGCGCGGTCTTACCGGTGCCGATGTCGCCCATGATCCACATGCTGTTCCCCTCATCGACGTTCTGGGAGATGCGGCTGACGAAGCGCCTGACAATGCTCACCTGCGCGGAGAACGCGCTGAGGCTGTCGCCCTCCAGCTGCTCGAAGGAGATCTCGCGGTAGCGGTTGGGTATGCGAGCCTCCAGGCTGCTGGCTCTGCTGCGCGCGATCCGCTGCGCGCGGCAGCGGCAGTCCGAGGCGGTGTTGGTCGCCTCATCCACGACGAACCCGCTCCCGTCGCAGCTCCCGAACGGACAGGATCGTCCTCCGCGGCCGCCGCCCAGTTCAACCACGTCCCCGCTCATGCCGCGTAACGCGCCTCGCCCGCGTAGTTCATGAACTTCGGGTATTCCTTCTGGAAGGTCAGCGTGACCTTGCCGACCGCCCCGTTCCTGTGCTTGGCGATGATCAGGTCCGCCTCCCCGGGGCGCTCGGAGTCCTCGTTGTAGTACTCTTCGCGGTAGATGAACATCACCAGATCCGAGTCCTGCTCGAGGTTCCCGCTCTCGCGCAGATCCGAGAGCTGTGGCTTCTTGTCCGGGCGCGTCTCCACCGCGCGGCTGAGCTGCGAGAGCGCGATCACCGGCACGTGCAGCTCGCGCGCGAGGATCTTCAGCCCGCGGCTCAACTCGCCGACGGCGGTCACGCGGCTGTCGTAGCGGCTGTCGGTGCGCATCAGCTGCAGGTAGTCGATGATGATCAGCCCCAGCCCGTTCTCGCACTGGCTGTGCAGACGGCGCGCCTTCGCGCGGATCTCCAAGAGGCCCACGTCGCTGGAGTCGTCCACCCACAGGGGCGCGGCGGCCAGGCGCTGCGAGGCCTTGAGGATCTTCGGCCAGCGTTGCTCGGCCACGCGTCCCTTGCGCAGCTTCTCGCCCTTGATGCGCGCCTGCGAGGCGACGAAGCGCTGCGCGAGCTCGGCCTCGGCCATCTCCAGGCTGAACAGCGCCACCGGCTTGCCGTGTTCCACGGCCGCGTTCTCGGCGATGTTGCACACCAGCGCGCTCTTGCCCATCGCGGG
>JBOGXY010000023.1:0-6371 GCA_050696495.1 Solirubrobacteraceae bacterium
TTCCTCGGTCGGCTCCGAGCTCTACCAGGCACGCAACACCCGCCAGCCGTTCCAGCGGGGCTTCGTGAAGGGCGCGCCGCTCAGCGGCGCCGCGATCATGTCCAAGGGCCGCGTGCCGCGCGGCCGGCTGCCGTGGCACAGGGACGACCAGGTGCCGCTGTTCGTCGGCGACACCGCCCAGAGCTACCCGCAGCCCGACGGCAAGTACACGTTCGACAAGCTGTCCAGCGTCTACATCTCGGGCAACGCCACCCGCGACGATGCCCCCAACCACATCCGCGTGCAGAAGCACGTCCCGCGCGAGATCGCGGAGACCTGGCGCTGGATGTGCCCGGCGGGCGTCTATGAGATCCCCGAGGACGCGCCGGAGACCGGCGACGTCGATGTGATCGTCAACTACACCAACTGCGTGCAGTGCGGGGCGATCACTGCCAAGGGCGGCAGGCTCACCACCCCCGAGGGTGGCGACGGGCCGCTGTACCAAATCACCTGATTGATGCGAAACCCCGCGCGTTTGCGGGTGTTATAGCTTCGTGAATGGGACGAATGGCGGCTAATACGCCTCGCGCCGCGCGAGCGGCGCTGGTCATATGTCTGCTCGCGCTGGTCGCCGGGCCGGTGGCGCTTGCTCGCGAAAGCACTCCGCCGACACCCGCGCCCGGTGAGGACTCGGTGACCCTCGAACAGTGCGTGACCTCAAGCGTGCAGGCCGAACGCTCGGCGACGTTCGTCGCCCAGATGGTGGCGACGGCGCCGACTCAGAAGATGGCGATCAAGATCAACCTCGAAGAGCGGTTGCGCGGCGAACCCGAATACCACGTGGTGACCGCGCCCGGCTTCGGTGTCTGGCGGCCCTCCGAACCGGGGGTCAAGATCTACAAGTACGTCAAGCAGGTCACGAACCTGACCGCGCCCGTCGCCTATCGGGTGGCCGTCAAATTTCGCTGGGTCGGAGACAAAGGCAAGGTGATCAAGCGCGCGGACCTGCGCAGTCCGCGCTGTTTTCAGCCGACGCTGACGGCGCCGGTGAGCCCGGCGCCCGGCGCTTGAGCCTGGGCGATTGGCTCCCGCTACAATGGTCCGACGATGAAGGAGAAGATCCACCCCAACTACGTCGAAGCCCATGTGCGCTGCACCTGTGGCAACGAGTTCGTCACGCGCGCGACACAGGATGAGATCCACGTCGAGGTTTGCTCCAACTGCCATCCCTTCTACACCGGACGGCAGAAGCTCGTAGACACGGGTGGCCGCGTCGAGCGTTTCCAGCGCCGAGTCGCGAAGGGTCGTCAGCGCAACGCCCAGACGGGCGGCGCGGCGGCCGGATCGAGCACGCCAAGCGCAAGCTGAAGCGATGTCCTCTCGGCCGCTTGCCGGTGGAGGGGTGCAGTTGAGCGGACTCCAGGCGACCGCGCCAGAGCGCACGGTTTCATCGAACGGTGCCTCTGATGGCGCGGTGGAAATCCAGCCGATCGACGGCGAGCTGACCGCCAAGCGCGACGCGCCGCTCGGCGGGCAAGCGGTTCTCGAGGGAGTGATGATGCGCGGCGTGCGCCACTGGGCGGTCGCCGTGCGCAAGCCGCTGGTCGAAGAGGCCGCGGAGGGCAAGGAGGCGTTCGAGGTCGCCATGGATCGCGAGGCAAAGCTCAGCGCCGAGGAGGAGCGCGGCGAGCTCGAGCAGCTCGGCGAGATCGAGGTAAAGACCTTCCCGCTCGCCTCGGCGCTCTCGCGCCACCGCTCGCTGCGCATCCCGATCGTGCGCGGGATCGTCGCGCTCGGCGGCTCGCTTGCGATCGGCTTCAAGGCGCTCGGGATCTCCGCCAACGCGCAGCTTCCCGAGGGTGAGGCCGAGGAGGAGCCGCAGGAAATCGGCGCCGGCATCTGGGCCGGGACTGTTGTCGTCTCGCTGGTGTTCGCGATCGGCTTGTTCTTCCTGCTGCCGCTCGGGCTCACCAGTCTGATCAAGGGTCAGCTGAAATCCTCAGCGCTGTTCTGGATAGTCGAGGGGTGCGTGCGCACAGCGATCTTCCTCGGCTACATGGTGCTGCTCTCACGGATCAAAGACCTCCGCCGCGTGTTCGAGTACCACGGCGCCGAGCACAAGACGATCTCCTGCTTTGAGGCCGGTCTCGACCTCACGCCTCAGAACGCGCAGCGCTTCTCGCGGCTGCATCCGCGCTGCGGCACGAGCTTTCTGCTGATCGTGATGGTCGTCTCGATCTTCGTGTTCGGAGCGGTCGGCATGCCGGCCTGGTACCTGCTGGTCGCCACACGCATCCTGGGCGTGCCGATCATCGCCGGCATCTCCTTTGAGATCATCAAGTTCGCCGGGCGCAACCGCTCGCGCCGCTGGGTGCGCGCCGTGATGTGGCCGGGTCTGAAGCTGCAGCTGCTGACCACGCGCGAGCCCGAACTCGACCAGCTGGCGGTGGCAATCGCCGCGCTGCAGGCGGTTCTTGCGCTGGAGGAGCCGGGCAGTCTCGACGCCAAGGACCTTGTCGGCGTCGAGGTTGTCGCGTAGACTGCCCGCGGGCGGGAGACCTTCGAGTCAAGGGGGAGCGGGATGAGCGCGCAAGAGGCAAGCAGGATCGCCACTGCGGTCCAGAGGATCAGGAACTCCAAACGCGCTCTGCAGGTGGGCTTGCCCACCGCGGCGGCGCTTGGCGCCGGCGCCGCGATCGCGATGGGCTCGGTCGTCGGCTCGGACGGGACGATTACCGGGTGCTACGCCAATGAAACCGGTCCCAAGGGCGAACAGAAGGTCGTCACCATCAGCGGCGTCACCGAGCCGCCCGGCGCTTTGCGAGTGATCGACCCGGCCAAGACGGTTCCCGTCGGGACGCCCGGCCCCAATGTGGCCGGTGAATGTCAGCCGGGAGAGGCGACGATCAGCTGGAACCAGAAAGGCCCGCAAGGCCCGCCTGGTCCCGCTGGTCCCGCCGGCTCACAGGGCGCCGCCGGCGAACCGGCGCTCCCGGGCGAAACGACATTCGGGTTCTCCAACGTCTCGGGCAACACGTTCATCAAGCTCGACGGCATCAAGGGCGAGTCGACCGACAGCAAGCACAAGGGCGACATCGAGATCAGCTCCTTCCAGTGGGGGGTAGGTCGCGGTGTCGCGGCGACCAGCGGCGGCGCCGGGGCCGGTAAGACGATGATCCAGTCGTTCTCGATCACCAAGGTGCTCGACAAGTCATCGCCGCTGCTGCTGAGCGCGGCGGCCAGCGGCAAACACATCAAGGACGCCGAGCTGCTGTTCTCGCGCAAGGCCGGTGGCAAGCAGCAGGACTACCTCTACATCAAGATGAGCGACGTGCTGATCTCAAGTGTCCAGGATGGAACCGCGCCAAACGGCCGGACGCAGGAGAAGGTGAATTTCGTCTTCCAGAAGGCCCAAGAGGTCTTCGTCAACGGCGATGGCAGGCCGCAGGCGAAGGTCAACCTGAACTTCGCCGCCAGCAAGGCTTTCTAGCGGCGCGCGAGCGCGCTCGTTCGGTGGACGCCTACGAGCGCTTCGCATACCCGGGATACGCGTATGCGGCGACGCACCCGGCGCGCCTGGAGGTGGTCGGGCGTCTGTTCGGCCTGCACCCAGGTCGCGCGGATGAAGCGCGCGTGCTCGAGCTCGGCTGCGGCGACGGCGGCAACGTGCTCTCGCTCGCCCAGGCGCTGCCTGGCGCGAGGTTCGTCGGCCTGGACGCCGCCGCGGGCGGGATCGAGCGCGGGGCCAAGCTCGCCCGTTCCGCCGGCATCGAGAACGCACAGCTGCTGTGCCTGGACCTGGAAGACCTGCCCGCCGACCTGGGCGAGTTCGACTACATCCTCGCTCACGGCGTCTACTCGTGGATCCCTCCGCGTGTTCGCGCCGCGCTACTGACCGCGCTACGGCGTCATCTTGCGCCGCAGGGGATCGCCTATGTCTCCTACAACGCCTACCCGGGCAGCTACCTGCGCGACATGGCGCGCGACATCCTGGCCTATCACGTGCGCGACATCGCCGATCCGCACGAGCGGCTCGCCGCCGCCCAGGAGTTGATGCGCACGATCGTCGCGATCGAGGAGCCGAGTCCCTACGCGCGCCTGCTGCGCGAGCACATGGAGAGGATGCTCCGATACAGCGACGCGCTGCTATTGCACGACGACCTTGCTGAGATCGCTACGCCCTTCTACCTGCACGAGTTTGTCGAGCAGGCCGAGCGGCACGGGCTGGCCTTTTTGGCCGAGGCCGAGCTGTCGGAGAGTCAGATGCGCGGCGTGCCCGAGAGCGCGGCGCAGTTGATGCAGGGCCTGCCGGACGACATGGTCGTGCGCGAGCAGTACCTCGACTTCTTCAAGAACCGCATGTTCCGCCAGACGCTGCTCTGCCACGGCGAGGCGGAGGTGAGTCGCGAGCTGGACGAGACGCAGATCGAGGGCTTCTTCGTGGCGGCTCAGCTGGAGGCGGCGGACGAGGGCCGCGAGGGAGACGCCGACGGCGGGGAGGATGAGGGCGGCAACGGCGAGCGCGGCGAGAATGAGGGCTCCACCGAGGCGCCCGACGAGGAGACCTTCGTCACGCCCGAAGGGTTCACCGTCACCACCTCCGAGCCGCTCGTGCGCGCGGCGCTGCACGCGCTCGCCGAGGCGTGGCCCGCGTCGCTGCCATTCTCGGAGCTAATCCCGGTGGCCGCCGCCGCGGCCGGGTCGCAGTGCTCCGAGGAACTCGTCGCGGCGCGGCTTCGGACGGTTCTGCTGCAGGCGTACCTGGGACGGATTGTGCAACTGGAGAGCTGCGCCCCGGATTTGAGCGTCGCGCCGGGCGAGCGCCCGGTCGTGAGCACGCTGGCGCGCGTTCAGTGTGCCGCCGGCCTGCCTGCCCTCAGCTCGCTGCTGCACGCCAACGTTCGGCTGGACGAGGAGTCGGAGGCCAGGCTGCTGGCGCTGCTGGACGGCACGCGCAGCCGAGACGGGTTGGCACGCGAGCTTGGCGTGCCTGTGGAGGAGGTAGACGCCTCGCTGCTGCGGTTCGCCTCGCTCGGCCTGCTCGCAGCCTGAAGGCGATGCGCCAGGCCCTCGCGTCAGTCGAGCAACCGCTCAAGCACGGCAGCGTCCAGCGGGCCCGCTCGCACGATCTGCCATCTCCCCGTCGACTCGTATCCGCTGAGGTCCAGGACCGTTGAGGCCATGCCCGCCAGCTCGCCGCCGTCGAGCGCCAGCTCGCATCCTTCAAGCAGCTCGGATGGGACGTCCGTGAGCGTGCGTGGGTCGCGTTCTCCGGAGAGGTTGGCGCTCGACTGCGCGGCCGGCAGGCGAATCGCCCCCAGCGCGGCCAGCGAGCCCGCGAACGTCGGCACGCGCAGGCCGAGCAGTCCCGAGCCGCTCGCGCCCGGATCGCAGGCCGCGACGAAGCGCTCGCGCGGATTGGCCAGCAGCACGGTCACCGGGCCGGGCAAGAGCGCCTGAAGTGCCGTGCGCGTGCGCGGCCCAAGCTCGGTCAGCTCATCAAACGCGGGCTCCAGCGCGAAGAACATCACCGCGGCCGGCTTGAGCGGCGGCCGGCCCTTGAGCTCGTAGATCCTGCGCAGCGCGCTCTCGCTGTCCGGGTTGCAGGCCAGGCCGTAGACGGTGTCGGTCGGGATCAGGGCGACCCCGTCGCCCGTCAGGCAATCTTCCAGTCGTTGCGCGTCGTGGGCAGTCAACGTCGCGCTCTGCCCGTTGCCGGCGATCACCTGGTCTGCCTCGCGACTATGCCGGCGCTTGTCATGGCCCTATCCGCGCTCCCCGACGATCACGCGCTCGATGCCGGCCAGGTCGCGCTCGCGATGAACCGACGCAAAGCCGGCGTCGCTCATCAGCTCGCCAACAGCATCCGCTTGTCCCAGTCCGATCTCGAGCGCGAGCATCTTTACGCTCGGGCGCGCGCTGACCTGCGCGATTAGCCGACGGATGACATCCAGGCCGTCCGCGCCCGCGAACAGCGCGCCGGCCGGCTCGTGGCGAACGATCTCGGGGGAGAGGGCGGCGCGCTCGTCCTCGCGTACGTACGGCGGGTTTGACAGCACCGCATCCACTTCGCCGTCCACACCGTCGAGTAGATCACCCTGAAGCCACTGAACGGCCAGCCCAAGACGGTGCCCGTTCTCACTCGCCAGCGCCAGCGCCCGCTCGCTCGAATCGCTGGCGCTCACCTGGAGGTCGGGACGCTCGTCCTTGAGCGCCAGCGCGACCGCGCCGCTGCCGGTGCCCAGGTCAAGCACGCGTGCGGCCTCAGGGAGGGCCAGCCCAACTTCGACCAGCAACTCGGTCTCCGGGCGTGGGATCAACGCACGGCGATCCACCGCCAACTCCAAGCGCCGGAAGTGGCGGCGACCGAGGATGTAGGCGACCGGCTCGCG
>JBOGXY010000024.1:0-1992 GCA_050696495.1 Solirubrobacteraceae bacterium
GGATGGGCATGGGCGACGTCAAGCTCGCCGGGGTCATGGGCCTGTTCCTCGGCGCCTCGGTGGCGCCGGCGATGCTGATCGCGCTGCTGGCCGGGACGCTGTACGGCGTGCTGCTGGCCTCGCGCAAGGGCGCGAGCGCGGCGCGCAAGTCGGCCGTCCCGTTCGGACCGTTCCTCGCCTTCGGCTCGCTGGTTGCGATCTTCGCCGGCGATCCGCTCGTCCACTGGTACACGACCAACTTCCTGCGCTGAGATGCCCGCCTCCTCCCTCCTAAAGGCTGAGATATCGGCCGACTCGCTGAAGAAGCTGGTCCCGAGCCTGCCCGGCAAGCCGAGCCGCGGCGCCGGGCGCTCACGTTCGCGCACGGGCACGACCCTTGTAGGCCTGGACATCCAGCCCGGCTACGTCACCGCCGTGCAAGTCCGTGTCAACGGCAAGGTCGAAGTGCAGCGCGCCGCCGGCGCGCCGCTGCCGCCCGACACCGTTCGCGAGGGCGAAGTCATCAACACACAGGCCCTCAGCGAGACTCTGCGCGAGCTGTTCCACGGGGCTTCGCTTGACCGGCGCGTGCGCGTCGGTGTGGCCAACCAGCGCACCGTCATGCGAACGCTTGAGCTGCCGCCGATCGCGGAGGGCAAGGAGCTGGCGACGGCGGTGCGCTTCCAGGCAGAGGACCAGATCCCGATGCCGCTGGAGAGCGCCGTGCTCGACTACCAGACGCTCGGCATCGTCGAGACGCCCACCGGCCAGCGCCAGCGCGTGGTCGTCGTGGCGGCTCAGAAGGACATGGTCGAACGGCTGATGGCGGCGGTCCGGGGCGCCGGCCTGCGCCCGGAAGGGATCGACCTGTCAGCGTTTGCCCTGATTCGCTCTCTGCACCACGCCGAGGAGCAGCGCGAGGGACGTGTCCTTTACCTGAACGTCGGCGGCCTGACGAACATGGCGATCGCCGAGGGCACCGTCTGCCGTTTCACCCGCGTGGCCTCCGGCGGCCTGGAGTCGATGGCGATCGCCGTGGCCGAGCGCAACGGCATCCCGCTGGTGCAGGCGCGCGACCTGCTCGCCGCTGTCGATCTGAGCGCCCGCCCCGCACCCGCTGTCGCCGAGCACGCGCCGGCGCCGGCGCCGGCCGAGCAGCCGAGCGCCCAGTCCGCCGCCGCCGTCTTCACGGAGGCGTCCACGCTTGCCGAGCAGCCGCGCGCCGAGGAACCAGCGATCGCTGGGGAACCACCGATCGCTGAGGAACCGAGCACTGAGGAGCCGAGCGCCGAGCAGCCACGGATCGACGTGCGGCCGGTGCTCACCGCCGGCGTTCGCGAAATCGCCAGCGAGGTTCGCAACTCACTTGACTTCCACCGCTCCCAGGGCGGGGGCGGCGAGGTGTCAACCATTGTGCTGAGCGGCGCCGCGCTGCAAATCGCAGGCTTCGCCGAGGCGCTGGGCGCCGAGCTCAGCGTGCCCCTGGTGGCGCAGACCGTCTCTCTCGGTGACGGGGTAGCGCTCGGTTCGGTCTCTCCCGAGCGCCTGGCGGTCGCCGCCGGCCTGGCCGTTGAGGAGGCGCCGCGATGAGAGCCGTCAACCTGATCCCCAGTGACCAGCGCGCCGGTGGCGGCTCGCTGGCCGGGCGTTCCGGTGGCGCCGCGTTGATTCTGCTTGCGCTGGTCTTCGGCATCGCGGCGCTCGGGGTGCTCTACGGCTCGGCCGCGCGCAACGTCTCCAAAGAAACGGGCGAAGTCGCGAAGATCGAAGCACAGATCGCGCAGGTGCAGGCGCGCACCGGCAGGCTCCAACCGTACATCTCGTTCGTCCAGACGGCCGAACAGCGCACGAAGACCGTCGCCCAGCTGGTACAGGCCCGCTTTGACTGGTCGCACATGCTGCACGAGCTCGGTCGGGTGCTGCCGGCGGACGCTGCCTTGGGGACTCTCAACGGCACCATCGGGGCAAGCGCGGGCGGCGCGCCGGCCAGCGCGCCGGCGGCGGCCGCGGGCG
>JBOGXY010000025.1:0-14142 GCA_050696495.1 Solirubrobacteraceae bacterium
CCCGTAGCGCGCGGCATGCGCGAGCGCCCGCGCCGCGTCCTCGGGGAACTCGAACGCGGGCACTCTGCGATCGTTGCCTGCCGCACGGGCGGACCGCGTGTCGCCGATCGGCTGGATGGGTGATGCGTCGCTCGCCAACTCGGCGGGGGCCGCCTCGCCGGTCATGAACACGGCGGCTACGGATACATCGCCTGCGTTTGCGGCGGCGGTGTGGATGGCGGCAGCGACGTCGGCCGCCTCGGTTACGAGCGGCGGCACGAAGATCGCGAGGATCGCATCGCATACGCCGGCGCTTGCCAGCGCTTCGATCGTGAGCCGGTAATCCTCGCCGGTGGCGCCGGCGATCATGTCGACCGGGTTGGCAAGCGACGCGTGCCTGTCAAGGAAACCCGATAGGCGCTTGCGTAGCTTCGCGGGCAACTCGACGACATCCAGGTCACCGGCCTGACAGGCGTCCGCGCAGAGTATCCCCGGTCCGCCCGCGTTGGTCACGATCGCCACCCGGCCCCCCTTTGGGACGGGTTGACACGCAAGCAGCGCCGCGACATCGAACTGCTCGTGCACGGTGTCGGTGCGGATCACGCCGGCCTGATCGAACAGCGCGTCGACGGTCACGTCGGAGGTGGCCACCAGCGCGCCGGTATGAGAGGCGCCCGCGCGAGCCCCGGCGGTGGAGCGCCCGCTCTTGACGGCGATGATCGGCTTGTGCGCGCTTACGCGCCGTGCGATTCGCGCGAAGCGGCGCGGGTTGCCGAAGGACTCCAGGTAGAGCAGGATCACGCTCGTATTCGGGTCCTGCTCCCAGTACTGGAGCAGGTCGTTGCCCGAGATGTCGGCCTTATCGCCGACCGAGACAAACGAAGAGAGCCCGATGCCAAAACGCTCGGCGCCCTGGATGATCGCGATCCCCAGCCCACCGCTCTGGGAGAGAAAGCCAACGCTTCCGGGCCGGGGCTTGCCCGCGGCGAAGGTCGCGTTCAGGTTGACGCAGGCCGCCGTGTTCAGCACGCCCAGGCAGTTGGGGCCGATCAGGCGCATGCCGCTCTCACGGCAGATGTCGAGCAATTCGCGCTGGCGCTCGACGCCCTCGCCGCCGGTCTCGCCAAAGCCGCCGGAGATGACCAGCAGCGAGCGCACACCGGCCCGCGCGCACTGCCGCGCCGCCTCGGCGACCCGCTCGGCGGGTGTGGCGATCACCGCCAGATCCACCGAGCCGGGAACGTCATCGATCGCGCGGTAGGCACGCGCACCCTGAACTTCGTCGGCCTTCTCGTTGACCGGATAGGCCTCGCCGGTGAAGCCGTTCTGTGCCAGGTTGTGCCACAGCTCGCCGCCGATCGTTTGCCGCCTGCGCGACGCTCCGATCACGGCTACCGAGCGCGGCGCCAGGAATCCGCGCAGCGCCGCGACCGCCGCCACGCGATCGCGCTGCTCGAAGTGCTCGGCGGTTTGCGCTGAGATCGAGGTCGGCAGTTCGACCTCGATCGCATCGCGGGTGCGGTGGCGCGTGAGAGGGAAGCCGCTCTGGGCGAACACCTCGATCATGCGGTGGTTGTGCGGCAGCACCTCCGCGAAGAAGCTCCCGATCCCATGTTCGGCGGCGGCAGCGGCCAGGTGGGCGAGCATGATCGTGGCGATCCCCAGCCCCTGCCACGCGTCGGAGACCACGAACGCCACCTCGGCGCGGTGCTCGTCCAGGCGCATGTAGGCGCCGTGAGCGACGATCTCGCCGCCGGCGCCGGTCGAGGCGATCAGCGCGTAGCGGTCGCTGTAGTCGACGTCGACCGACCAGTTGCAGACCCAGTCGAGGTTCGGCGAGCCAAAGAAGCGAAAGCCGATCGACTCCTTGGAGAGCCCCTCCAGAAAGCCGCGGACGGCCTCGCTGTCGCTCGCGGCGACGGGTCTTATGTGCAGGCTCGAGCCGTCCTTGAGCGCGACGTCGACGACGTGTGCGCTTGGGTAGGCCTCGCGCGGTGCGGCGGCGGTCTTCATCGGTCTCCGATGCTGCTCTGAGCCGGGCGCACCAGCATCCGTGAAAGCCCGCACGGCTCGACGGCTTGGTCCGGATGCTGGCCGGCGTCGGGTTCGCGAGGGTTTGCCAGGTGGCCGGTAGCACCAGCACAGCTCTCATCAGGGGCTTCTCAGAGCTCTCTCGCAAGGACGTCGACTACGCCGGCGGAAAGGGCGCGAATCTCGGCGAGCTGACACGGGCAGGTCTGCCGGTCCCGCCCGGTTTCGTGATCGGCGCGCCGGCGTACGCATCCTTCTGTGAGCAAAACGGTGTGCGCGAGCGCCTGCGCGAGATCCTCGCCGGCGTCGAGGTCGAGGACAGCCGGGCCTTGCGCGCCGCCGCCGATGCCGCCCGCCAAGTGGTGCTGGAGTCCCCGATGCCCGAGGCGCTGGCCCAGGCGATCCTGGCTGGATATGCCGAGTTGGTCGGTGGGGCGGTCGAGCGCGGGGTCGGCGAGCATGGGGCCGGCGATGCGGTTGCGGTGCGTTCTTCAGCTACGGCCGAGGACACCGCCTCGGCGTCGTTTGCCGGCATGAACGAGACCTTCCTGAACGTGCGCGGAGCCGACGGCGTGATCGACGCGGTCAAGCGTTGTTGGGGCTCGCTGTTCGGCGCTCGCACTATCTACTACCGAGGTCGCCGCGGCTTCAGCCAGGCCGACATGGACATCGCCGTCGTTGTGCAGCGCCAGATCCCCTCGACCCGTGCCGGCGTGATGTTCACGGTCGACCCGTCCTCCGGCGAGCGGGGCGAGCTGGTGATCGAGGGCTCCTTCGGCCTGGGCGAGGCGGTCGTCTCAGGCTCGGTATCGCCCGACCGTTATGTCGTGCGCAAGGACACGCTGAGCATCCTCACGCGCTCGGTTCGCCCCAAGGAGCTGGCGATCGAGCCGGCTCCGGACGGCGGTACGCTCACCCGCGAGCTCTCAGCCGCGGAGAGCATGCTGGCGGTGCTCGACGATCGCGAGGTGCTCGACCTCGCGCGCTTGGGTGTGATGATCGAGCGCCACTACGGCTCGCCGCAGGACACCGAGTGGTCCTTTGACCCAGACGGCAACCCGTGGATGCTGCAGAGCCGCCCGATCACGACGATCGCCCACCCGCCGGGCACGGACGCCGCCGGCGCGGATGGCGCCGCCGGTGGGACCGCCCAAGCGGCCGTTGGTGAGCAGCTCGGTTCCGATGGTGGCAGGACTATCCGCCCGACGGCTTTGGTGCACGGCCTCGGCGCCGCGCCCGGTCGCGCCGCCGGCGCCGTGCGTTTGATGCGTCGACCCGACGAAGCCGGAAGCTTCCCCGACGGCGCCGTGCTCGTCGCGCACATGACGACACCCGACTGGGTGCCGCTGATGCGCAAGGCCGCCGCGATCGTCACCGACTCGGGCGGCATGACCTGCCACGCGGCGATCGTCTCGCGCGAGCTTGCGATCCCGTGTGTCGTCGGCACGGGCGACGCGACGCGCACATTGCGCGACGGCGAGGAGGTCACGGTCGATGCGACACGGGGTGTCGTGCTGAAGGGCATCGATGTTGCTGTTGCATCTGGTGCAGCGAGGGGCGCAGGCGGTGCAACGGGGGGCCTTGATCTCGACGCGAGGGGCGCCACCGGCGCCACCGGCGGTGGCGCACCGGCGCTCACATCCGTAGCCGAGACGACCGCCACCAAACTGCTGGTCAATCTGTCTGAGCCGTCCCAGGCGCAGCGCACGGCGCAGCTGCCCGTCGACGGCGTCGGGCTGCTGCGCGCCGAGCTGATGGTGCTCGAGGCGCTCGACGGCGCCCATCCGAAGCTGCTGATCGAGGAGGGTCGCGGCGATGAGTTCGTGCAGCGGATGTCCGATGCGCTGAGCGAGTTCGCGGCCGCGTTCGCTCCGCGACCGGTCACCTACCGCACGATCGACTTTCGCACCAACGAGTTTCGCGGCCTGCGCGGCGGCGAGCGCTTCGAGCCACAGGAGTCAAACCCGATGATCGGCTACCGCGGCGCGCTGCGCTACACACACGAGCCGGAGGTTTTCGCCTTGGAGCTGGACGCGATTCGCCGCGTCTGGGATGCGGGCGCCGAGAACTTCCACATGATGCTGCCGTTCGTGCGCACCGTCTCAGAGCTCGAGCGCTGTCGCGAGCTTGTCGCTGGGTCGGGCTTGCTCGATCGCCGCGGCTTCCAGCTGTGGATCATGGCCGAGGTCCCCTCGGTCCTGTTCAACCTCGAGCGCTACGCGGCGCTCGGAATCGCCGGCATCTCGATCGGCTCCAACGACCTCACCCAGCTGCTGCTCGGCGCCGACCGCGACTCCGAGCTGCTCGCATCCACATTCGATGAGCGCGACGAGGCGGTCATCGCCTACCTCTCACAGCTGATCGGAAAGGCACGCTCGCTGGGTCTAGCGACATCGATCTGCGGACAGGCCCCCTCGGTGCATCCCGAGTACGCCGAGTTGCTCGTGCGGCTTGGTATCGACAGCGTGTCTGTGAGCGTGGACGCCGTTGCGCGTACGCGCGGTCTGATCGCCTCCGCCGAGCGACGGGTGCTGCTCGAGGCGGCTCGCGGCGCTCCGGTAGTAGCTACTGAGTAGCCGCTACGGAGCCTATGCGCGCAGTCCGCCCCGATGGCGGGGGCAACGGTCGCGGGTAGCTTGGGTTCATGGTCGATCGTGCATCCAAGAAGGAGATTTGAGATGGCCGCCACAGCCCCCACACCCATACCGTCCTCTCTCCCCAGCGCCCGCGTAGCCGAGGCGATGCACCACGGAATCGTTACGTTGCCGCCGCATTCCTCGCTTCAGGAGGCGGCCGCCGAGATGGCTGCCAATCAGGTCCACTGCGTGGTCGTCGAGGGCCTGGCCCGCGGCGCCGATCGCGGCGAGCACCTGGTGTGGGGAATCCTCTCGGACATGGACCTGATGCGCGCCGTTGCGGCGGGTCGCATGGACGTGGTTGCCGGTGAGCTTGCCGCGACCGAGATCCTGACCGTCGATCCGCGCGAGACGGTCGAGCGGGTGGCCAGGATGATGGCCGATCACGACATCTCGCATGTGATCGTCGTCTCACACGAGACGGGCGAGCCGACCGGCGTCATCTCAACGCTCGATATCGCCGGGGCGCTGGCGGGCTGAAGCCTCACCCCCGCAGTGCCCTCAAGGCGTTGACGATCACCGCCACGTCGATCGCCTCTTGGAAAAGCGCGCCGGCGACGGGCACTAGCAGGCCGGCCGCCGCAAGCGCCATTCCGCTCGCGCTCAGGCCGATCCCCCACAGCACGCTCTCGCGGGCGATCTTTACTGTGCGCCTGCCGATCGCGATCGCATCGGCAACACGATCGATGCGATCGACCGTGATCACCGCGTCGGCGGTCTCCGAGGACACGGTGGCGCCGACTCCTCCCATCGCCACCCCCACGTCGGCCATCGCCAAGGCGGGAGCGTCGTTGACGCCGTCGCCGACCATCACTACCGGCGCCAGGTCCGCCGAAGCGCGCATCGAGCGCACGACCTCGAGCTTGTCCTCTGGGCTCTGCTGTGCGTAGACGCGGTCGAGCTCCAGTTGCTCGCCGACGGCATGCGCAACCTCGGCCCGGTCGCCGCTGAGCATCGCGACGTGAGCGATACCGACGTCGCGCAGGCGGCGCACGAGCTCGTAGGCGTCGGGGCGGATGCGGTCGCCGATCGCAAGCGTGCCGGCCAGACGCCCGTCCACGCCCACCAGCACGCTGGCGCCCTCGCCCGCCTGGACGCGGGAGGTGTCGATCCCGTGCGCCGCCAGCCAGTCTGGGTTGCCGAGCACCACGCGGCGCCCGTCGAGGAGTCCTTCGATCCCCTCACCGGGTGACTCGCGCACCTGCTCCGGTCGCGTGAGCGCGATCGCCTCGCTTGCGGCCTGGCGCACGATCGCCGCGGCGACCGGGTGCGCGGAGAGCTGATCGAGCGAGGCGGCCAGTCGCAGCAGCTGGGCGCGATCGATGCCATCGTAAGTCTCCACGCGCTCTACCCCCGGCACTCCGAGCGTGAGCGTCCCGGTCTTGTCGAGCAGGACGGTGCGCGCCTGGCCCAACTGCTCGATGGCTGCGCCGCCCTTGACGATCACGCCCGCTTTGGCGGAGCGCGAGAGCCCGGCGACGAAGGCGATCGGCGCGGCCAGGATCAGCGGGCAGGGGGTGGCCACGACCAGCACCGCCAGCGCCCGCACGGCTTCGCCGCTCAGCGCCCAGGCAGCAGTGGCGATCGTAAGCGTCAGCGGCAGGAAGTAGACGGCGTAGCGATCGGCCATGCGCACAAATGGCGCGCGGCGCTGCTCGGCTTCGCGCACCAGTCGCACGAGCGCCGCGTATGCGCTGTCGGCGGCCCGCTGTGTCGCCTCCAGCTCGAAAGCGTCACCGGCGTTGGCCGCGCCGCTTCGAATCGTCTGCCCGCGCACGTATGTCGCAGGCAGCGGCTCGCCGGTCAGGCTCGACTCGTCGATCACCGCTCGCTCCGAGGCAAGGGCTCCGTCGGTGGGGATCACCTCGCCGGCGCGCACCAGCAGGAGGTCTCCGACCCGAACGGCCTCGGCCGAGATCTCCTCCCACGCCTCGCCCGAGCGTCGCCGAGCGCTGCGCGGCGCGCGCTCAACCAGCGCTGTCAGCTCGCGTCGTGCTCGCCCCGAGGCGAAGGTCTCAAGCGCATTGCCGCCGGCCAGCATTAGCGCGATCACCGCCCCGGCCAGGTACTCGCCGAGCGCGAGCGCGCCGGCCATCGCAAGCAGCGCGATCAAGTCCACGCCGAGATCGCCGCGCAGCAGCGAGCGCGTGACCGACCAACTCAGAGGCACGAGCATGATCGCCACGGTCGCGGCCCAGGCGATGTCGGCCGCGTCCGCGCCGGCCAGCGGATAGAGGACCGCGCCCGTGATGATTCCGAGCGCGGCGGCGATCGCCGTCAGATAGCCGCGCAGCGTGCTCATCCCGTCAGGTCCGGCGAGCGCGTCTGACTGTTCAGGCCGAAGCCGGCGAGCACGAGCGCGCCGATCGAGACGGCGGCGGCGAGGACTGCCGTCGCGACTATGCCCGCTCCGGGTGCGGCCAGTGCGAAGAAGTGACGTGCGCTGGGCACGAGCAGCACGGCCGCGTAGGCGCCGGCCAGCACCACGCACATCGTCCCGACAATGCCCAACCGCCGCCAGGAGCCGGTCGCCTCCAACACCAATACGAGATAGAGCCCGACCAAAATCAGCACCGTGGTGGCGATCGTGCGCGCCTGGATCACGCCGTAGTCGAGGTCGTGCAGCGCGAACAGGTAGCCGGTGACGGTGCCGACGCCGACGATCGTCCCGGCCGGGACGGCGAAGCGCGCGACGCGGCGCACGAAGCCCTGCGGGCGCCAGGCGCCGGTCGAAGGCGCCAGCGCCAGGAAGAACGTCGGTATCCCGATCGCCAGGGCGGCCGCCAGGCTCAGGTGGCGCGGCAGCAGCGGATATGCCTCCGAGGTGGTGCCGACCGTCAGGATCAGGAACGCCGCGAAGGCGGACTTGGTCACGTAGAGCTTCGTCACCCGTTGCAGATTGCGCAACGCCTGGCGGCCCTCGTGCACGAGCCGCGGGATCGCGTCGAAGTCGCCGTCTACCAGCACCAGGTCGGCGACCGAGCGCGCCATCTGCGCGCCGCCGCCCTGCGCGATCGCAAGGCGCGCCTGCTTCAGCGCCGGCACGTCGTTGACGCCGTCGCCGAGCATCGCCACATAGCGGCCGGCGTCGTGCAGCGCGGCGACGATCGCGCGCTTGCCTTCCGGCGAGATCCGCCCGACCACGCTCGCGGCCAGCGCGAACTCGCGCAGCCGCTGCGGATCGTCGGGGATATCCGCCCCCTCGTGGACGGCGGCGACCGGTATCCCGACGTCGCGGGCAATCGCTGCGGCGGTGGCGGGCGCGTCGCCGGAGAGCACCTTGACCTCGACGTCCTGCTCTTGCAGGCAGGCGATCGTGTCCTTCACATGCGGCCGCAGCGCCTCGGCCAGCACGACCAGCCCGAGGATTCGCAGCCCGCTCGGAGGGGAATCGTCGCCTGAGAGGGGGGGATAGTCTGCGTGCTCTCGGTCTTCCACGGCGAACGCGAGCACTCGACGGCCGTCGCGCGCCAGCGCGAGCGTCCGCTGCTCGAGCGCGCCCAGATCAAATCGCTCCGGCGCACCCAGGTAGTAGGTGGCGTCCTGCAAGCGGATCGCGCTCCAGCGTCGGCGCGAGCTGAACGAGATCTGATCGATGCTCGCCTGGGGCTGTCGGGGGTACGCGCCCGCGAGCGCGGCGATCGTGCTGTTCGGGGTCGCGACGGCGGCCGCGTAGCGCCCGAGGCACGCCCCAAACTCATCCAAATCCATCCCCTGCACGGGCTCGATCGCCGCTACGCGCAGCGCCGACTCGGTCAGCGTCCCGGTCTTATCGACGCAGATCACCTGCACGGAGGCAAGCGACTCGATCGCGTTGAGCTGCTGGGCGAGCACCCCGCGCCTGGCCATCCGCACGCAGGCGACCGCGTAGGTGAGGCTGACGAGCACGATCAGTCCCTCGGGCACGAGGCTGACGACACCCGCCACGGACGTGGACACTGCGGTGTGCAGCGAGGCGTGGCGGTGGTAGAGGGAATAGCCGAGCACGGCGCCCAGCCCCACCATCAGCGCCACCAGCCCGTAGAGCAGGCGGTTGACGGCCTGCTCGAGCGGCGAGCGCGGGTGCCTGAACGAGCGTGCCTGCCCGACGATCCGCGCCGCGAAGCTCTGCTCGCCGACGGCCTGCACGAGATAGCTGCTGTCCCCTTCGGTCACGAACGCGCCCGAGCGGACGCTCTCGCCGCGCTCGCGCGCCACCGCACCCGACTCTCCCGTCAGCACCGACTCGTCCAGTCGCAATTCGCGCGCGGCCACCAGCTCACCGTCGGCGACGATCTGATCGCCCGGGCCGGCGCGCAGCAGGTCGCCGACGAGAACGTCCTCGACCGCGATCTCGCGCTCGCGGCCATCGCGAACGGCGCGTGCGCGGGGCGCGACCAGCAGCGCCAGGCGGTCGAGCGCGTGCTTGGCGCGCACCTCCTGCGCGATCCCGATCGTCGTGTTGGCCAGGATCACTCCCAGGAACAGAGCGTCGCGCCAGTCGCCGAAGGCCAGCGTCACCGCTCCGAACACGGCCAGGATCAGGTTGAAGACCGTCAGGGCGTTGGCGCGGACGATGCTGCTGTAAGAGCGGCTCGAGGGAGGCTTGCGCGGCGAGCCGGCGGTGGCCAGCCGAGCGGCGGCCTCGGACTCGCTGAGGCCGTTTGTCGGCGCCGGCGCCGGCGCCGTTGGCTCAGGCGAGGCCGGCTGCGCCTGAGCTCTGCTCGCCAGAGGCTCCACTTGCGCCCTCCGCCCCGCGTGGCAGCACCAGCACCGGGCAGTGAGCCTCACGCATCGCCCGCGCCGAGACGCTGCCCAGGAACGCATGCCGCAGCGGCCCATAGGCGCGCGAGCCCAGCACCAGCAGGTCCAGATCGCCGCTGCGCTCGATCAGCACTGTGGCGGGATCGCCGCGCACGGTCTCGTGCTCGAGCGCCACGCCCTCGTCTGCGCAGATCTCCTCGCACACCCGCGTCAGCGTCCGCTCGGTGTCCGCATAGATTTCATCTTCGACCTCGCCGAGCGCCGGGGAGGAGAAGGCGTAGCTGGCGAGCGCCGGCTCCAGTCCGGCGCCGGCGATCACGTGCACGTTGCCGCCAGCCGCCCGAGCCAGCTCGCGCGCGAGACGGATCGCGGCGCGTCCCTCTTGTGATGATGAGAAGCCGACGCCGATGCGCTTGAACGGATGCTGCTCGGCGCGAGCGGCGGCGGCGCCTGCCGCGGCGGCAGCATATCCGGAGGGGGAGACGAAAATCGCGCACGGCGCGCCGTGGACCATCCGCTCCATCAGGCTCACCTTCAGATGTGCGGTGGCGCCCTCGCGTGCGGCGCCGACCACGATCAGCTGCGCGTGTTCGTAGTCGGCAAGCTCGTGCAGGGCGCGGATCGGCCAGGAAGCGGTGCTCCAACGGATCGTCAGTGGCTCAAGCTTCGCGGAATCGGCGAGCGTCGCCGTCAGCTCTTTGACCTCGCCGCGAATGCGCTCCTCGGCCTGCTCGCCGGTCTCGCGCGCAAACGCCGGGTGATAGGGGAAGACGATCGTCAAGCGAGCATCGACAAGCACTGCGATCTCACCCGCGAGCGCGACCGCGTCGCGACCGGCTTGGTCGGGGCTGTATCCCACAACGATCTTCTCGAGCACCTGCGCTCCCTTCGCTCGCTCACCGCGAGGAGACACGCCCTCGCCAGACTGTTTGTCTGCTCACAAGTTAGGCGGGATCGACGCGACGGGCCATCGGGGCGGCTCCGTGCGCGCGATGTGGAGGAGTACGTACGTCTCAGCGGTCCGAGGGGAATACCTTGCGGGCACGATGCGGTCGGTAATTCACACCGAAGGCCTGGGCAAGCGCTACGGCGAGACGCAGGCGCTCGACGCGCTGGACCTGGACATCGCCGCCGGCGAGGTCTACGGCTATCTCGGACCAAACGGGTCCGGAAAGACAACCACGATCAGACTGCTGCTCGGCCTGCACCGGCCGAGCGCCGGCAGCGCGCGGCTGTTCGGAATCGACGCGTGGCGCGACCCGGTGGCCGCGCATCGACGCGTTGCCTACGTCGCCGGCGAGCCGTTTCTGTGGCCGTCGCTGACGAGCGCCGAGACGTTCGCGTTCCTGGCCAAGCTGCACGGCGGCCACGACGAGGTCTATTGCAAACAGTTGGTGGAGCGATTTCAACTCGACATCGACAAGAAGGTGCGCGCGCTCTCCAAGGGCAATCGCCAGAAGGTCCAGCTGGTCGCGGCGTTCGCGACGCGCGCGGAGTTGCTGATCCTCGACGAGCCGACCAGCGGGCTCGATCCGCTGATGGAGGTCGCCTTCCGCGAGACGGTTCACGAGGCCAAGCGGCGCGGCCAGACGATCTTCCTCTCCTCGCACATCCTCTCCGAGGTCGAGGCGCTGTGCGATCGCGTCGGCATTCTGCGTCGCGGGCGGCTGGTCGACGAGGGCACGCTCACCGAGCTGCGCCATCTCGGCGCCCAGACGGTCGACGTGACGTTCGCCGGTCCGGCGCCGCGGCTTCCCGAGCTTGCCGGAGTCAGCGTCCTTGCCGCCGGTGAGAACGCGCTTCGCTTCGAGGTCAGCGGCGACGTCGGCCCGCTGATCGCTGCGCTCGCGCGCGCCGGCGGCGATTCGATCAAGGCGCTTGTCAGTCGCGAGCCCTCGCTCGAGGAAATCTTCCTGCACCACTACGACAGCTCCGACGGGCGTGTCCCCGTTTAACGCCGTCGTCCGGCGTGGGCTGCGCGACGCCCGTGTGCGCACCCTCTCCTTCGCCTATCTGTTCGCGATCTACGCCTACGTGCAGGCAGTGGGCTACCGGCACACCTATCCGACGTATGCAGACCGATTGGCCTTCGCGCACAGCTTCGCCTCCAACGACGCCCTGCGCCTGTTCTATGGGTATCCGTTCGACATCCTGAGCGTCGGCGGCTACTCCGCCTGGCGCGTCGGTGGCACCCTCTCGATTGCGGCCGCGGTGTTTGGCGTGCTCGCCGCCGTGCGAGCGATGCGCACCGAGGAGGACAGCGGACGCACCGAGCTGGTGCTGGCCGGGCGGCTCACTCGCGGCGGCGTTTACGCCTGCTCGCTGGCGGCCATCGCGATCTGCGTTGCGGCGATCTGGCTGGCCGAGCTGGTCGGCTTCCTGCTTGGCGCTCTGCCCGCCGGCGAATCGGCCTACCTGGCGCTCGCGACCGTGTCGGTCATCCCGGTGTTCGTGGGGGTGGGTGCGCTCACCAGTCAACTCGCTCCGTCGCGTCGGCTGGCGCTGGAGTTGGGCACGGCGGCGGTCGGCCTAACGCTGCTGATCCGCGTGATCGCCGACACCGCCCAGGGCGCCGCCTGGCTGCGGTGGCTCACGCCGCTTGGCTGGGCTGAGGAACTGCGCCCGTTCGCCGGGCCGCGGCCACTGGTGTTGTTGGCGCCTGCGCTTGCGAGCGCACTGTTGCTGGCGGCGGCGGGCGCGCTGGCCACGCGGCGCGATGTCGGCACCGGGCTGCTGCACACGCGCGAGAGCGCGCCGCCGCGTCTGCGCCTGCTCTCCTCGCCGCTTGCCCAATCGCTGCGCGAAGAGCGCGCGACGCTGCTGGTGTGGGCACTGAGCATCGGCGTGTTCGCGCTGGTGCTCGGGGCGGTCTCGGCGAGCATCTCCTCTGCAGGCATCTCCAAGCGCATACAGGAAGAGGTCGCGCGCCTTGGCAGCGGCTCGATCCTCACTCCCACCGGCTATCTCTCGTTCGTCTTCATCTTCTTCATCGTCGTGCTCAGCCTGTTCGCCTGCGCGCAGGTGGCGGCGGCCAGGCGCGAGGAGGCCGAGGAGCGGCTGGAGACGCTGCTCGCACTGCCGGTCGCTCGCGCCCGCTGGCTGATCGGCAGGCTGGCTTTGGCGGCCGCGGGCGCTGCCGCGCTGGCACTGCTTGCCGTCATGCTGGCCTGGGCGGGCGCCGTCTCACAGGGGGTCGGCATCTCGCTTCCGCGGATGCTCGAGGCTGGCGCCAACTGTCTGCCGGTCACGTTCCTGTTCGGCGGCCTGGCCGCCCTTGCCTACGCGCTCGCTCCGCGCGCGAGCGCCGGCATCGCCTACGGCCTGATCGTCATCGCCTTCCTGTGGGAGCTGGTCGGCGCGCTCGTCGGCGCACCCAAGCTGCTGGTGGAAGTGACACCGTTTGCGCACGTCGGCTATGTCCCGACCCAGCCCTTTCGCGTCGGTGCCGCCGCGATCATGCTCGCGATCGCCGCTCTGTGTGTGGGCGTGGCGCTGCGGGTATTCAGGCGGCGCGACCTGCTGGGGGCATAGGAGCGCTCGGGGTACGCGTGAGCGAGTACGCCGAGCAGGAGCCGGCACAGCCCGATCCCGAGGAGCGGGTTGCACTGCTGCTGCGCGACCTGCGCGCCGCGCGCTCGGGTCTGTCCGCCCGCGAGGCGCAGCGGCGGCTAACCCAGTACGGGTTCAACGAACTGGTCCGCCGCGGCGGGCGGCGCTGGCCGAAGGAGTTGGCGCGCCAGTTCTCCCATCCGCTGGCGCTGCTGCTGTGGGCGGCAGCGCTGCTTGCCTGGCTGGCCGGCATCGTCGCGGTGGCGATTGCGATCGTCGTCGTGATCGCGATCAACGCGGTGTTCGCCTTCATCCAGGAGGCACAGGCCGAGCGCGCCGTGGAGGCGCTGGCGGCGTTCCTGCCGGCGCAGGCGAAGGTGCTGCGCGACGGCGCCGAGCGCACGGTGCCTGCGCGGGAGTTGGTGCCCGGCGACGTGCTGCTGATCGAAGAAGGCGATCGCATCTCCGCCGACGCGCGCCTGCTGGAGGGAGCGATCGACCTCGACATGTCGATGCTGACCGGCGAGTCGGCGCCGGTGCTGCGCTCGGCCGAGCTGCTCGACACGAGTGTGCCGCTGCTCTCGGCGCGCGAGCTGATCCTCAGCGGTACCGTCTGCACCGAGGGCGAGGGCCGCGCGCTGGTGTTCGCCACCGGCATGCACACCGAGATCGGGCGCATCGCCGCGCTCTCAGAGCGCGTCAGCGGCGAGGAGAGCCCGCTCGAAGCGCAGGTGCGCCGCGTCGCCTGGCTGATCGCGCTGATCGCGCTGGCGATGGGCGTCGCGTTCATCCCGATCGCGATGCTCGGAGCGGGCCTGTCGTTCAAGGATTCGATCGTCTTCGCGGTCGGGCTGCTGGTGGGCAACGTCCCGGAGGGCCTGCTGCCCGTGATCACGTTGGCGTTGGCGGTGGGCGTGCGCGAGCTGGTTCGAAAGGGCGCGGTCGTAAAGCGCCTGAGCGCGGTGGAGACGCTCGGCTCGACAGATGTCATCTGCACCGACAAGACGGGAACGCTCACACAGAACCGGATGACGCCGGTGGCCGCCTGGACGGTGAGCTCAGAGATCGACCTAGGCGAGCACGCCGTCGCGTCGTCGTCCTCGTCGGATGTCGCCCTTGGCGAGCGCATCGCGCTGTCGCCCTCGGAGGTCGACCTCGGCGGTGAGGCGGCGCCGCCGCCACCCGGCGCGGCGCAGGCGGACGC
>JBOGXY010000026.1:0-71655 GCA_050696495.1 Solirubrobacteraceae bacterium
GCAGCTTGCGGATGATCTGCTCCGGCGTGTGCCTGCGTCGCTTCATCGTGGAGTTCCTTCCTCGCCCATGATCGTGGGCGCGAGAAACTCTCACAAGGGCCGGACCGAACCCGGGGGGTCAGGCCACGGTCTATGCCGCCTGGCTTTGCCCCGGCCACACACCGGTGCGAACACGCTCGTAGAGCGTGTCCGGCGCGAGGTCCGCACCCCCAGGCCAGCAGACTGTGCCTGTCTCCGGATCGACGGTGGCTTCGGCAAATCCTTCAGGCGTCAGCGCTCTCTCAAACACCGGGCCACGCATCCGGTCCAGCACGTAAACCTCTCCGGTCAGGCCATCTGCGAACGTAAGCAGTAGGAAGCCGTGTCGCGGGACGGCAGCATCGGTTATGTCAGGTGTCAGCCCAATCATTGCAATGGCTCGATGTCGTTCAGTGTTGCACCTTCGAGCTCTTGACGCCGCCTCTCATCGATGCTTTCCGCGCGACATCTCGGTCGTATGAGGCGGTGCGGGCTGGCCTCATTATTTGTCTGGAATCCCACTCGCCCGTCTAGGCGACTCGTAACCCCTCAGCCCAAATCGAAAACGGGACACGTATCTTGTGCGAGCCAGCAGCACTTACATCGATCGGGCGAGGCCTATAAGAAGTTCGTGGTGCAGCGCTCAAATGACACTCAGCCGAGAGATCGGTGCCGACGGTTGCCGATACAGTCAGGGTCCACTCGGCGCCCTTCTTAAGCTGTGGACGGGCGTCGCGAAGCTTCGGGCCTTTCTTAACCTCAATTAGCCGGACTTGGCGCTCCTGTGGATGTATCGCCACTCCGTCGCACAATCCGCCAATCCTCCCCTTCTTACCGACGCACTTATTGATATTACTAAAATGACGATCAAGCGCTAGGCATTCCCATCCCGGTCCTAGCGTCGCGGTAACTCCAGCGTCAGTAAGGGTGTCCTTTGACCAGCAAGAACCCTTTGCACAGGCAGCTTCTTCGAGTTCTTTCCTAGTCACGCGCAAGTCGCCGCTCATGTGTACTCTCGTGGCCGTGGACTCGGTTATATATATCAACGGAACGATCGTATGTTTCTTCTGCAACGGTCGAGAACTGCTCGATGTCAAAGCCCTCTAGTGGCTCAAACTCATGCCGCCTTATCGATACTCCCCCGCGCGGATCAGATGGCACAAACTCATATATGTGCAGAGGTGTGCTCGATCGGTGGTCTGAATGTTCTCCCGCGCGTTCCATTACGATATTACTAAGCTCGGCGAGAAGGAACTCGGAGTGAGTTGCTAGCACTACGTTGCGTACTTCGTCGGCAACGACTGTCAGTGCTCGCGCAAGCGAAACCTGGTTGCGGGGATGAAAGTGAGCCTCGGGCTCATCAATAAATAGAGCATCGGCTGGAGTTGCTACGTGGCGGAGATAAAGAAGCAAAGGCGCAATCTCAGCCGTAGACGTTGCGGCCGATTCGATCGGGTAAGTCTGCGTAAATCCGTCGGGAGCAAACGAAACCTTTCGGGCTGGGCCTGAAACGTCGAGAGAGATATGTCCATGTAGAAGTTCGCGCTCGAGCAGGTCGATTGCGTGCCCCCCTATTCGTGTAGTCCTAGTTGGGTCTATTTGCGCGAGGAATTGTAGAAAATCCGACGCAAGGCCAGGTATCTTACCTAGAGTTACGTCCTCGAAATAGCCAGCCCCAAGCGCTCCAAATACCAGTGCGGTGAGCGTACTGAACGTCTGCATCAAGCCTGACCGAGACGCGGGGAAATAATAACTACGTGTTGGCGGGCCCGCAAATGCGCGCAGAAGGTAACGATCCAATGTGCTTGGACTCGCATGCTCCATTTCGGCTTGGTCAAGATGAGGGGGACGGTACCGTTTATTTGATCGCTCGACAACTAGATGGTCAGCGTCTAGTCGGAAAATCACATTCCAAGTATCCTCTGAGCTAAATGCGCCTTGTCCAATTGTGATCCTTGGTGCAGCATTGCGACCGGCGCGATACTCTCGTCCCAGCGTTGTTAGGTCCTCCGCGCAGCAGCGCTGAAGCTCAGACTGGAGCGTTTCGCGGAATGCTTCCTCCCAGCGAGCAACAATGTCACTTGCCTGCGGTCGATCCCGGCCGCTTGTTTCCCAGCGGCGACCGTAGACCCTAGCGCGCAAACTTGCCTGTCGCGCAGCGGTTGCTGCCGCGTGTGTGACCGACGACAGGATCGTCTTTCCGCTTCCGTTCGGTCCGATCAGCACAGTGAGCGGACCAAGTTCGACGCACGCGTCCCTTATTGGGCCGATGTTGTGGAGTTCGATGCGCATCGCGACGTATCATTTCACGCTTCGCTTGGGTGCGCAGCCCGATGGGCGCAACAAGGCCCATCATCGAGTGGGGCGGGAAAAGGAGGTCTAATGGCTGGCTATGCCTCCCAAGATTCAGGACGAGGCTTCCGTTGCGTCGCTCTCAGCTAGGAGCCAAAAAGTACACCCGCGCCGGCGGGTGCGGTTCCCAGGAGAACACCTGCCACGGACGGCCGTGGTACATCACTCTGCCGCTCCTCGGCAGGTGCCTCGGCCCCGCGTTCAAACCCGCGACCTGAAGCGAACCTTCGCGCACGTACGCAAGCCCACCGGTAGACCCCTCGAGCGTTCCTACGAAGTCCTGGTACTGCGACGCCAGCGGGCTGAACCGCGAGGCCACGTGCTTGACGATGCCGCCCCACGCCTGACTGCGCACCGTTGCGCAGCTCCTTGCCGCAAGCGCCTTCGAAGGCGCGGGTACCAACAGCGCCACATGCAGCTTGCCGTTCGGCATCGCGTTGACCTGCGACACGCGCGTGAAGAACGACCCGCCGTGCACCTTGACCGTCGCCCCGTCGCTCGGCAACGCCGGCGCGGGCTGCAGCGTTCCCATCAGGAACTTGCTCGCGGGGCGCGGCGGCGGGCCGCCGTACAGGTCGATCGGCACACCCTCGAAGCGCGTCACCAGCTTCACGTAGCCGACATCGTCCTGCACCGACATCACGAAGCTGCCGACCTTCACGCCGTTCTGGCGCAACGCGCCTGAAAGCGGCGCGATGATGTACGGGCCGCCGACGTCCGCCAAGACCTTGCCGTTCTTGACCACGCGCAGACGCACGATGTGCCAGTGCGGGGTGTAGACGATCTGGTGCACGACGGCGTAAACGGCGGACGTATTGCCGCTCGCTACCGCACTTGCCAGTTCAGGCGAATTGGCTACATGTGCGACGTCTTCGCCGACCTCGCGGCCGGTCAGCTCGCCCTGGTAGATCTTGCGCGCGACGGCGGCATCGACGGCGCCGATCGTCGCGGACGTCGCGGGACCGCACGCACCGCCGGTGCCGCCGGCGTTGATCTGCGCAAGCGCACTGTGGGCTCCGGCGTGGGCGTGCTCGGATTCGTCGGGGTCCCCCAGCGCTACCGCTCCGCCGACCAGCCCCGCTGCGAGTATCGCGCCGGCCACCCAACGCACGACTGATCGCCTTCTCTTCGGTGCCGGCATCGCGATGAGGTTGGTTTACCTTGCTTAGGGGAAGCTGAGCGCCCGGTGAGAGATGTCATAACTCCCACCGCCAGTCAGTTCAACATATCGGACACCGGCAAAGGCGGCTACCGCGCGAAGACCTGATTGGTCATCGCCGGGTCGCCGATCGTCTCGAACGCCACGAGCTTGCCGGCGGGGTTGTAGGTGAGCACGTCGGCGCTCTCCGTCGACTGGCCATCGAGGACCACTGTCGTCAGGACGATCACCTTGTCGCCCTCGGCGATGAAGTCGTGCGGAGTGGTGCGAAGCCCCTTGCCCAGGAACTGTCCCCACAGCTCGCCGAGCGCCTGCTTGCCCTTGTGCTCGCCGGTCAGCGTGTTCTCGCCGCCCACGGTCCAGACGATCGAGTCGTCGATGTCTCGCATCGCGGCCTGCGCGTCGCCGCTGCTGAAGGCTGCGTAGGCGGCCTGCGCGGTCTGCTTGTTCTCTTGTGAGCTCACGGTAGCCCTTTCTTTGAGGGGTGGCATGCCAGCAGGACGAACCCGTTCGATGGAGCGGGTTCGGAGCCCGTAGCGGCTGCGGCGCCGGTGTCGAGTCGGTGTCGGGCCGAGCGCTATCTCAGTGTGTACCCGTACACGCGCCAGAGCATCCGCATCGCCCAGCGGCCGAGCCCTCCGACCGGCTCACTACGCTTCTAGACGTGCAGTCAAAGGCGGGAGAGCGCGTCGCGGTCATAGACCTTGGGTCCAACTCGTTTCGCATGGTGCTCTTCCACATGCATGACGGCGGCTCCGAGCGCGAGCGGGAGCTCTCCAGCGCGGTGCGCATAGGCGAGGGCTTGCTGGCAAGCGGCCGGCTCGGTGAGGCCGGGATGCAACGCGGACTACGAGCGCTCGGCGAGTTCGCCGCGGCCTGCGAGCAGGCCGACCTGGCCGGCGGCGAGATCGACGCCGTGGCCACCAGCGCGATTCGCGACGCCGAGAACGGAGCGGAGTTTCTAGAGATCGTGCGCGAGCGCACGGGCTTTGACGTGCGTGTGCTCAGCCGCGAGCAGGAGGCCCGTTACGGCTACCTGGCGGCCGTGCACTCGACGACGCTCACCGACGGCTGCGTGCTCGACCTCGGCGGCGGCTCGCTGCAGCTGGTGCATGTCGCGGGCCGGATTGCCCGCGAGTCGGGCTCCTGGCGGTTGGGCGCGGTCAGGATGACCGAGCGTTTCCTTTGTGGCGATGGTCCCGCCAAGCGCAGCCAATGCAAGGCGTTGCAGGCGCATGTCGCCCGCAAGCTCGATCGCGGAGCGCCCTGGTTGGCGGGAAGTGGCAAGCGCCTCGTCGGATTGGGTGGCACGGTGCGCAATCTCGCCAATGCCGCCGAGCGCGCCGCAGGGCTGCCGGCCGACGAGGTGCAGGGCTTCGTGCTCACAGACGCCGCCCTGGAGGAGTTGATCGAGCGCCTGGCGGCGCTCCCGCCGTCCGAGCGCGGAACCATCCCGGGCATCAAAGCGGCGCGTGCCGACATCGTCCTGGCGGGCGCGCTGGCGATTCAGCAGGTGATGCGCCAGGGCGAGTTCCAGGCGCTGGAGGTGACGGGCGCCGGCCTGCGCGAGGGCATCCTCTTCGAGCGGCGTTCGCTCACCGGCCAGACGCCGGCTTTGCAAGCGGCTCGCGCCGCCTGAGCATCAGCCGCGCGGGTGCGCTTCCAGCGCCGACTCGCGCCCACGGCAGTCGAACAACACCAAGACGCGCGGACCCGGCACGGGGCCGTGCCACGCATCGTGCGGCACCTGCGGACAGTCGCGCAGGACAGCCGCCGTCGCCGCATTGCCGCCACGGTCGGCATAGGCGCCACCGAGCACGACATAGCGCGCTCGCCCATTGGCGACCAGGCGCGCCAGGCCGCGGCCGTCGAGCACAGGGTCGCTGCCGCCGTAGCCGCCCAAAGCCCCGGCGGGGGAGCCGAGCAGGATCAACGGCGCCGCCGTGGGGGAGGCGTCGACGAGCACGCTCCAGCCGTTTCGGTCGCGCCCACCCCGGTGAGAGTCGACGTAAGCGACCAGTTTGCGGTTTTCGAGCATTCCCTCTTCTTCGACGCCGTACAGGCCGAAACCCGTCGCTTCGTGCGTGCCGGCGGCCGGGAACGTGCCCTCGACCGGCGCCAGCCATGTCGTCGTCGCGTACGCCGTCGGCGCCACCAACAGCACCGCCAGCAGGAACGTCACCGCAGGCAGCGCCAGTCGCCGCACGGCCACCGCGATCAGGCCGAGCACCGCGCCCACGATCAGGAACGGGATGAACCACTGCAGGTAGTCCTGCTGTTCGAGGATCACGATCTGAGCGGCGACCGTCCCGATCACCGCCAACACCAGCAGCAACAGGCGCGGATCGCGCCCGCGAGCAAAGTCCACGAAGGCCGCGACGCCGGCTCCCACCATCGCCGCCGCGCCAGGCGCCAGGGCGGAGATGTAATACGGGTGGACGATGCCTTTGGAGTAACTGAGCACCACCGCCTCGACCGCGAACCAGCCGCCGAGCACGAGCAGCGTCGCCAAGCGCGGGTCGCGCCGATCGCGGCCACGGCCGAGCGTTTGCAACGCCAGCGCCAGCAAGCCGAAGATCGCAAACGGCAACAGCCATGCGCCCTGACCGTTCAGCTCGGACTCGAACAGGCGCAACGGGCCGACTTTGCCACCGAAGGCGATCGGGTTGACGTAGCGACCGTTCGGTAACAGCTTCGAGCCGCTCGCGCCGACCCGAACCTTTGCCGTCGGCTTGTTCACGCGTGTGCCTACTGATCTATGGACGGTCACGCGGTGCGGCGCGGCGGGCACCGTTCCGCCGGGCTTGATCGACACGTTGCCCGGACCGCCGACCTCGCCTTCGACGCGGCCGAAACCGTTGTATTCGAACGTCAGACCGATCTCGGTGTTGTTAGTCGAACTGCCCACGAACGGCCGTTTGGAAGCCGGCGTCAGTTCGACGAGCGCGATCCAGGAGAAGGACACAAGGACCAGGACAAGCCCGGCCCCCACCAGCGCGAGCAGGCGCCGGCCCCAGTTGCCAGGCGCGCACACCAGATAACCGAAGGCGATCGACGGCACGGCCAGATAGGCGGCAAGCGTCTTGGTGTTGAACGCCAAGCCGATCAGGGCGCCGGCGACCAACAGCCAAACCACGCGGCCGCCGTCGATCGAGCGCAGAGCCGCGCCGCACGCCAACACCAGCAGCAACACCAGCAGCGGGTCGACGCCGTTGGCGCGCGAGACCGCGACGAACACCGGAAAGACCGCAAGCGTCAAAGCGGCCGCGAGCGCCGCCGGCACACCCAAGCGGCGCGCCAGAATCAGGTACAGCGCAAGCACCGTCAGCGTGCCGATGATCGCCTCCGGCAGCAGCACGCTCAGCGGCGTGAAGCCAAACAGCTTGGCGCTCACAACCTGCACCCACACACCCAACGGGGGCTTGTCGATGCTCACCAGGCCGCCCTGATCGAACGAGGCGTACAGGAAGTTGTGCAGCGAACCGAGCATCGACTTCACGCTTGCCGAATAGAACGTATTACCCCATGCGTTCTGGCTGAGCTTGACCGTGTTCAGAACCAGCGAGAGCGCGAGGATCGCCATCAGAACCAGGTGCTCCGGCGAGAACGCCCGATGCCACTGGATTTGCCGCAAGCGCGCGGATGCAGGTGGGTTCGACTGAACTTGTGTTGACATCGCTTATCCCGACGTGCTCGGACCGACGGCTTCGACCGACTGTAGGCATGGGGGCGGGATGAAACCGGCCTGCATCCGCGCCGCGCTCAGTCCGGGCTGTCCGAGGAGCGGCGCCAGGAACGGGGTGAGCGCTGGCTCGGTCAGCGTCGGCTGTTCAACCACTGGTCCGGATACGCGCGGTTCCAGCGGCGCCGGCGGCCCCGCCAGCGAGAAGCCGATCGTGCTCGCGCCCGGCGGCACGCTCAGCGCTCGGCGAATCTGAACTGGGGCGCTTGTCAGGGAGCGCGATTCGTTGACCCCGCCGGGATAGTGGATCTGAAGCGTCACCGGGTGCGCGGCATGCATGTAGATACGCATCCGCAGAGTCGCTTCGCGAGCGATCGGCGAGGGGTTTGAGAGTTCGATCCCTTCGGTGCCGCACGCGGTGCGCAGCGGATACAGCGTGCCGGCGCGCAGGGCGGCCAGCTGCTGGGCGGGGTGAAGCGCGGCAAGCTGGTCGGCAAACGGACGCAGATCGAAGAACATCAGATCGTGCGCGGGGCTGAAGAGGGGATAGACGCCGAGTATCCGCTCGAGCATCGGCGCCAAGCGCACTCGCGCGGTGGCGCTGTAGCCGTGCGGATCGACCCACAAGCCCTCGAAGCCGTTGGCCGCCGCGGCGACCAGCGACAGATACAGCGGCTGCGTCGCGAGCGGCGCCTGCCAGTCCGCCGGCCGGCCCTTCATCGCGCCATAGCTCCAACGCAGCCGCCTGGAGGCGTGGATCGGGCCGCGCGCCAGTTCGTAGGTGGTGCCGAAATTGGGATTGGGCGCCGAGACGCTCGTGCCAGCGGCGCCATAGCCCTCTGGGAACGGGACATAGGGGAGCTGGAAGATCGCCGCGCCAGTGGGCATGCGCGCTTCGATCTCGCGCACGAAGGTCGCGTCGCTTACCCACTGCTTGGCGTCCTTTTCGTACTTGGGCACGAAGAAACTGGAGGTCTCATCGACGATGCCAAGCGCCAGAACGACGGCGCACACGATCGCTCCGGCGCCGATCGCGCTCGCTCGCGACGCGACGCGCGCCGCCAGCCTGCGCAAGCCCGCGTCCAGGCCGAGCATTGCGGCCAGCAGCGAGAAGAAGGCGATGAACAGCGAGATGCGGTTCCAGCCACGGATGTCGCGTGTGACGAAGAAGGCGATCAGGCTGGAGAGGCCGCCAATCGTCGCCAGCACGAGCGACAACGACACGCCCAGCGCGGCCGGTCGGTATATCGACGTCGGTCCCAGCCGCCGCCGCAGAGCTCCCGCCACGCCGCCGGCGCCGAGAATGCCGGCGATCGCCACCAGCGCGATCAGGCCCAGCCACAAAAAGCCGATGCTGCCGACGGTGCCGAGGTTCTCATAACAGGCCTCGCAGTAGCCGGTGGAGGTCGCTTCGATGTACTTCTGGTTGACGTTTGAGAGCGGCCCGAAGCGGTGTGCCTCGACGGGCAGCAGCAGGTCGGTGAGGCGCAGGCCGAACTGGTCGGCTTCGATCGTCGTGCGCTTGATGGCGGTGTTGGCGCCGTGCACGGAGCGATAGGAGAGCGTCGGCGAGATGTTCGCCGCCAGCGTCAACGCGACCAGCGCCGCGGCAAGCACGCCCGAGAAGAACGCGAATCGCCCGCGGCCGACCAGCAGCGCAAGCGCGCCGCCGCTTAGCAGCAACAGGATCGCGAACACCGCGTAATACAGGCCGGTGGAGCCGACGATCAGGCAGCAGAGGACCGTCAGCAGCGTTGTGCCCGACAGCCACGAGCTCATCCGTGCGGGCCACGATGTCGGTGGCGCCTCCTTCCGCTTAGGCGCCCGGCGCGCGAACAGGCCCGGCGCCAACCACAGGCGCATGAACAGCAGTGCGCCCAGCGGCACCCCGTAATACGCGGAGAGCAGCACCTGCGACTCGCCGCGGTAGAAGTGGTAGGGCAGCAGCGCGAAGATGCAGGCGCCCACGATCGCCGAGCCGAGCGAGACGCTCAGCAGGCGCAGGGCCGCAAACGCCGTCACCGCCACCAGCGCGAATGTCAGCAGGAAGAAGACGTTCAGCACCCACGCCGGGTTCTGCGAGAACAGGCCGAGCAGGCGCACGATCAGCAGGCTGAGATTGTCGCCTCCTTGGGGAAAGTCGTAGAGCTGCAGGCCGAACGGGGCGCCCAGCGAGGGGTTCACCTGGTAGGAGCCGTGAGCGAGGATGCCCTTGATCAGCAGCAGGTAGAACTTGGTGTCGCCCTCGCTCGCGTAGTTCCAAGGCAGCGACAGATGGCCTTCGCCGACGTTCAGCACGAGCGCCGCGACGAACACACTCACAACGGCGGCAAGAAGCGCGCCGAGCAGCGCCAGGGAGTGCCCGCGTAGCAGGCGCGTTGTGCGGGAGCGGCCGTCAGGCGTTGGGCCGGCGACGGAAGCGTCCGTCGCGGAGGAAGTCGCCGCCTGGCTCATCGCGCCAAGCCGGCCAGCAGGCGATCGATGTCGCTCTCGTCGTTCCAGGCTCCTACCGACGCTCGCAGCCAGGGGCGCTCGGGGATGTTGCGCAGAACGACACCCGCCTGCGCCAGTGCGTCGCGCTCGGCCTCGGGATCGGCGCTTGTGAAGGAGACGAGCGTGCTGCCCGCGTCGCGCGGAGCGACCTCGCGGCCGTGCTCGCGCAAGCGGTCGACCAGCACAGCGGCAAGCGAACTAGCGCGCTCGTACACGCGCTCCCAGCCAAAGGTCTCGAACAGCTGGATCGCCGCCAGCGCGCTCGCCAGCGCCTCGGCGGACAGCGCCGGCGTATCGAAACGGCGAGCATCCTCGTGCAGGTGCGCGTCGATACCAAGCTCGGGGTCGGCGAGGTTGCCGTAACCGCGCCGGCGCGATGCCAGGCGCTCGCGCAGAGCCGGCGTCACGTAGAGCATGCCCGTGCCATCCGGTCCGCACAGCCACTTCTGGCCCGCGCCCGCGTATGCGTCACAGCCAAGCGCGTGCACATCGACATCCACCGCGCCCACGCCCTGCGCGCCGTCGAGCAGTACCGTCACGCCCGTCTTGGCGACATCGGCCAGTCCCGCGGGCGCGAGCAGGCCGCTCATCCAGCCGACGTGACAGCAGGCCACCAAACGGGTGTCGGGGCCCACGGCCTCGTCGATGCGATCGAGCGGCGCCGTCCGCACGCTCACCCCATACAGATCGCGGGCGGCCGCCAGCGCGCCCAGCAAGCCGGGGTGCTCCTCGTCGCTTGTGAGGATCTCCTCGCCCGCACTCAGGCGCAGGCCGTCGATCACGATCGCCAGGCCCTCGCTCGTGCACGTGGTGAGCGCCACATCTGACGCCTCGCAGCGCAGGGCGCGCGCATGGCAGTCGCGCAGCGCCAACCCCAACTCTTTACGGCGCTCGAAATGCTCGCGCGCACGACCGTGCGCGGCCTCGCCGAGCAGCTCATCGGCTCCGGCCTGTGCAGCTTGTGCCGACAGCGGGCCGTCGGTACCGGCGTTCAGGTAGGCCAAGCGCTGAAGGACAGGAAATTGGCTGCGTAGATCCTCGTTGGTCACGGGCGGGGAGGATAAGCGCGCGAGCGCCAACATGGGACACTTGCAAGCGGGACACGCAAGAAAAGGGGAAGGCATGGCCGACGCAGACGAGCAGTTCCCGCTGTGGGAGCCCTCCGCCGAGCGGATGGCGGCGGCGCGGATGACGCACTTCATGGCTTGGGCGGGCGCCCGCCACGGACGCGAGTTCTCCGACTACTCAGAGCTGTGGCAATGGTCGGTCGAGGAGCTCGAGCAGTTCTGGGGCGACATCTGGGAGTACTGCGGAGTGCGCGCCTCGACGCCGCCCGAGCGCGTGCTGGCATCAGAGCGGATGCCAGGGGCCAACTGGTTTGCGGGCGCCAAGCTCAACTATGCGGAGAACCTGCTGGTGCGAAAGCTCGACGCGCCCGGGCTGAGCGACCGCGATGACACCGACGACACCGACGATGGCAACGCCGGCGACGTCGGAGAGCGCGCGAAGCGCACCGCCGTCCTGCACGCTTCCGAGCTGCGGGCGCCGATTGTCGACCAACAGGGTCGCCAATCGGCCAGCGAGCTGAGTTGGGGAGAGCTTGCCGAGCAGGTCGCCGCGGCGGCTGCGGGGCTGCGGGCGCTTGGCGTAGAGCGCGGCGATCGCGTCGCCGCTTACATGCCGAACATCCCCGAGACGCTCGTCGCGTTTCTAGCCACGGCCAGCATCGGCGCGATCTGGTCGTGCGCGGCGCCTGAGTTCGGCGCGCGCAGCGTGATCGATCGATTCGCGCAGATCGAGCCGAAGGCGCTGCTGGTGGTGGACGGCTACCGGCACGGCGGCAAGGACTTCGACCGCCGCGAGGCGCTGGCCACGATCCTGGACGAGCTGCCGAGCGTCGAGCAGCTTGTGCTTCTGCCATACCTGGACACCTCGGCGCGCGCCGTCGACATATTCGCCTCAGACGGCGATACATACGCCGCGGAGAAGGCATCGATCGGGGCGCTCAGCTGGGATGAGCTGCTGAGCGTCGGCGCGCCGGGCGGCGTCGTGCCCGAGCTCGCCTTCGAGCAGGTGCCTTTCGATCATCCCCTGTGGGTGCTCTACTCCTCGGGGACAACGGGGCTACCGAAGGCGATCGTGCACGGGCACGGCGGCATCCTGCTCGAGCAGATGAAGAAGAGCATGCTGCACCTCGATCTGCACCGTGACGATCGGATGTTCTGGTTTACGACGACCGGCTGGATGATGTGGAACTTCCTGGTCGGCTGCCTGTTCGCCGAGGCGCCGATCGTCCTCTATGACGGCAGCCCGGGCTATCCCGATCTCGGGCGACTGTGGCAGCTGGCCGAGCAGACCGGGATCACCTGCATGGGCCTCAGCGCCGGACTGCTCACAAGCTGCGAGAAGGCCGGGGTCGAGCCGGCCCGCGACTACGACCTGCGGCGCCTGCGCGCGATCGGCTCGACCGGCTCGCCGCTGCCGCCCGAGGGCTTTCGCTGGGTCTACGAGCACGTCGGCGCCGACACCTGGCTTTTCTCGACCAGCGGCGGCACAGACGTCTGCACGGCCTTCGTAGGCGGCTGCCCGCTGCTGCCGGTCTATGAGGGGGAACTGCAGTGCCGGGCGCTGGGGTGTGCGGTTGAGTCCTGGGACGAGCAGGGCAAAGCGCTGATAGACGAGGTCGGCGAGCTGGTGCTGGCGCGGCCGTTGCCGTCGATGCCGCTGTACCTGTGGGGGGATCGGTCCGGCGAGCGGTTGCACGAGAGCTACTTCGACATGTATCCGGGCATCTGGCGCCACGGCGACTGGATCCGCATCACGCCGCGCGCAGGAGCCGTCATTTACGGGCGCTCAGATTCGACCATCAACCGCCAGGGCGTGCGGATGGGGACCAGCGAGATCTATCGCGCCACATCCTCAGTGGCGCAGGTCAGCGATGCGTTGGTGGTGGACGTGCCGAGCGGCGATGGCGGTGAGCTGACAATGGTGCTGTTCGTCGTGCTCGAGGACGACGTGCGGCTGGATGAATCGTTGGTGGGGGAGATCAAGGCGCGGGTGCGCGAGTATTGCTCGCCACGGCATGTGCCAAACAAGATCCTGCAGATCGCAGAAGTGCCGAGAACGCTCTCGGGCAAGGCGCTGGAGGTGCCGATCAAGCGGATCCTGATGGGGGCCGCGCCGCGCGAAGCGGCCAGCGTCGAGTCGCTTGCCAACCCGCGGGCGCTCGACTATTTCGTGGAGCTCGCCCGCCGTTGTCGCGAGGAGGGCGGCGCGAAGATCGGCAACAGTTGAACAGCGATTAGCAGGAGTGTCGGGCGCCGCCGTCGAACAAAGGCGCCGATGAAACGACTAGCTACCGCTCCAGAGAAGCACCCCGCCGGCGTCGGCGAGCATCAGAGCCTTTCCATCTACATCCAGTCGCGCTTCGACGAGTGCTCGCGCTCGCAGAAGGACGTGGCGCAGTACATCGTCGATCACCTCGACGAGGCCGCCTTTCAGACCGCCGAGGAGCTTGCGCGCCGCGCAAACACCTCCAGCTCCACGGTCGTGCGCTTCTCACAGGCGCTTGGCTTCGAGGGCTTCCCCGAGCTCCAAGCCGCCGCACGCGAGGAGTACCGCCGCCTGCACGCTCAGCCGGCCGCTCCGGCGGGCAGCGAAGGCGCGCCGCTGTTCGCCCTGGACCAGAACGAGTTCGAGACAGCGCTCGCGGCCGATCACCTCAACGTCGAGGAGACCGCGCGCAAGGTCTCACGGCCCGCTGTCGAGGAATTGACCGAGGCGATCGTAAGCTCTGAGAAGGTACTGGTGGCCGGGACCGACCAGATGGCCTTCTTTGCCAGCTACATGCGCCACCTGCTGATGCTGCTCGACCTGCGCGTGGACGTCGTCGCCTCACCTTCGCAGGAGTCGCTCAGCCGGCTCGGGCGGATCGACTCCACCACGCTCGTGATCGGGCTCTCGGCCGGGCGCCCGCACCCGCTGGTCGTACGCGCTATGAAGCTGGCGCGCCACCGCAAAGCGGGCACGGCGGCGATCACCGACGCGACGCTCTCCGAGGTCGCCAAGCTTGCGCAGATCAAGCTCTACTACTCATCCAATTCTCCGGCCTATGTGCGTTCGCACACGGCCTTGCTCAGTCTGATCCAGGCGCTCGCCTACGGTGTCTATGCCAAGGACACCGCCCAGTACGACGATCGCATCAAGGCGTTTCGTCTCAAGTAGCGCGGCGAGAGGGGATGGAGAACCATCCCCTCTTCTCCTTAGCCTTCGGCGACCGCTTCCGGGCGGTGACGCCCCTGCCGCCGGACGCGGTCCTTGAACTCACTAATCGAGGTTGGCGGGTTCGACTCCCACCGGGGGCGCTATAGTCCGCGAAAGTGAGTTCAAGGTGTCGTTGATTCGGCGGCAACCTCGGTTCGGATTCGGCCCGCCTTCGGCGGGCCGTTTGCGTTCTTTCTGAGAAAGCTATCCTCCCTTCCACATGCGCGACGAGGCGACATTCACCGTCAAGGCTGGCCTGGCCGAGATGCTCAAGGGGGGCGTGATCATGGACGTGGTCACACCCGACCAGGCGAAGGTCGCCGAGGACGCGGGGGCGGCCGCGGTGATGGCGCTCGAGCGCGTGCCGGCCGACATTCGCCGCGACGGCGGGGTTGCGCGCATGTCCGACCCGGAGATGATCTGCGGCATCCAGGAGGCGGTCACCATCCCGGTGATGGCCAAGGCGCGGATCGGGCATTTCGTGGAGGCGCAGGTGCTCGAAGCGCTGGAGGTCGACTACATCGACGAGTCGGAGGTGCTGACGCCCGCGGACGAGTCAAACCACATCGACAAGTGGGCCTTCAAGGTGCCGTTCGTCTGCGGCGCCACCAATCTCGGCGAGGCGCTACGGCGCATAGGGGAGGGGGCGGCGATGATCCGCTCCAAGGGCGAGGCCGGCACCGGCGACATCGTCGAGGCCGTGCGACACATGCGCGGGATCACCGGCGAGATCCGCCGGCTCGGCGCGCTTGAGGAGGCGGAGCTCGCAACCGCTGCCAAGCAGCACGGCGCGCCGCTGGATCTAGTGCGCCGCGTGGCAAGCGATGGCCGGCTGCCCGTCGTGCTGTTCTGCGCCGGCGGGATCGCGACGCCCGCCGACGCCGCGCTGATGATGTCGCTGGGCGCCGAAGGCGTGTTCGTCGGCTCAGGCATCTTCAAGTCAGACGATCCGCCCGCCCGCGCCCGCGCGATCGTCGAGGCGACCACGCACTGGCAGGACCCGGCCCGTGTCGCGGCGGCATCACGGGGCCTCGGCCCGGCGATGGTGAGCCTTGAGAGCGCGAAGTTGCCGGATGAGCAGCTGCTAGCCCAGCGAGGCTGGTAGCACTGGGCGCAGAGACGTCGGCGAGATCTCCGCTGATCGGAGTGCTCGCCCTGCAGGGAGACTTCCAAGCGCATGCCCGCGTGCTCAAGCGCTTGGGTGCTTGCGTCCGCGAGGTGCGGGTACCGACGGACCTCGACGAGTTGGAAGGGCTTGTGATCCCCGGCGGTGAGTCGACCACGATGACTTTGGGTGTGCAGCGCGAGGGGTTGGCCGAGCCGCTGCGCGAGCTGGCCGCGCGCGGTACGCCGATCCTCGGTTCGTGTGCCGGGCTGATCATGCTCGACCGTGAGCACCTCGCGATCATGAACATCCTCGCGCGGCGCAACGCCTTCGGCCGACAGGTGCGCAGTTTCGAGGCCGACATCGCGCTTGCCGGCCTGGACGGGGTGGGTGGGGGTCGGGTCCACGGGGTGTTCATCCGCGCGCCCTGGATCGCCGAGCACGGCCCGGATGTGGAGATCCTCGCCGAGCTGGACGGTCACGCCGTCGCCGCGCGCCAGGGCGAGGTGTGGGCTGTGGCCTTTCACACCGAGCTAGGAGACGACGATCGCCTGCACCGGCTCCTGCTCGACCGCTGCACCGCCCTCGCCGCGGCTCGCGCGCAGGTTGGCGCCGGCGGCGACAGGCGCTGAACCGCCGCCGGCGGGCGAGATCGCCGCCAGCAGCGGCTCGTCCAGCAGCGCGAGCGCCCTGTTCAGAGCGTCGTGAATCTCCCCGGCAAGCAGCCCCTCGTCATCGAGGCGTTCGGCCTGCGCCCACTCCCACGAGCGCGAGACGTGCATGCTCGGGCGCAGGTGGGCAAAGCGGCGGCCGAGCGCGCGCAGGAACGGCTCGATGCGCTCGCCGTCTTGCTGTGAGGCGTAGCCGCGCTCAAGCAGCCACGGCCACAGGTCCTCGCGCACGTGGTTGCGATGGTGCGCGCCGACGCGCTTCCAGTCCTCGCCCTGCCAGCGACGCGCGTACTCGGCCGGATCGAGCGCGCACGTGAGATAGACGCGGGTGCGCACCGGTGCGTTACGGAAGCCGAGCAGCGGCTGCGGTTGCACACGCCAACGCTCGCCGTCTGAGCCGCGCAGCAGCTCGCACAGCCGCTCGGCGCGCCCGCCCGCGTAAAGCTGTTCGGCCTGGGCCTTCAGCTCACCGGGCCACAGATGCAGGGTGAGGCGCTCTCCGTCGCTCGGAGCGCTGCTCACTCCCCGGCCGGCGTCGCTGGCCGCGCCCTCCACCGCGAGCGCCGCCCGCTGTAGCGAGCCGACCCCAAGCGCCGCGTCAAGACGGACGTGCACGAGACCGGCTCGCTCGGTGTCGATACCACTCGCCTCTGCCAGCAGCGAGCGCAGCCGCCACTTGCGCCGCACCGGATCGCTACCGACGCGGCGCAGCGTGCCGTATGGCAGCAACTGCCCGAAGTCCTGGTGGGCGTAGGAGAGCACGTCGCTGACGATCGCCTGCTCTGCGGGTGCGAGAACCTGAAGCTCGACCAGCCGCCACCAGGACTCCAGCAGGTCGTGCCAGCGCAAGACGAACGTCCGTCTCTGAGCGAAGTGCGTCCCGCCGAGATTGAGCTCTGCCACGCGCTTGCCGTCGCGGCGCGCCCAGCGCCGGCACACCTTGCTCTCCAGCACGATGACGAGGTCGGGATCGAAGCGCAGCACACCGTCAAAGCGCTGGCCGCGGTCGATCTCGGTTATCTCCGGCGAGATGTCGACCGGCTCGGTGTCGGGCGTCAAGAAAACGCTCACCAGCCGCTTGCGCTCTACCTCGCCGCCGGCGGCGCTTTCTTCGGAGGGATCGACCAGATTGGTCGCCTGCATGTCGATCACGCAGTCGGGCAAGCGGCTCTGCGAAGGCTCGCCGATCGCCTGCAGCAGCGCCTCGCGCGCCATCGGCACCAGCCGCAGCACGATCATCGCCGCCCGCGTCAGCTGATCCTCGTGCGCTCGCCCGAGCTCGCGGTAGGGCTCGAACACGTTCAGGTGCGGATTGGCGGTGCCGTACTCCATATGTAGGCGCCCCTCCCTGTCTCAAAGAGACACACGGTGCTGGAGTCAAGGAGTTTATTGTACTCGGACGTTTTCAGCAAGGCCAATGGGGCAGCCACCACCGCAAGTTCGGTTTGCCGCCCGTGCCGGCCGCTCGCGTTCAGGCAGCCTCGAAGTGAACGACGCCGTCAACTTCGTGCTCGCTCACGCGCCCTGAATCGATCAGCAGGTCGACGTGACCGAGAACCTCCGAGAGCGTCAGAAAGGCCTGAGTGACGGCAACGTTGCCCCACATGGCTTGAGCCAATTCATAAGCGTTGCGGGGCTCTTCTTCGATTAGTTTGCAGAGCTTGTCCGCTCGCCGCTCGTGCATGCGAAAGCGTTCGTCGATCAGTGATCGATGGTCGTCGACCTCCTCGCCGTGCCCGGCATAGACGACGCTCAGGTCCATCTCGCGCGTCGCTCGCATGGAATCCAGGTAGGCCATCAGGGCGCGGGGACGTGCGTTCTCGTCGCCGTCAAGCGGCCTCGATATCAGCGGGTTCGACGATATGTGCTTGATCAAATGGTCGCCCCCGAACAGCTCCTTGCTCTCTTCGTCGTAGAAGACGGTGTCCGACGGAGAGTGACCGGGCCGGCGCAATACCCGCCACTTGCGTGAAGCGAACTCGAGCAGGTCGCCCTCGGCGAGCGGAGTGCTCACGGTTGCCGCCGCGCCCCAGGCCCTGAAGCTGGCCGAGACCGCCCGTAGTGCGTGCACGACGTCCTGAGGGATGCCGTTGCGCAGCATGATCTCTGCGGAGAAGCGGTCGTTCTCCTCCATCTGGTGGCGATAGTCGGCAAGCCACGGCGCCAATACGTCAAGCGCGCATACCTCGGCGCCGGAGCGCTCGGCCAGGATCTGCACGAGGCCGATGTGGTCGATGTGCTGGTGGGTGACGACGATCCGCTCGAGTTGCTCGACGCTGCGTCCTTGCTCGGCGAGCGACGCCTCCATCGCCGTCAGCGAGGTGGCGGAGTTGGGGCCGGCGTCGATCAGCGTCAGCGGATCGTCCTCGATCAGGTAGCAGTTGACGCGCCCGACCGCGAACGGGGTGGGAATCGGCAGACATCTGACGCCCCGCCTGCGGCTGGGGGCGCCGGCAAGCGTGCTCACGAGCGGATTAGCGCCAGCACCTCGTCGCGCATCTGCTCCATGTGCTCACGGGAGCGCAGCGACTCCAGGCACAGGCGCAGCAGCGGCTCGGTGTTCGACGGGCGCACGTTGAAGTGCCAGTCCTCGTAGTCGATCGAGATGCCGTCGAGCGTGCTCTGGCGCGCGTCAGCGTAGCGCTCTGCGATCTGCGCCATCTTCGCGGCCTGGTCTGAGACCTCCGAGTTGATCTCCCCTGAGATGAAGTAGCGCTCGCGATAGGGAGCGAGCAGGTCTGAGAGCTTGCGGCCACTCTGGGAGAGCTGCTCGAGGATCAAGAGCGCCGGGATCGTGCCCGAGTCCGCGCAATAGAAGTCGCGGAAGTAGTAGTGCCCTGAGACCTCGCCGCCGAACAGCGAGCCCTCCTCGCGCATGCGTGTCTTAAAGAAGGCATGCCCGACGCGGTTGATATACGGCGTGCCGCCCATCCGCTTGACGGTCTCGGGCACCGCCCAGCTGGCGCGCACGTCGTAGAGGATCGCCGCTTCGGGATGCTTGCGCAGCAATGACTCGGCCAGCAGCGCTGTAAGGAAATCGCCGTCGACGAACTGACCGGTGTCGTCGATGAAGAAGCAGCGGTCGGCGTCTCCGTCCCAGGCGATGCCGAGGTCGGCGCCACACTCGAGCACCTTCTCGATGATGAGCTTCCGGTTCTCGGGCAGCAGCGGGTTTGGCTCGTGGTCGGGGAAGTTGCCGTCCGGGGTCCAATAGGTCTCCACGAGATCCAGGCCAAGGCGCTCCAGTAGCGGTCCTACCATCGGTCCGGCCATGCCGTTGCCGCCGTCGACGACGACCTTCAAGGGCCTGACGGTATCTCCGTCGATGTTCTTCAGCACGGCCGCTTGGAACTCCTCGTAGAGGTCAACCTCCCGCAGCTCCCCCCGCTCGGTCGAGGCGAGCCCGCCGTCGAGACCGGCTTCCAGCGTGCGGCGAATGTCCTGGATTCCCGCATCGCCCGAGAGAGCGATCGCACCGTCGCGCACGAGCTTGGCGCCGGTGTAGGCCTTCGGATTGTGCGAGGCGGTGCACATCAGCCCGCCGTCGAGCTCGCGCGAGCCGACCAGGTAATAGAGCATCTCGGTGCCGACCTGGCCGGCGTCGATCACATCGGCGCCCTCCATCAGCAGCCCCTCTCGGTAACGGGCCGCGAGCTCCGGGGCGCTCAAGCGCATGTCGCGGCCAAGACCCACGCGCAGCTCGCCGGTGGGCTTGCCCGAGAGTGCTGAGAGCACACGGGCGAAGGCGCGGCCGAGCGGCAGCGCCACCTCCGCGTCGATCTGCTCGCCGTAGAGCCCGCGGATGTCGTAGGCCTTGAAGATGCTTGGGTCGATCTGCATTGAGGTGTCGCATCCTAAAGGCGGGATGCGTCGGTAGGCGCTCCAGCCAGTCGCGGAAGTATCCTGCGGGGCATGTCAGGGCATTCCAAGTGGGCTTCGATCAAGCACAAGAAGGCGATCGTCGACTCGCGCCGCGGCCAGCAGTTCACCAAGCTCGCGCGCGCGGTCACGGTGGCCGCCCGCGACGGCGGCGGCGACCCGACCGGCAACGCGCCGCTGGCGCTTGCGATCGCCAAGGCAAAGGCCGCCTCGATGCCCAAGGACAACATCGAGCGAGCGATCGCCAAAGGCACCGGGGAGGGCGGCGAGGCCGACGCGATCGAGACGGTCCTCTACGAGGGTTACGGCCCCGGCGGCGTGGCGGTGCTGGTGCAGGCGCTGAGCGACAACCGCAACCGCACGGGCGCCGACGTGCGCCACGCCTTCTCCAAGTACGGCGGCTCGCTCGGCGAGCCAGGTTCGGTCGCCTACCTGTTCGAGAAGAAGGGCGCTATCGCGATCGACGCGACCGCCTACTCCGAAGAGGACTTGATGGTGGCTGTGGAGGCCGGAGCCGAGGACATCTCAACTGACGAAGATGTGCTGGAGGTCATCACCCAGCTGAGCGAGTTCGCCGCCGTGCGCGACGCGCTCGAGCAGGCCGGGATCGAGGCGCAGAGCGCGGAGCTCGCCTATCGTCCGACCACGCTGGTGCCGATCGACGAGCCTCACGCGGTGCGGTTGATGAAGCTGATCGACGTGCTTGAGGAGCTCGACGACGTCGATGAGGTGTACGCCAACTTCGACGTGCCCGCCGAGGTTCTAGAGCGCGTTGCCGGATAACGGCGCCGAGCCTTCGGGTCCGGATGTACGGCCACCCGTCGCGATCCTCTGCGGTGGCAGGGGCACGCGGCTGCGCGAGCACACACAGGCGATCCCCAAGCCGCTGGTGGAGATCGGCGGCCTGCCGATCCTCTGGCATGTAATCCAGCTCTATGCCGCGCAGGGCTTCACGCGCTTCCTGCTGGCGACCGGCTATCGCGGTGAGCAGATCGAGAGCTTCGTGCGGGAGGCCTCATGGCCGAGTGGAATCGATGTGCGCTGCCGCGACACGGGCCTTGATACGCCCACGGGCGGGCGGATCAAGCTACTCGAGCCAGAACTTCATGCAGAGCGCTTCTGCGCGACCTACGCCGACGGCCTGGCCAGCATCGACCTCGACGCGTTGCTCGTCTTCCACGAGCGCCACGGCCGCTTGGCAAGCATGACCGTCGTGCGCCCCGAGCTGCAATTCGGAGTCACCGAGCTCGACGGGGCGGATGGACGTGTACTCGGCTTTCACGAGAAGCCCCGCTCCGAGCACTGGATCAACGGGGGTTTCTTCTGCTTTGAGCCCGCCGCGCTCGATCGGCTCGAACCTGACAGCGTGCTCGAGCGCGGGCCGCTGGAAGGGCTCGCCTCAGACGATCAGCTACGCGCCTACCGCCATGAGGGCTTCTGGGAGTGCATGGACACTTACAAGGACGCGGTCGCGCTCAATGACCTGTGGGCCGCTGGCGCGGCCCCGTGGCGCCGACCCCGCGACGATAGCTGACCAGGTATACGTCATAGGGTCCACCGCCCCCAGGCGCAGTCACGTAGACATGAGCGCAGCCGGCGCCGGAGACCGTCGCATGCGCCCAAGGAATTAGCACGTAACGTTCTGCCGGCAGGCCGACTCGCTGCGTGTTTGCGCGCCAGAGAGCCGCTGCCCGCGAGACGGACGCGCACGCCGACCGATCCGTCGAGATGTCCAGATTCACCCGTCGCTCAACGAGCGCCACGGTTGTCATCTCTGTCGCACTTGCCGCCGTCTCGAATGAGCCGCGCGCCGGCTGTCGGACACGCCGCTCGACGAGCGCAACCGAACGATCGCCTGCTTGCACGATCGACGCGATCGTCAGACAAGCGGCGGCTGCCCCTTCGCTCGGCTGCGCTCGGACGTCGAGCTGCCAGTCTGCCAGGCCGTCCGCGCTCAGCGCCATGCGTACGAGATTCTTTGCCGAATCGGCTGACCAGCATGTTCGAGCCTGCAGGCCCGTTGCGAGGTCTTCGAGCTGATGCGTGAGCAGTACAGCCGCGCGCTCCTGCGTCCAACCGACCGGTAGACGCCGCCACCCGAAGATGTTCTCAGCTGCCGGTTGAGCGCTCGCCGGACGGACGATGACCGCTCCGCCACTGGCCGCGATCCAGGCCACCAGACGAGGAGCCGCCTGGTGGTAGAGGGAGGGCCAAAGCGCCGTACAGTCGCGCACCGGATCGCCGGTCGCGCTACTGACCGTGACGCTGCCGCATTCGATCGAGAAGATCGTCTTCGGATCGCCCTGCGGTCCAAAGAGCGTCGAACCGGCGGCGCTCGCTGCGCTTACCGCCACGAGGACGGCGAGAACCCGGAAAGGCCGGCGCCTTATCCGACGGGCTAGGCGCCTCCAAACCCTTTCAGGATCGCCGAACGCAGATGCACTTCCGGACGCTCGTGTCTGCGAGTCACCCGCCCGATACAGCTCCTGGGATGCACGCACAAGCGAGCGTTCGAACCGATCGAGTGCGCTTTTCATGATTGTGCTCCTCGGTTTACTCGTAGAATTGTGAGAGCGCGACTGACGCGCTTGCGCACGACAGCTTGTGAGCAACCAAGCTCTGCGGCGATGTCTGGGTAGTCGCGCTCGTCGAAAACACGAGCCTTGAGCGCCTGGAACTGCTCGACCGACAGCTCGCTTGCCAGGGTCCTCAACAGGTCTGACTCACCGGCGAACTTGTCGATCGCTGCCAAGTCCTCATCGTCGAGCACAAGTCGCTGCAGGCAAAGCCGACGACGGGCCCCTTCGGCGACAGCGCCTCGCCGAAGCGCGTCCAGCATCTCGTTGCGGGCTATCGTCAACAGCCAAGCGATAGGCACATGTGGCAGTTCGCGCTCGCGGTCGTGCACGACCATCAGCGCGCAGGCAAAGGTCTCGCACATCAGGTCGGCGGCCAACTCTGAGTCCTTGACGCGAGGGCGCAGGAAGGCAAGGACGGCGCCGTGGCGACGACCGTAGAACTCGCCAAAGGCAAACGCATCTCCGGCACGGGTCCGATCGAGTAGCGCACGATCTGTCTCAGAGCGGCCATCCATGATCAGATCGACGTAGATACCTACCAATTTGTGACCTCAGCCGAGCAATGCGCGACCACGTGGGAGGGGAGGCGTCCGGGCTCGCACGCAGAATCCCTCAGAGATGATCGTGCTCGGCATAGACCCGGGTCTGGCGAACACGGGCTATGGCGTAGTGGCCCGTGACGGCGCTCGGCTGCTCGCACTCGACGGCGGTGTCGTGAGCACGGCGGCCGACCTGCCGCTCGAGCGACGGTTGGCGCGAGTCTCAGAGCGCATGCGCGAACTGCTCGCCGAGCACGATTGCGATGCGATGGCGCTGGAGCAACTGTACTTCGGCGCCAACGCCCAGAGCGCATTTGCCGTCGGCCACGCGCGTGGGGTGGCGATGCTTGCCGCCGGCGAACACGGCGTGCCGTGCGCCTCCTACACGCCCCAGCAGGTCAAGGCCGCGGTCTGCGGAAGCGGTCGCGCCGGCAAGGAGCAGGTGGCGCGGATGGTGCAGACGCTGCTTTCGCTGCCGAACCCGCCGACTCCCGACCATGCCTCCGATGCTCTGGCGGTGGCTGTCTGCCATCTCAACGGCACGCCGCTGGCGGATGCGGTGGCGCGCGCGAGTGCGGGCACGAGGACGTCAAGGCCTCTCGCGGGGCCGGCGCGATACTCCATAGCGGGGCACGCGTGATCGCCCTGCTGCGCGGAGAGGTGGCACTGAGGCGCTCTGAGCACGTCGTGCTGCTATGCGCCGGAGTCGGCTACCACGTCGCCGTCTCTGCCGAGACGCTGCGCCATGTGCCTGCCCTCGGCGGCGAGAGCACCCTGCACACCCATCTGGTCGTGCGCGAGGACGCGCTGCTCTTGCACGGCTTTCACTCCGAGCAGGAGCGTGACCTGTTCCTGATGTTGCTCTCCGTGCAAGCTGTCGGCCCGAAGGTCGCCATGGCCGTGCTCTCAAGCGGCTCGCCGCGCGAGTTGACGGCCGCGATCGCCGGCGCCGACGCCAAGCGCTTTCAGGCCGTGCCGGGAATCGGCAAGCGCACGGCCGAACGAATCATCGTCGAGCTGCGTGAGAAGGTCGGGGTGCAGGGCGAGGTGGCAGGCGTCGGTCAGGCCGTGGCGCCCACAGGCCCACGCGCGCTCGCCCACGAGGGGCTGATCGCGCTCGGCTATGACGCGCTTGAAGCCGACGAACTTCTGAGGGGCATCGACGGCGATGCGCCCGAGGATCTGATCGCGCAGGCGCTGCGCACGGCGCGGGCGGCGTGAGAATGGCACGGCGATGACTCAGGCCGAGCGAATACAGACGCCGTACCTAACCGTCGAGGACGAGCTCGACCGTTCTCTGCGCCCGCGCGCGCTGGATGAGTTCGTCGGCCAGGGGAGCCTGCGCGAGCAGTTGGCTGTTGCGATCGAGGCCGCCACTGCGCGCGGGGAGGCGCTCGATCACCTGCTGCTGGCCGGGCCACCCGGCCTGGGGAAGACTTCACTTGCCCAGATCGTCGCCGCGGAGCTTGAAGTGCCGTTCGTGCAGACCGCCGGTCCCGCCCTTGAGCGCAAGGGAGACATCGCCGCGTTTCTCACTGCGCTTGAGCCCCGCAGCGTCTTTTTTGTCGATGAGATCCATCGTCTGCCACGGACGCTGGAGGAGACCTTCTATCCGGCGATGGAGGATCGACGGCTGCCGATAACGGTCGGCCAAGGCGCCGGCGCTCGCGTGGTCACGCTCGATCTGCCGCCGTTTACCTTGGTGGGCGCGACCACGCGCACTGGACTGTTGACCACACCGCTGCGCGATCGCTTCGGCATCCAGGCGCGACTTGAACCATATGCGGTCGAGGATCTCACCCGGATCGTGCGCCGTTCAGCAGAGATCCTGGGGATCGATATCGACGAGCACGGCGCGCATGCGATCGCGATGCGCAGCCGCGGCACGCCGCGCGTTGCCAACCGGCTGCTCAAGCGCGTGCGCGACTACGCCGAGGTGCGCATGGACGGCGTCGTGGGCGAGGACGCGGCACGCGACGCTTTGGGGCTGCTGGAGGTGGACGAGCAGGGGCTCGATCGCCTGGACCGCGAGATCCTCAGAGCGATCTGCGTCAAGTTCGACGGCGGGCCGGTGGGACTCTCGACGCTCGCGGTCGCCGTCGGTGAGGAGCAGGACACGATCGAGGATGTGTATGAGCCATACCTGCTCCAACAGGGCTTGATCAAGCGCACCGCCCGCGGTAGAACAGCGACGCTCGCGGCCTTCGGTCATCTCGGCCTGGATGCTCCCGCCGGCGAGGCCGGCGCAGCGGGCCTGTTCTGAGGGCCGGCCGATCGGCCGCGTCCCACCCGTTTACACGCCGATAATCAAGCTCCCGTACTCTGTGCTCTGATGGCGCACCCATTCATATGCCCCAACTGCGGGCACCGAACACGCGAGATAGACAGCAACATCGGCTTTACGCGTGAGCGCAAGGGTTGCGCCAAGTGTGGCTTTGCCTTCCTCTTCGAGCTGCTCGACGATTACTTCCCCGCGCCTGACGCGGCTTTCTTCGTTTGCGACGGCGAGGGCCGGATCATCGGTTGCGGCAAGAACTCGTTCGCGTTCACGGGACTCGAGGAGGAAAACGTGATCGGCCAGCGAGTCGAGAAGGTGCTGGGACTGAAGTTCGCAAACGGCGACGATCCGGTCGAAACGGTCTTGGAGTGGGGGGTTCGCGCGCTCGACGTGCCGGTGCGGGTCAGCGGCGAACGCGACATCGAAGCTCAGGCCAAAGCCGACATGTTCCCGGCCTACGACGACGACGGCGGACTGCTGCTCGTGCTCACGCCGGATCGCTAGCGGAGGTACGCTGGGGAGATGGGAGACCGCCGTCGCAACACATTGATTCTGCTGATCGTGCTCGGCCTGCTGGCCGCGTCGCTCGTGGTGATCGCCTCAAAGCCCACGCGGTTGGGGCTCGACCTCAAAGGCGGCGTACAGCTCATCTATCAGGGGCGCGCAACCGCCCAGGCGAAGGTCGACCCCGAATCGTTGGCTCGCGCGATCGACATCATGCGTAAACGCGTCGATCAGCTCGGCGTCGCCCAGCCGGAAATCCAGACCACCGGCGGCAAGGAAATCTCAGTCGGCCTGCCCGACGTCACCAACGCCCAGCGCGCGCAGGAGCAGGTCGGCAAGACCGCGCAGCTGTTCTTCTATGACTGGGAGCCCAACGTGATCGGGCCCAGCGGCAATCCCGAACCGACCGATCCGCACGTCACCGGCGGCACGCAGCCCGCCTCCGCCGAAGCTGGCGTGCCGGAGTACGAAGCGGTAAAGCGCGCGCTCAAGCGCAAGGCGATCCTTCGCAAGAACGGAACCACCTACTCGACCGGCTGCACGCCGGCGCAGGTCGGAGGGTGCATCTACGGACAGTGGTACCTGCTCGACGAAACGACCAAAAAGGTACTGCGCGGGCCCGAGGACACCGAAGGAAATCTTTACGGCGACAACCGGAAGCTGCCGGCCAAAGACAAGATCAAGGCGGTGCGCGTCAATCCGGGCACGGTACTCGCCCAGGCTCAGCCGATCACGGGCAAGGAAGGCAAGGTCACCCAGCCCTCGCCCGAAAGCTGGTACGTGCTCAACGACGACTCGGTGCTGACCGGCAGGGACATCAAGAATCCGCGCCAGGGCTTTGACGAACAGGGCAGCGGACAGCCGAACGTGACCTTCGAATTCACCTCCGGCGGGCGCAAAACCTTCGAACACGTAACCCGCCAGATCGCCGAACGCGGCCAGTCGCGCCAGCTGCCTGGCGTGCCAAAGCAGGCGGCGCTGCAGCACTTCGCGGTCGTGCTCGACAACCAGGTGATCACGGCCCCCTCGATCGACTACACGCAGTACCCCGAAGGAATCGACGCCTCCACTGGCTCCCAGATATCCGGCGGCTTCACGCTCAACTCGGCCACCAACCTCGCCGACGAGCTTCAGTCGGGAGCGCTGCCGATCAAGCTGGAACTGATCTCCCAGTCCCAGGTCTCCGCGACACTCGGCAAGACCGCGCTGAAAGAAGGCCTGGTCGCGGGGCTGATCGGCTTTGCGATCGTCTGCCTGTTCCTGCTGATCTTCTACCGCGTGCTCGGCCTGATCGCCGTCGGCGGGCTGTTGATCTACGGCATCTACTACTTCGCGCTGATCAAGCTGATCCCGATCACGCTGACGCTACCGGGGATCGCCGGCCTGATCCTGACGATCGGCATCGCGGCTGACGCAAACATCGTGATCTTCGAGCGCGTCAAGGAGGAGATCAGAGCGGGACGCTCGATCCCTGCCGGCATCGCCACCGGATACAAGCGCGGCTTCGCGGCGATCGTCGACGCCAACGTCGTCACGTTCATGACCGCCTTCATCCTGTTCGCGCTGGCGACCGCCGAAGTGCAGGGCTTTGCCTTCACGCTCGGTATCGGCACGCTGCTGACGCTGTTCACAGCCGTGCTCGCCACGCAAGCGGCGCTGGGGACGATGGGTCGCTCGCGCGCGGTCTCACACCCCGCTCTGCTCGGCGCCGGGCGCTCGGGGCGCAAATGGACGTTCGATTTCATGGGCTCCTCGCGCTGGTTCTTCTCGCTCTCAGGCTGCATCCTTGCGATCGGGGCACTTGCGATCGGCGGCAGAGGTATCAACTTCGGCATCGACTTCAAATCGGGCACGCGCATCGAGACGGCGTTCGTCAAGTCGGCCAGCGAGAACCAGGTGCAAAACGCGATGTCCCAAGCCGGCTATCCCAACGCCGAGATCCAGAAGATCTCAAGTTCGAGCATCGGCGGGCAGGGCTACCAGATCTCGCTGAAGAAACTGAAGCCCGAAGAAGTGCAGAAGGTCAAGTCAGCCCTTGACACAAAGTTCGGCTCCGGTCCACAGTCTCCCGGCACTAAGAACTTCTCCAACACCTCGATCGGCCCGACCTTCGGCCAGACTGTGGCGAAAAGCGCAATTATCGCCATCATCGCCTCACTGCTGGTGATCTCGATCTATATCGCGCTGCGATTCGAGTGGAAGTACGCCGTGCCAGTCTTGATCGCGCTGATGCACGACCTGCTGATCACAAGCGGCGTGTACGCCTTGACCGGGCGCGAAGTGACGACGGCCACCGTCGCGGCGCTGCTGACGATCCTCGGGTATTCGATGTACGACACGATCATCGTGTTCGATCGTGTGCGTGAGAACGTGCCGAGAATGCCGCGTGCCGCTTTCTCGCAGATCGTCAACCGTTCGATGTCCGAGGTGCTGACCCGATCTCTGGCCACGAGCTTCTGCACGCTGCTGCCGGTGGCCGCGATCCTGCTGTTCGGCGGCGCGACGCTGAAGGACTTCGCCTTCGCGATCATGATCGGCATCGCCTCGGGCGCCTACTCCTCGATCTTCATCGCCTCGCCCGTGCTCACACACTGGAAGGAGCGCGAGGGCGTCTATCGCAACCGTCGCGCGCGGATCGAGCGCGACCTCGGCTATGTGCCGGCCTACGCGCTCGCTACCGGTGAGGGCCCCGTCGACGTCGAGCCGCCGCCGAAGAAGCGTCGCGGTGGGCCGGCGCTCTCTGAGGAGCCCGGCGACCAGCTCTCGCGCGAGGAGTTCCAGGAGTTGGTGCGCGACATCGAGCCGGAGGTCTCAGAGCGGCCATCGTCGACCTCGACATCCTCACGGGGGACTGGGCTTGCTGCCCGGTCCGGGCTGCGACGAGGGCGCAGCAACGGCGCGCCCAAGACCGACGTCGAGTCGTCAAGCCCAGCCGAGTCGCCGCCGCGCGACCCTTCGGCCGATCTCGAGCCTGAGGATCTCGTCATGAAGGAATCGCCGAAGCCGCGCCGCGCGCGCCGGCCAAAGAACCGCCGCCACGGGAGGTCTCGCTGATGGGAATGCTCGCTTGGGTGATGATGGGCCTGTCGATCTGGCACTTCACGATCTTCCTGCCCGACCGCTTCTGGGGCGGGATCGTCGGCGCGTTCGTCGGCGCGCTGGTCGGAGCGGTACTGGTCGGGTTTTTGATCTACTCGATCAAGACCTCATCGCTTCAGGTTCCCGGCATCAAAGGCACTGACATTGCCGTGGTCCTCTACGCGGTTCCCGGCGCCCTGCTGGGCATTGCGCTCGTCTACTTCGAGGGCGTGCGCCGCGGTAGCGAGCCGGCGGCCGGCCGTTCCGTCTAGTCCTGGCCGTAGTGTGAGCGCACGATGGTGCGCTTCCAGATAGCCGAGTGCGACCGCGATGCCGTCGCTCTGCTGTGCGAGCGGGTCGGGGTGAGCGGACCGGTCGCGCAGACGCTCGTGCGCCGCGGCTACTCAGACCCCGTTCGCGCGGCGGCATTTCTGGCGGCAGATGAGAGCCATCGCCTCGAGGATTTCCCCGGCCTGCTCGAGGCCGCACGATTGATCGTCGATCACGCACGCGGTGGCGCGCGGATAACGATCCATGGCGACTACGACGTCGATGGCGTCTGCTCCACGGCGGTGCTCGTGCGCGCACTGCGAAAGCTCGGAGCCAGGTGCGACTGGCACCTACCCGATCGTGCCGAGGGCTATGGGTTGAGCACCCAGACCGTCAGGAGTCTTGCCGAGCGCGGCACCGGGCTGCTGATAACCGCCGACTGCGGCATCACCGCCGTCGAGGAGATTGCATTGGCGCGCTCGCTGGGGATCGAGGCGATCGTCAGCGATCATCATCGTCCGCGACCTGACGGGGTGCTCCCGGACGCGCCGATCGTGCATCCGGCGATATGCGGATATCCCTGTCCGGAGTTGTGCGCCACGGCAGTCGCTCACAAGCTCGCGCAGGCCTGCTTTGCGGTGGCGGGCACGGACCGCGATCCACGCGAGCTCGATGAGGATCTCGACCTGGTGGCGCTGGCCACGATCGCCGACGTGGTGCCGCTGCTGGGAGAGAACCGCTCGCTCACGCGCCGCGGGCTGCGGGCGCTGGCGAGCACCACCAAGCCGGGATTGCGCGCGCTGATGGCGGTAGCGCGAGTGGACCCGAGCAAGGTGGCCGAGCGCGCGGTCGGCTTTGCGCTTGCGCCACGCATCAACGCCGCCGGGCGCCTGTACCGCGCCGATGCGGCGCTGGAGCTGATCATGACCGAGGACAAGCTGCGCGCCGCTGTGTTGGCCGAGGAACTCGATCGCGCCAACTCTGAGCGTCGGCAGGCCGAGCAGCTGATTCGTGCGCAGGCCGAAGCTCAGATCGCCCAGTCCCAAGAGGCCGGGGGGCGCTGGTCATACGTGCTTGGCGCGGAGGGCTGGCATCCCGGAGTGCTCGGGATCGTCGCCGCGCGACTGGCCGAGACCCATGGCCGGCCGGTAGTGCTGGTGGCGATCGAGCAGGATCGAGCGCGTGGCTCTGGCCGTAGCGTCGAGGGTTATGACCTGTTGGCCGGCCTTAGCTCCTGCTCAGAGCATCTCGGACGCTTCGGCGGGCACAGCGCGGCCGCCGGTGTCGAGCTGGCTGCCGACTCGCTAGGTGACTTTGCCGCAGCTTTCGAGCGCCATGCCGCGGCTGCCCTGAGCGGTCGTGACCCGGTGCGCAGCGAGCGTGTGGACGCGGTTGTGACGGGACCGGATCTCGGCATGGAGTTGGCGGAGGAGCTGGCCGCGCTGGCGCCGTTTGGCAGAGGGAACCCGAGCATCTCGCTGCTCGTGCGCGACGCGCGTGTGAGCGAGGTGCGCTCGATGGGGGAGGGCAAGCATGCGCGCTTTCGACTGGATGCCGGTGGCGCTCACGCCCGCGCGGTGGCTTTCGGTTGCGACGGGCGCCTGCCGGTATCCGAAGGGGAGCCGGTCGATGCGACGTTCATTCTGGAGATCAACGAGTGGCGCGGGGTCAGCGAGCCGCGAATAGTCCTCCGCGAGGCCCAACCCGCCTCGCAGGAGGCTACGCTTACTGTATGGCAGAGACACGGCCAAGCCCAGTTCGAGCTGTTCCAGCAACCGCAACTGCTCGACGCGTCCGCCGCGCCGATCTAAGCGAGGCCGAGCAGCGCCTGCTCGACGACCTGTTCGCGATCGTCTCAGAGCACGCCGCCGACGCTGTCGTTGAGATCGATCGCGATCGCGTCGAAGACGCGTTCGTGTTCGCCTGCGAGCACCATGCCGATCAGCGGCGCAAGTCCGGCGAGGACTTCATCACCCATCCGGTCGGCGTGGCGCGCATCTGCGCGGGGATGCGCCTTGACACAGAGACATTGTGCGCGGCGCTATTGCACGACACCGTAGAGGACACCTCCGCTTCGATCGAGGAGGTGCGCGAGCGCTTTGGCGAGGAGATCGCGGTTGTCGTGGACGGCGTCACCAAGCTGACCGGGATCACGTTCCAGTCGCGCGATGAGGCACAGGCGGAGAACTACCGCAAGATGATGGTGGCGATGGCTAGCGACGTGCGGGTCATCCTGATTAAGCTCGCCGACCGGCTGCACAACATGCGCACGATCGAGGCGATGCCAAAGCAAAAGCAACTGGAGAAGTCCCGCGAGACGCTTGAGATCTACGCGCCGATCGCGCATCGGCTCGGTATCCACGCGATCAAGTGGGAGCTCGAGGATCTCGCTTTCGCCACGCTTCATCCCCGCAAGTACAAGGAGATCAAGGAGCTCGTCTCCCAGCAGCGCGAGGACCGCGAGCGCTACGTGACCGAGGCGGGCGCATATCTCGAACAGGAGCTCGAGCAACTCGGCATCTCCGCGCAGATCGCCGGGCGCGCCAAGCACTTCTACTCGATCCACTCCAAGATGACCAAGAAGGGGCGCGAGTTCAACGAGATCTACGACCTCACCGCGATGCGCGTGATCGTCGAGTCAGAGAAGGACTGCTATGGCGCGATGGGCGTCATCCACTCGTTGTGGAAGCCGCTGCCAGGGCGCTTCAAGGATTTCATCGCGATGCCCAAGTTCAACATGTACCAGTCGCTGCACACGACGATCGTGGGGCCCGAGGGCAGGCCGCTTGAGATCCAGATCCGCACGCAGCAGATGCACGAGATGGCGGAGTTCGGCGTCGCCGCGCACTGGATGTACAAGCAACGTCCGGGGTCCGCGAAGAACGGCTCCGGCGCCGGGAGCGGCGGACTGGAGTCCGAGGAGAAGCTGAAGTGGCTGCGCTCGATGCTCGACTGGCAGAAGGACATGGCGGACCCGCAGGAGTTCATGGAGAGCCTGAAGATCGACCTGTTCGAGGACGAGGTCTACGTGTTCACGCCCAAGGGCGAGGTCAAGTCGTTGGCGGCGGGCGCGACGCCGCTGGACTTCGCCTACGAGGTGCACACCGAGATCGGCCACCGCTGCATAGGTGCGCGCGTAAACGGCAAGATGGTGCCGCTCCACTACGAGCTTCATTCCGGCGACATCGTTGAGATCATCACCGGCAAGCGCGAGCGCGGGCCCTCGCGCGACTGGCTGGCGACGGTCAAGACGACGCGTGCGCGCAACAAGATCAAGCAGTGGTTCAAGGCCGAGACGCGCGAGGGAACAGAGCACACCGGACGCGACCTGCTGCAAGAGCACCTCAAGAAGCAGGGGCTGCCGGCGCAGAAGATCACCGGCTCGGCGCTGCTTGCCGACGTGATCCGCGAGATGGGCTACCGCAAGGCCGATGACTTCTACATCGCGCTCGGCGCCGCCAAGATCTCCCCGAAGGTCGTCGTGAACAAGGTGCTGCAGCGGCTCAAGCGCGGCGAGGCCGCCGACGGCGAGGCTCCCGGCTCAGATCTGATCAAGGTCGGCCGCTCGCGCCGGCGTCCCACGACCTCATCTGGCAAGTACGGCATCAAGGTCGAGGGGGTCGACGACGTCATGCTACGGCTGGCCAAGTGCTGCCGGCCGGTACCCGGCGATCCGATCCTCGGCTACATCTCGCTCGGGCGCGGGATCACTATCCACCGCAAGGACTGCCCGAACGCGCGACTTTTGGCACGCAACCCCGAACGCTTCACCGACGTCAGTTGGGAGGGCGAGCAGGAGACATCGTTTGTCGTTGAAATCCACATCGACGCGTGGGATCGCCACCGGCTGCTGGAGGACCTCTCGCGCGCCTTCTCCGAGTCGGGAGCGAACATCCTCGAAGCGCGCTGCCTGTCGATGCCCCCGATGGTCAAGAACCGCTTCGTCGTTGAGCTCGCCGACACCCAGTCGCTGAAGGGCGCGATCTCGCGCCTGCGCAACACCGACTCTGTCTTTGACGCCTACCGGGTCACCCCGGGCGGCGCCGGATAGCTCGTTACACGTCCTGCCGACGGCTTAGGAGACGACGTTCAGCTCACGCGGGAGCACCGAGTAGTGCGCCTCGGTGGCAGCGCCGATGTAGTCGCCGTCGACCTGTAGCGGCAGCGGCTGCTCATCGGCCGAGCGAACGATCAGCTCTGCCGCCTCGGGGAGCGGCGTGACCTGGCGGTGGCGGGAGACGCTCGCGCGCTTTGAGAGAGCGCGGTAGGCGATCGAGGGCATGTCGAAGGGGCGGGCGCGGTGAAGCACGCAGGCCTTCAGCGTGCCGGAGTCGAGCTCCGGGCCCTCGGCGACTTCGATCGGACGTTCGTTGAAATAGGTGAAGGGGGAGGCGTTCTGCAGGATCGCGGTTACGCCCTCATGCTGCTCGCCGTCTGCCTCCACGATCAGGTGCGGCGGTTTGAGGATGTAGCGACGCGAGAACGTCGAGACGGCCGCCCAGGTGAAGTAGTAGGCGCCAAAGCGGGCCTTCAGATGCGGGTTTGAGTCCACGCGCTGCACAACACTTGCGTCAAGGCCCAGGCCGGAGGCAAACGTGAAGCAGCGGCCGTTGACGACACCGAGATCCACTCGCCGCGGCTGCCAGCGGTCGGCCATCGCCAGCAGGTGCTCGGTAGCGTCGACCAGCTCGCCGGGGATGCCGAGGATCTTCCCGTACACGTTGGCCGAGCCGCCCGGCAGGCAGGTCAGCGGTGTGGCCGAGCCGCGCAGGCCGTTGGCGGCTTCGTTGACGGTGCCATCGCCGCCGAAGGCCACCACTACGTCATAGCCCTCATGGGCGGCCTCGCGGCAGAGCTCGATCGCGTGACCGCGCGCCTCCGTGTCCACGGCATCAACCTCGTAGCGGCCCTGCAGGGCATAGACGACCAGATGGCGCAGGCGATCAGAGACAGTCGTCGCGTAGGGGTTGACGATGATCAGCATCCGCTTCTTGGCCGCGGGATCGAGTGGCTCAAAGGCGTCGGGAGCCTGTGTCGGCGTCTGCTCGGCATCGATCGATCGGGTGCTCACGGATAGGGCCTACACCGGGCCGCGCCTGGCGTTACCCAAGCTCCTCTTGCGTTCCGTCCAGAGGCTTCGTATACTGGCCCGCACATAGCTGGACACATCCAGAGGGGTGGAGGGACTGGCCCGATGAAACCCCGGCAACCGCCGTCTAACAGCGGAAAGGTGCCAATTCCTGAGAGATGTGTGGCGGGCTTCCCTGCTCTTCGCCACACGGGTTACCGGCGAAGAACACGTACAAGGAGTCCCCAACATGGCTGTGACACACCTGAAGTGCCGAGAGTGCAAGACCGAGTATCCGCTGGAGGCGCTGTACGTCTGCGATCGCTGCTTCGGGCCGCTTGAGGTCGCCTACGACCATTCCGCGCTGGGCAAGGACGCAGATCAACTGCGCCGTCGTATCCAGGCCGGGCCGCAGAACATCTGGCGCTACGCCGACTTCCTGCCGGTCCTAGACGGTCCCCCCGGACCCTCGGGGCGGCTCGCTTCGCGCACGGGGCTGCCGGCCGGCTGCACGCCGCTGATCAAGGCCGATCGTCTGGCAAAGGCACTGGGACTGGGTGAGGTGTGGGTCAAGAACGACGCCGCCAACCCGACCCATTCCTTCAAGGATCGCGTCGTCTCGGTTGCGACGGCCAGGGCGCGAGAGATGGGCTTTACGACGATCGCCTGCGCCTCCACCGGCAACCTCGCCAACTCGGTCGCGGCGCACGGCGCGGCTTTGGGCCTTGAGTCCTACGTGTTCATCCCGGCCGACCTGGAGGAGCAGAAGATCCTCGCCACCGGCGTCTACGGGACCAACCTGGTCGCGGTCAAGGGCAACTACGACGACGTCAACCGGCTCTGCACCGAGCTCTCCGCCGAGCGCGACTGGGCATTCGTCAACGTCAACCTGCGGCCCTACTACGCCGAGGGATCGAAGACGCTTGCTTATGAGATCGCCGAGCAGCTCGGCTTCGAGCTGCCCGACCGTTGCGTCGTGCCGATCGCCTCCGGGTCGCTGTTCACCAAGATCGCCAAGGGGTTTGACGAGTGGCGCGACCTGGGCTTGGTCTCCGGCGAGCTGCCGAAGATGAGCGGCGCCCAGGCCGAGGGTTGCTCGCCTGTCGCCAGCGCGTTTGCCGCCGGGCAGGAGGTCTGCAAGCCGGTCAAGCCGGACACGATCGCCAAGTCGCTTGCGATCGGAAACCCCGCCGATGGGCCCTACGCGTTGGAGGAGGCACGCCGCAGCGGCGGCTCGGTCGACTCCGTCTCAGACGATGAGATCCGCGCGGGAATCGCCCTACTCGCACAAACAACCGGCATCTTCACCGAGACCGCCGGCGGCGTCACCACGGCGACGCTTGCCAAGCTGGCCGCGCGCGGCGAGATCGACCCTGACGAGCGCGTTGTGCTCGTGATCACCGGCGAGGGACTGAAGACCCTCGACGCGGTCAAGGGCACCTTCCAGACGCATACGATCGAGCCGTCGGTGGAGCAGTTCGAGACGCAGGTCGAGCAGGGCACCGCCACCGGCGCCCAGGCGCTTGCGGCACTGGGGGTGTAACCGGAGATGGGCGTAACGGTGAAGATCCCCACCCAGCTACGGTCCGCCGCCGGCGGCGAGAGCGAGGCGGTGCTCGACGGTAGGACGGTGCGCGAGGTGCTCGACGGGCTGTATGCCCGCTACGACGGGCTCGGCGAACGACTGGCCGACGAGGACGGCTCGCTGCGCCGGTTTGTCAATGTATATGTCAGTGGCGAGGACATCCGCTTCCTGGACGGCTTGGACACGCCGGTGTCCGACGGCGCCGAAGTGACGATCCTCCCGGCCGTAGCCGGCGGCTAAGCGATTCCCTAGCGGGCGCGCCGCTAGCCGGAGTCGGCGGTCTCAGCCGCTCGCTCCACGCGCCGGCGAAGATCGCCCCCTCGGCCCGCCGCGACGGCGCGTGCGGCGCGCTCGTCGCTGACCTCGACGCCTTGGGCGTGCGCGAAGTCGAGCAGATCCTGGCGTTCCTCGATCTCGCGAGCGGTGCGCAAGAACAGCCAACAGAACAGGCCGAGCGTCAGGAAGGACTCCTCGACCATCATGATCGCCCCGGCGAGGTTCTGATCGGCGATCGCGCTGATGTGGTGTGCGCTGTCGCCTGTCAGATAGAAGGGGTAGAAGACTTTCCCCGACCACAGGAAGATGTTGCCGAGCACGGTTCCGGTCAGACGCACCGCCACGATGTAGGCGAGCTTGGCGAAGTTGCCAAACCAGCGGGGCTTTGGCAGCGGGCCGAACAGGCACATCCACATGTTGATCCCCAGCGCGATGAACATCGTGTGCTCGAGCGCGTGGATCGCCGTATGGCGCAGGGCGGCCTGGTAGAAGATCGGCAAATGCCAGACGTACATGTCGATCGCCCACAGCGGGAAGGCGATCAGCGGATGGGTGAGTATGCGTAGGCGGTCGAAGAACCGGATGCGCAGGACGGGCACGAGCAGCGGTCCGGTCAGGCCGAGGACGATCAACAGCGCCGCGATGTCGCCCATCAGCAGGTGCTCGACCATGTGCATGTAGAGCAGTTCGTCGCTCAGGTCGCCGATGGGGGAGAGCAGCGCGATCAGGATCGTGACCAGGCCGCCGTAGAAGCAGGCTTGCCGCCAGGCCGGGATTTTGTGGGTCCCGCCGGAGAGCGTGTGGGCGCGCTTGGCGTAGAGAGCGCCGAGGATCGCCGTCGGGATCAGTTGGATGACGTCCTCGGTGGCCAGGAGCGTTGCGAGCACGGTTGGAGCGTAGTGGCTCGTGAGGGGTGGTTGCCGATGTTGGCGCCGGACCGGCCTGTATCCGCTTTTTATCCCCGAAGAGGGGATAGACCGAGGCGCAAGCCGGTGCGGCGTATCGATCTCTATACCTCGCTACACCGCGATACGGGTCGCCGCGGCCGGACGGATTGAGAGACACGCCTGGCCTCTGCCCATCATCGCCGTCACGCTTTACATCGCACCTGTTCGGTGCCTATTCAACCGACCAGATTTGGGAGGAGCGAAGGGTGAGGCGAGCGTCTATAGCGGTACTGGCAGCGATCGTCATCGCTGTGCCCTCAGGAGCCACGGCGCACTCAGCCGTCGAGTCACGAGTGTGCCATCGAGGAACGCCGGCCCAGATCGACGGCAAACCCAAGTGTCTGCAGCCGGGCGAGTACTGCGCTTTGCGTGACCAGCGCCAGTATGAGCGCTATGGCTACGAATGCAGCATCCGCTATCGGCCTCCGCGTTTGCGGCGGCGGTAGTCATCCGTTTGGCGATTGGACCGTGACTCGTTAGCCCAAAATTGGTGCTCAGTGTTAGGGCTGCTCACCCACGTCCTACCTTACGCGCCGCCTACATGCCAGGCGCGACCGGGTGGCTCTCGTCGTCGAACACGGCGGCGATCTCAAGATGTCCGCCGAGCGCTTGCACGTAGGAGCGCAGCGTTGATAGATAGACATCGCTGCGACCCTCCAGTCGCGAGACGTTGCCCTGGGAGATGCCAAGCTCCTCGGCCAGTTGCACCTGCGTGACGTGGCGTGAGCGGCGCAGATCGGCAAGCGCTAGGGCGTCCTCCATTGCACGCCGGCGCTCGGCCACCTGCTCATCCCAGTCCGGGTCGCGACGCCGCGCCTGTTCGCGCAGCTCGTTGAAGTTTCGTGTCTTGGTTGTCATCTTCGTTGCTCCTTCTCAAGCTCTGCCAGGTGTTCGTCGAACAGCCGGTCTGCCAGCGGAATCATCTCCGCGTAGAACTGCTGCCAGCGGTCGCGCTTGTCGCCTCCTATGAGCAGGATCGCGTGCCGCGCCGGATCGAAGGCGAACAGCACGCGCGTGGTGCTCGTGCGCAGCTCCTTCATGTTCGCGTGCCGTGAGCCCTCGACGGTGTCGACGAGTGGCCGCCCGAGCCCGGGACCACGCTGTTCGAGCACGCGCACGGCGGCGTCGATGCTCTGCTGCTCCGACGCCGTGAGCTTGTCCCACCACTCGCCGAACTGGTCTGTGAACTCGACCTCCCACACCGCGATACTATATCCTAAATAGCATATACCGTCCAGCGCATGTCACTAACCTGCGCGACGCTCCCACCACAGGCGTCGGCGACATCGTGTTCGTTACGCTTCGATGAGCACCCGACCTTCCGAAAGCGCGGCATGAAGCACCGTTTCCCGCGCCTCGGCCCCACCCCTCGACCTGTGCCTCGGTGTAGACGCAACAAACGGACCATCTCGGCATGGCGGTCGGGCACCTCGCGCTCGATTACGAGGAAGGCGAGATCACTCCCGGCGCACGCATCGCCACGCGCATGCGAGCCGAACAAGATCACGCGGACGGGCGAGCCCGCAGTCTCGGCCAAGGTGTGCGCGGCACGCTTGATGTCCGCATCCACGTCGGTCACGCTAGCGGACGACGCCGATCCCGGAGAGAGTCCTTTCGGGGCAGACCGACCGTGGCGGAGCCTGCCATTCGCCGCGCGGACTGGCGAACCAATGGCGAACCAATGACGTGGACCTACCGGCCTGTCGGGTGGAGGGCGTAGCATCGAGGCATGCTCACGGTCACAGAGGCAGCGCAGCGGGTCGGCAGAAGTCCAGGGACGGTGCGTCGCTGGGTGCGTGAGGGTCGTTTGCCTGCCACGACGAGTCACGGCAAGCGTTTGATCGATCCAGGAGCGCTCGACGAGGTGCGGGACGAGATGTATCCGATGCTTCCGCTGCCGCCCGAGTGGCAGACGCTTGAGGATGGCTCGCCCGCACCGAACTGGGTCGCGGCGGTCGCGCTTTCGCGGCACGGTCGTTGAGGCTCGTCATTGACGCAAGCGTCGCCGTCGCAGCGGCGGCGAATCCTCTTGGGTTCGAGCGGTTTCGCCGATTTGAGTTGGTCGCGCCGCCGTTGATATTGGTCGAGGCCGTTTCCAGCCTGCACGCCATGCTTTGGCGCGGCGAGCTACGCCGCGAGCAGGCCGAGTCAATGCGAGACCGCGTCCTCGCCGCTCCCGTGCGGCGCCACGAGCCGGACGGGCTCGCCAAGGAAGCCTGGGATATAGCTGGAGAGATGGGCTGGGGCCAAGACCTATGACGCCAACTACATGGCTATGGCGCGACTCTTGAACTGCCGCCTCGTCACGCTCGACGCACGTATGCGACGAGGAACAGCCCGGTTGGGTTTTGTGGTCGGGCCTACTGAGCTCGAAGGCCCATGATCAAAGGACTCTTCCTGGTTTGTCCCAGATGATCTTGCCGGGTCTGTCGTGAGCAACACCCGTCGCACACACGCCCTGATCCTGCTCGGGATCGCCACTGTCGCGTTCACGGTGATCCTCGAAATGATCGACCCCTCGCGTGTCTCACGCGGGCCAACGATCCTCGACTTCGAGTTCGCTGGTGGCCGCGCTCGCGCGGCGCAGATCGTGGCCGAATGGGGACCGAAAGGTCGCAGCGCCGCTCATCTTTCGCTTGCGCTCGACTACGGCTACATGCTCTCCTACGGGCCGTTGTTCGCGCTCGCTGGCCTCACGGTCCGTGACACGGCCCGCACGCGCGACTGGCGGCGCCTTGCCGCCGTCGGCGCGGCCATCCCATTCTTCGCGCTCTTGGCCGCAGGCTTCGACGCGAGCGAAAACGTTGCCTTGCTGCTCACGCTCGCTGGCCAAGGTGGCAGCTTCGCCCCGCCGTTCGCGGCCGTCTGCTCGGCGATCAAGTGGACGCTCATCACAATCGCCATCGTCTACGCGGCGTGCGGTCTCGTACTCTGGCTCAGAGCGCGTCGCCTCCAGCCGGGCCGCGCCGCATAGTCCCAGGATCGACCCTCATGCGGCCACTCGGAGAAACATTGAGCTGAAGGCGACCGATCCGGACCCGTCGGCGTCGCTGGATCTATGCCGCGCTCGGGGCCGCCGACCGCGGCATGACGGTGCAGCGCGATACCTACTTCGAGGTTGCGCGCGGCGGGCTCAAGCTTCGCGAGGAGCAGCCCGGTCGTGCGCACTTGATCCAGTTCGAGCGCGCCAGCGAACCGCAGCAGCGCGAGAGTCGCTACCGCATCATCGAGGTCAGCGACGGCGCGGCGCTGTGTGCAGCGCTCGCCGCCGCGATCGGCATGCGCGGAGTTGTCGCCAAGCGCCGTCCATCTGCTGCTGTGGCAGAGCGTCCGCATCCATCTCGATGAGCTCGAGCAGCTCGGAACGTTCATCGAGCTTGAGGCCGTGGCGCCGGCAGACTCCGACCTCACGCATGAGCACCGGCTCATCGCCGAGCTACGCGACGCGCTCGGGATCACAGATGAACGCCTCGTCGCCCTGGGCTATGCGGCGCAGCTGCTTCGAGGGAGCGGCGATCCCGACGCATGCTGAGTGCAGGGCTCATAAATCCGAACGCCGCTGGTACGAATCCCGCCCACAGTACACAAATCTCCGCCTGGCGGGGGATGGGCCTCTTGCCGGAAGGACTAAGGTCCCAATAGGTTCGTTTGGGCGGAGCCAAGGACTCTCGTCGATCGCCTATGGGCTCGCGACGAGGGCCGAGACTCGGTCGAGTATGTCTTTGATCTCGCCAGGGATGTCATCTGCTGCGAAGCCTTCAGCAAGGCGCTCATTGCCAAAGTTGACACTGTACGTCAATTGAATCCATGCCCGTAGCGAGGACAAGAGCTTCTTGCCGGACACGACTCTAAGACGAGCAGTCAGATCGCTCCAGTTTGTATCAACGTACTCTCGTGCCTTCTCGTTTGCAATGGAGACTGAGGCTCTCTCGCTTGCCAGGTGCCATCGATCGTTGGTGTAGCGGTCGGCGATCCGATCAGTCGCAGCCTGCCGCATGTCATCAGTGAGTTCAAGGAGAGTCGCCTCGATCTCATCCGGAGTCACGCTGATCTGACGACTACGCTCACTTGCCACTTCTCTGATAACTCGGGCGATAACTACAGGCACTAGCAAGTAACTCTCGATCGAGTCGCGCTCAAGTAGATGTAGGTCCCGAGTAGCGCGCGTGATGACCTCCTCTCGGTGCTCGTCAATCCGGCCGTCCCGATCACGAATCTCAAGTGACGCGATCGCCGTACCAAGCATCTGCTCAAAGACATCGAGCTGCTCGACATGTCCAAATCTGTCGGCACCGCCGGTTGAAACGACGACGACACGATCATCGCCAGTCAACGCGCGATTCCCCAAGCTTGCGGCGAAACGACCGAGGATGCTGACGTCACTAATTCCCTCGACGAACAAACAGCGGCGATTTCGTACTATCGCGACGGCATCGACGCTATCTACGGCCCCGAGAGATCGCAACATCTCGACCGGTGTCACCTCCTCGCTCATTGGAGCCGAAGACGAGTCGCCCGGACGGACGAAGATCAGTCGACTCGGATCGATGAAATTGATGATCTCCTTGGAGTGGGTTGCGATGACAATCTGATAGCCCTCGTCCCGGCCGATGTCCTCGAGAATCTCAATGACCGCTCTTTGTAGACTGGAATGCAGGTGCGCGTCGGGCTCGTCGAGAAGGACTATGCTCGGCGACTGCGTCATGACGAATGCGAGAAGCTGAACCACTTGAATGAACCCTGAGCCCGCCGAGTACAGATCGTGGCGTACGTTCGTTCCCGAGGCGAAGTCTGCGCGAACGTACTCGTCTTGCGTCTCGTCGAACCCGACATCCTCCAATCTGGCCCCGAAACGCTCTTCGAGGATCGCGATGAGCTGATCAAAGCGGTCGCTGTGCGTGTCCTTGAGCTGGAAGAGAAGGTTGCGAAGAACCTCGTTGTGACGACCGCCGAAGATCAATGATGTCCGGCGTGCAGCCGTGCGGTACTCCTCGTCAGGGACTATCCCCACAGAGCTTGGGACCCACACCGCTCGATGACCAATCAGTTCATCGAGGCGCTCACCCTCGATTCCGTTGTGGTTGGTGACGTGAGCGTTCATGTTGCCGAAGAGGTGGCGGATACCGAACTCCACCCTCGTGCCGTCGGTGTACTCTGCTCCGATAGTCACGGCTAGGTTGTCGTTGCCCGAGCGCGTCTGCCGTTGCCAAAAGAGATCCTTAATCGAAGCAACAGGAAGTACCCCTGCTGGAACGTAACGACCGGCCGTAGCCAGGCGATCTCCTTCTCGGTGGAGCTTGAGAAGCGAATGGAGAAGGTCAATCGCCTGTAGCAAGGTCGACTTGCCGGAATTGTTTGCCCCGACCAGCACGTTGAAGCGGCCAAGCTCTAGCGTGAAGTCCTCGAACTGCTTAAAGCGCTTGAGCCACACGCGCTGAAGACCCGGTGGTCGTCCAGGCGTGACAGGCGCAGGAGATGCGAGGGCCGCTTGCGCGGTCTCGCCATCGGTGTCTTGATCAATCTCCAGAGTAAGTTGACTTTCTGACTGACCAGAGGCGTCTGTTGTCATCTTGCCACCATGCGCGTTGGGGATCCGTTTTCTGAAGACTGCGGCGAATCATATATATGGGTTCAGGCATATGGGCTCAGGCAGCGCGGGGTGTACTACCAGCGATCATTGTCGAACCACGTCCGCATCAGCGACCAACCCAGGACACTGACCCAGCGGGTCGCAGTCCCGTGATCGTTCGCTGCCTTTCACATCTGACGCTGTGCATCCTGCTGAGCTGCCTCAGCGTCTATTGACGCTCACCCTGTCGCTGCGCTTCAACTACAGGCCCAGCTTCACGACTGCCAGCCCGCCCAAAACAGGGCCCAGCAGGCCCCGACGAAATTACATGGCCGTTTTCGGCACGTGCTGGTCAGTGAGGGCGAATGAATCGCTCCGACCGACAACCGCCGCACACCGATCTTCTAACGGCAGGGATGGACACAGCCATCGACGGCGCCTACGTCGAGGCGGTCACGCAACGCGTTGTCGAGATGATTCACGCCAACGAGCGAACGGACATCAGCGATCGCCTCGTGGACGCCGCGACTCTCGCTGGCGAACTCGGCGTCGAGCGCGCCTGGGTCTACGAACCCGCCCACGAGCTGCACCCGATCCGGCTCGGCAACGGACCAAGAGCGCGACTCAGGTTCACGCCGCATGTAGTACGTGCGGTCCTCGACGGCCTCGCACGTGACTTGCCGCAAGCGGCCCTGAACGGTCATCGACCGACGAGAGCCAGCCGTGCTCGTCGACCGCAAGCCAAGTCCAAGGCTGGTCGCATTCTGGCGGTCCGGCCAAGAGGCGCCTCATGATGCCGCCTCGACTCATCGGCGAGGAGCAGAGTGGCCTGACAGTCCGTTACTTCGACTCGGCCTTGTCGATCTCGGCCGCCAGGTCGCTTACCCGCATCCCCATTGCCCTCAGCAACCGCATGACGGTGTGCCAGCGGACGCCGCGCCTGCCGTTCTCGACCTGGGAGATGTACGTCACGTCGATGCCCGAGCGTGTGGACAGCGCCTCCTGCGTCAGATCGGCTCGACGGCGTAGCGTGCGCAACGCGCCACCGACAGAGCGGCGGTCTTCAGTGGCGTCATCGGTTTCTCTCGTCTTGTCGTCCACAGCGCTGGATTCCGTCCGGTCTACTTGGTACTTTCAGCCAAGTAATCGTTGTTCGACCCAGACCAAAATAGTGTCCCCGCACCGCTGTCACGGCCGGGGGTCCTCTACGCGATCGGCGAGGACCCAGGCGTGGTCATGGACGAGATGGGCCATACCGACCCGGCCCTTGCGCTGCGCGTCTACCGCCAGTCGATGCGGCGAGGAGACGACGAGAAGGCGGCTCTGCGCGCCCTGGTGGAGGGGACCAATGCCTAAGGATCGACGGCGACGCGTCCGTTTCGCCAACGATGTCGTGATGGTCATTGAGCGCTCAAGCGCTCACCCGGTCGAATACGCGATCGTGCTGCTGGTCGAACGCGATGGCCGCTGGCAAACGGTCAGGACGTTCGACAACGCCCACCGTCACCAAGAACATCACGAGCATCGCTACATCGGCGCTGAGAAGCAACCGCCGACCATCACCCTTGGCTCGGTGAACGAAGCAATGCACGCTGCCGAGACCAAGCTGACCGACACATGGCGCGATATCGTTCGTAGTTGGGAGCGCACAAGATGAGCACAGTCACCGATAGGACCCATGAGCTGTTCAGGACCGCGTCGTTCAGCGACGACGACTTGGGCTACCCGGACGACGTCGAGTTCGTTCCCGGCGACCAGGAGTGGGCCGACGACGTCGTGTGGAGCAACCTCGCCCAAGGCCTCGCCACCGTCGTGGTGAACGAGGAGAGCGAGCTGGTACTCCTCCCGCGACACCGCAGCCTGCTCGACAAGCTGCGCGGCCGTGTAGCCGTCAACGTCGGCCTGCGGGTCAACGGCCACGCGCCTGCCTTCATGACCGCCAGCCGCCTCGGCCGCCACCCGTTGCGCGAAATGCGCGATCTCTCGCTCGCGTAAAGGGTTTCGTGACTCGGCTGCAGGCGGTGAGCGCTCACGTCCTCGGGCGCGCGCCTGACCGCAGCGCGCCTAAGGTCGAGCGTTTGGAATGGCTGCGGCGCCTGTACCTGCGGACGCTGCCGGTCAACGTACTCGTGTACACGATCGCTGTCGCAGCGTCGGGCATGTTCGACATTGCGTCGCTATTGATCGGAGCGGCAACCGTGATCTCGCTGCTTGGGTGGCTATCGCTCACCCTGCAGATTCGGCGCCTTCGTCGCTCTGAGCCGATCCCTTAGCGAGAGCTATTGCATGAGCGTCAAGGGCGCGCGCGGCGACGAAAAGGCACGGGAAAAGGCACACAGCGTCATTTCTTCCCGATGACGCGAGCCGAGACGAGACCCCCCGAGCGTCCGATCTGGCTTACTTAACGCAAACCCACCCACGCGCCCGGCGTGATTCGAACACGCGACCTTCCGCTCCGGAGGCGGACGCTCTATCCACTGAGCTACGGGCGCAACGAGCGCCTAGCTAAGACGCCGCCACCTTGGGAGCTTAGCCTGCCGGCATGCATCGCGCACGACGTGCGCACCCGCGATTGCTACGCGTAGACGAGCTCAGCGCTGGCCCTTATAGCCGCAGGCTCCGCGTTCAACGACGCAAGTTTCACAGCCGGAGGCTCCTCGCCCGGCCTGGCGAGCACAAGCGCGATGCCCTCCTCGAGGCTCTCGCGCAGCTCATCGAGATCGTCGCCGGCTGCGAATACTTCCGGGAACTCCTCGACGGTGGCCCACAGCGAGCCGTCCTCAAAGCGCACGTCGACCTGCAGTTGTTGCGTTTCAGGCATCGGCCTCTGAAAATCATACGCCCCGGACGTACCGTCTGGCGTAAAGCACGCAGACAATCGTATGCGCCGTTGCGGGCGGAGCTCTGGCACCGTCCGTCCGTCTGGCCGGCAAGTCATCCTACCCGGCTATGCGATCAACCAGTCGGGACACCACCGATCTTCTGCGCTCCGCCGGCGGGCTATTGCTTACTGCAGGCGCGGCGACTCTGTTCGCGCGCAAGAGTGCCGGGGAAACGTGGGGAAACTTCGCCCTGCTGCTGGTGCTGCTCGTCCCGGCCGCTCTGCTTTACGGCATGGCTATCTCAGGTGCGGGCGACTCCGCGGACTGGCGTCCTGAGTCGTGGCGCTCTGTGCTGCTGGTCGCCGGGCTGCTGCTGACGCCACTTGCGTTCTTGCAGTTCCTCGAAGTCGTCGGCGCCGACACCGGTCACGTGCTGTGGTTTGCGGCGGCGTTTGGGCTCACGGCACTGTTGGCCGGGTATGGCGTTAGTCGCGCCCGCGTGCGTTACGCGGCTCTGCTCGCAGGGCTTGCTCTGCTCGTCGCCTGGATGATCGTGTGGGGGAGGCTGCTCGACCCGATCTCTGGGAACACTTTTCGTGCGCTGCTGGTCATCGCCGCAGCCTGCCTGTTCTTGATCTCGACAGCACTCCGACGGACCGGCAAACTGGGCGCCGCGGAGATGGCGACGGCCGGCGGTGTCGCGGCTGTACTCGCAGGAGCTATGGGCGTCTTGGTCGGTGGCGCAACCGGTATCTCAGGAAGCCTCGAACCAATCTTCACCGGACACCCGAGCCATCGTCTGACCTCTAGCGGCATGCAGAGCTTCGGCTGGGATCTCTACCTGCTCGTGGTGTCGGTGGCGCTGATAGCACTGGGGGCTCGGATTCGTTCGCGCGGCATGGGCTACGTCGGCGGTTTGGGGATCTTGACATTCATCCTCAGCGTCAGCGTGCAGATCACGCGAGTGGAGGCCGGCAAGCAACCGACAACGAGTCTCGCGGGATGGCCGCTCGCACTGCTGATACTCGGCGCTCTCGGCCTGATCGCCGCGGCGATGCGCGGCAACGACGCCTGAGCGCGCGCAAACCGCTGTCTGCGGCGCCAGTCCGCCGCCCGCCTCTCCCGCTACCGTCCCACGCATGGACCTCTCCCTCTTCTTCGCCGGCACAGGCGGCTCGGTGCCCTCACCCCGGCGCGGGCTGCCCGCGATCCTGCTGCGGCGCGGGGGGGACCGGCTGCTCTTTGACTGTGGCGAAGGCACGCAGCGCCAGCTGATGCGCTCGGCCGGGCTGGCAGACCTCAACTGCATCTTCATCACTCACTTCCACGCCGACCACTGGCTTGGCATCCCGGGCATGCTGAAGTCCTTCGCTCTGCGCGAGCGCGAGCAGCCGCTCACGATCTACGGGCCGCCCGGGCTCGGCAAAGTCATGGAGGAGACGCGCTTCATCTACGGCCGATTGCCCTACGCGATGCGGATCGAGGAACTCGAGCCGGGCGAGACAGTTCGCTTCGACGGCTACGAGGTCACCGGCATACCGGTCAAGCACAAAGGCGCCAGCGCGTTTGGCTACGCGATCGTCGAGCAGTCACGGCCCGGGCACCTCGACCCCAAGCTCGCCGAGCAGCTCGGCGTCACGCCCGGCCCTGACTTCGGCAGGCTCACGCGCGGAGAGAGCGTAAACGGGGTCTCGCCCGAGCAGGTGATGGGGCCGACGCGCGAGGGGCGCAAGATCGTCATCTCCGGCGACACCGGACCGTGCGAGGCGCTGAAGATCGCCGCGCACGAAGCGGACGTGCTCGTGCACGAGGCAACCTTCGCCGAGGAGGAGGCTGAGCGCGCCGCGCAGACCGGGCATTCGACCGCGCGCCAGGCGGCCACGCTCGCGCGCGATGCGAATGTGAGGCTGCTGGCGCTCACGCACATCTCCTCGCGCTATCCGGGCGGGGATCTGCGCGAGCAGGCGCGCGAGGTGTTCGTCAACACCGAGGCGCCACGCGACTTCGACTCGATCGAGATCCCGTTCCCCGAGAAGGGCCCGGCGGAGCTCATTCGCTTCTCGCGCCGCACGGCGAGCGGACAGGCCGCACCCCAAGAGAGCACCGAGGCCGAGGGCAAGAGCGATCCCGCAAACTCGACGGAAAGCAAGCAGCCGGACGCCGAGCCCGTCGCATCGCGCTGATACAGTCGCCGAAGCATCCCTTTAACCCGGTCCTGAGAGGCCAGGAAGGAATCGATGACAGACGGGAAGATCGTCCTCTCAGAGGACGACATTCAGCGGGCGCTGACGCGGATCGCTCACGAGATCGCCGAGCGCAACGCCGGCGAGAGCAAGATCGCGATCGTCGGCATTCACCGTCGTGGCGCCGTGCTGGCCGGGCGCCTACGCGAGATCCTGCAGACCCTGCTCGCCATTCCCGTGCCGCTCGGCGATCTGGATATCGGCTTCTACCGCGACGATGTCGCCTCTCGCCCGGAGGCGCCCGTGCTGCACAGCTCGCACGTGGACTTCGACGTCGATGGGCGCACGATCGTGATCGTCGACGATGTCCTCTACACGGGCCGCACGGTGCGCGCAGCGATCGAGGCCCTGTTCGACTACGGGCGTCCACAACGCGTGCAGCTGGCCGTGCTCGCCGACCGCGGCCATCGCGAGCTGCCGATCCGCCCGGACTACGTGGGCAAGAACCTTCCCACCTCGCGTGAGGAGCGCGTCAACGTGCGCGTCAGAGAGATCGACGGCGTCGATGAGGTTGGGATCTCGAGCGCGCCTTCGGAGATCCCGGCGTGACGTACATGTATCCGCGCTGGCCGCACCACCGCGTGCGTGCCCGTGGCGCGAGAAGGGTCTGTGCGTGAACCACCTGCTCTCTATCGAGGACCTGGACCGCGAGGCGATCGAGCGGATCGTCGAGCAGGCCGCGCGCTTTGCCGAGGTCGGCGATCGCGAGATCAAGAAGGTCCCGGCCCTGCGCGGGAGAATGGTGCTGAACCTCTTCTACGAGGCCTCGACGCGCACACGCTCATCCTTCGAGCTGGCGGCCAAGCGACTGTCGGCCGACGTCGTCAACTTCGTCTCAAGCGGCTCCTCGGTCGAGAAGGGGGAGTCGCTGAAGGACACGATCCTCACCCTCTCCGCGCACAAGCCCGATGCGATCGTGATCCGCACGCCGTGGGCCGGCGCGGCCGAGCTTGTCTCCGGATGGACGAGCGCCGCGATCGTCAACGCCGGCGACGGCAAGCACGAGCACCCGACGCAGGCTTTGCTCGACGTCTACACGCTCAATCGCAGACTCGGACCGCTGGACGGTGTCTCGATCTGGATCGTCGGCGACGTCGCGCACTCGCGCGTCGCGCGCTCGAACATTCTCGCCTTCCAGCGGATGGGAGCGAAGGTCACGCTGGCCGGCCCACCGACGCTGATACCGCGCGGGATCGAGGCGCTCGGCTGTGAGGTGCGCTACTCGCTGAGCGAACTGGGCAAAGCGGACGTCGTCTACGCGCTGCGTATGCAACAGGAGCGCATGAGCGAGGCGTGGGTGCCCTCGCTGCGCGAGTACGCCAACTGTTTTCAGATCGACGCGCGCCGGCTCTCGCCACGCCAACTGTTGATGCACCCCGGCCCTGTCAACCGCGGCGTCGAGCTCTCCGGCGAGGCGGTGGACTCGCCGCAGGCGGTGATCGCCGAACAGGTCGAGGCCGGTGTCGTAGTGCGAATGGCGGTCCTCTACGAGCTGCTTGCCGGCTCGCGCGCGTTCCGTCCCGTCCCCGAGCCGCAGCTGGCATGAGGCCGCGCGCGATCTCGATCCGAGCGGGCGCGAATGCGGGCGCCGCGAAGCCAACCGGCGGGGCGAGCCGCTGATGGCGATCTCAAAGCTCTTGCACGGCTCGCTGGCCTCGGCCGATCTACTGATCTCGGGCGCGCACGCGCTTGATCCGCGCGGCGACCTCGACGGGCCGTGCGACGTGCTCGTGCGCGACGGTCAGATTGCCTCGATCGGTGAGCCCGGCAGCATCGACGCCGAGGGACTCGAGGTCGTGCGCGGTGCGGGCAAGCACCTGCTGCCGGCCTTCTTCGATCCGCACGTGCATCTGCGCACACCCGGCCAGGAGCACAAGGAGGACCTGGAGACGGGCACTCGCGCCGCGGCCGCCGGCGGCTTTGGCGGCGTGATCGCGATGCCCAACACAGACCCGGTGCTCGACTCCGCCCCGCTGCTTCGCTCGGTGCGCGAGGCGGCGGCACGCGAGGCGCGTGTCCCGGTCGGCTTCCTGGCGGCGATCACGCGCGGACTAGAAGGCGAGGAACTCAGTGAGATGGCTGAGCTGAGCGCAGCCGGCGCGCTAGGTTTCACCGACGACGGCCGACCGGTGGCCTCCGCCGGCATGCTGCGCAAGGCGCTGCAATACCAGCGGCTGTGCGGGGGCGTCATCACCCTGCACGAGGAGGACCCCTCACTCTCCAAAGGCGGCGCCATGCACGAGGGCGGGGTAAGCGCCGCTCTTGGCGTCGGCGGCATCCCCAGCGTCAGCGAGTCGACGATGGTCGCCCGCGACGCCGAGCTAGCCGGTTACGAGGACGCGCGAGTTCACTTCCAGCACCTTTCCTGCGCGGCCTCGGTGCGGGCGGTCGCGGGCGCCAAGCAGCTCGGCTATCGCGTCAGCTGTGAGGTAACGCCCCACCATCTGCTGCTCACCGACGAGGACGTGCGAGGGCTTCACACGAGCATGAAGATGAACCCGCCGCTCTCAGACGAGCAGGATCGCCAGGCCCTGATCGAGGGCCTGCGCGAGGGCACGATCGACTGCGTGGCCACCGACCACGCGCCACATGCGCGCCACGAGAAGGAGGTCCCCTTCGAGCAGGCGCCGATGGGCACCACGGGGCTCGAGACCGCGTTCGCGGCACTGCATACCGGCTTGGTGCTTCCAGGCATCCTCTCGCTGTCATTGCTCGTGCGGCGAATGACCGTCGGCGCCGAACTGTTTGGGCTTCCCGCGCCGAAAATCGACGTGGGCGAGCCGGCCAACCTGACGCTGGTTGACCTTGCCGCCGAATGGACCCCCGGCGAGAACGGCTGGGAGAGCCGCTCGGAGAACTGCTGCTTTGCCGGCAGGCGTTTGACCGGCAAGGTGCTGATGACGATCGCGGCCGGTGGGGTGGCCTACCGCGAGCGTGCATTCTCGGTGGTCGCGGCATGAAGCGCGACCTCCGCTCACAGGTCGCGTACGCATGAGCGCGCGCGAGGCATACGTCCTGCTCGAGGACGGCACCCGCTTCGACGGCGAAGCCTGCGCCGCGGATACCCACGCCGTGGGGGAGGTCGTCTTCACGACCGGCATGTCCGGCTACCAGGAGTCGGTCACCGATCCCTCCTTCGCCGCTCAGCTCATCACCTTCACCTACCCGCACATCGGCAACTACGGCGTCAGCGGCCGGGCGATGGAGTCCGATCGGATCTGGGCGCGCGCGGCGATCATGCGCGAGGCGTGCAACCGCGAGGACTCCCCAGAAGCCGAGCGCGGCTGGCTCGATTGGCTTACCGACTGTGAGATCCCGGCGATCTCAGGCGTCGACACGCGCGCGCTTGTCCGCCACATCCGTGAGGCGGGCGCGATGCGCGGCGGGATCTTCGCGGCGGAGACGAGCGAGCCCGAAGCGCAGACCCTGATCGCGGCCGAGCCACAGATGGCGGGACTTGACCTGGCCGCGGTCGTGACGCCAGATGAGGTCACGGTGCACGGGCAGGGGAGAGGACCGCTGATCGCGGTGCTCGACACCGGCATCAAGTCCTCGATCGTGCGCAACCTGGTCGAGCGCGGAGCTCGGGTTGCTCTACACCCGTGCACCCATTCGGCCGAGCAGTTGCTGGCCGAAGACCCCGACGCGGTGTTCGTGGCCAACGGCCCCGGCGACCCGGGAGCGCTTGACTATGTCGTGGCCACGGTGCGCGAGCTTGTGGGCCGCAAGCCCGTGTGGGGTATCTGCCTCGGCCATCAGCTGCTCTGCCGTGCCCTGGGCCTTGAGACCTACAAGCTGCCGTTCGGCCATCGCGGGGCCAACCAGCCCGTCAAGGACCTGCACAGCGGCCGCGTGGAGATCACCTCCCAAAACCATGGTTTTGCCGTCGTTGGACCGGGTGGCGCACGCACCCTCACAAGCGACGAGCCGGTGCGCTGGGAGACCGACTTCGGCGTCGCCCAGCTCACCCACGTGAACCTGTACGACCGGACGGTCGAGGGCTTTGAGCTGCTCGACGTCCCCGGCGGCGCCGTCCAGTACCACCCCGAGGCGGGACCCGGCCCGCACGATTCCCTGCACCTGTTCGACCGTTTTTTGGAGCGCATTGCCCAGGCGTGAGGACATCCACACGATCCTGATCCTCGGCTCCGGGCCGATCGTGATCGGTCAGGCCGCCGAGTTCGACTACTCGGGCGTGCAGGCGTGCAAGGTGCTGCGCGAGGAGGGATATCGGGTCGTGCTGGTCAACTCAAACCCGGCCACGATCATGACGGACCCCGAGTTCGCCGACGCGACCTATGTCGAGCCGCTGCTGCCGGGCCCGGTGGCGAAGATCATCGAACGCGAGAAACCAGACGCGCTGCTGCCGACGCTCGGAGGACAGACCGCGCTGAACCTGGCCAAGGCGCTGCACGACGACGGCACGCTGCAGCGCTGCGGGGTCGAGCTGATCGGCGCCAACTACGACGCGATCACCTGCGCCGAGGACCGCGACCTGTTCGGGATGGCGATGGCGCGAGCCGGCCTGAGCATGCCCAACAGCGCGATCGCAACAACTCTCGAGGAGGCCAAGGCGGCGCTGCCGAGGCTCGGGCTGCCCTGCATCGTGCGCCCGGCCTTCACGCTCGGCGGACGCGGCGGTGGAATCGCGCGTAGCGAGGCCGAATACGAGACGATCGTAAAGCGGGGCCTTGAGGCCTCGCCGATCGGCCAGATCCTGCTCGACCAGTCCGTCCTCGGCTGGGGCGAGTTCGAGCTTGAGGTGATGCGCGACAAAGCCGACAATGTCGTGATCGTCTGCTCGATCGAGAACGTCGACCCGATGGGCGTGCACACGGGAGACTCGGTCACCGTCGCCCCGCAGCAGACCCTCACCGACGCGCTCTACCAGCGCCTGCGAGACCAGGCGATCGCCGTGATCCGCGCCGTCGGCGTGGAGACCGGCGGCTCAAACGTCCAGTTCGCGGTGAACCCGGCGACCGAGGAGATCCACGTGATCGAGATGAACCCGCGCGTCTCGCGCTCCTCGGCGCTTGCCTCCAAGGCGACGGGCTTCCCGATCGCAAAGATCGCCGCGCGGCTGGCCGTCGGCTATCTGCTGGAGGAGATCACCAACGACATCACCGGTGTCACTCCCGCAAGCTTCGAGCCGACGATCGACTACGTGGTCGTCAAGTGGCCACGCTTTGCCTTCGAGAAGTTCCCCGGCGCCCAGTCCACGCTGACTACGCACATGAAGTCGGTGGGGGAGTCGATGGCGATCGGTCGCACGTTCTCGCAGGCGTTTGCCAAGGCGCTGCGCAGCCGAGAGCTCGACAAGCCGCCATCGCTCGGATCGGCAACGGACGAACAGTTGCTCGATTCGCTGAGTGCTCCGGCGGCCGATCGCTACGAGGCGATCCTCGAGTTGCTGCGTCGCAACCACGCCGCCGGCGACTCGGGCAAGCCCGACCGGGCTGGCGCGTTGCCGGAGCGGATCGCCGCGTCGAGCGAGCTTGTGGGCGCGTCGATCGAGCAGATCCACGAGCGCACCGACATCGACCCGTGGTTCCTGCGCGAGCTGCAGATCCTGGCCGAAGACCCACAGGCGCCCTTCCGCGGCGAGCGCTCCTTCAAGTCGGTCGACACCTGCGCCGCCGAGTTCCCGGCCAGGACGCCCTACTACTACTCGGGCTGGGAGCGCCAGGCAACGCATGAGGTTCAGCGGGGGGACAAGCCGTCGGTGGTGATCCTCGGCGGCGGGCCGAACCGAATCGGACAGGGCATCGAGTTCGACTACTGCTGCGTGCACGCCGCGATGACGGTGCGCGAGTCAGGTCGCGAAGCGGTGATCGTCAACTGCAATCCAGAGACGGTCTCCACCGACTACGACACATCCGACCGCCTGTACTTCGAGCCGCTGACCTTGGAGGACGTGCTCGGCGTGATCGAGATCGAGCGCTCGCAAGGACAGCTCGACGGCGTCATCCTGCAGTTCGGCGGACAGACCCCCTTGAAGCTGGCTGCTGAGCTGGCCGAGGCGGGCGTGCCGCTGCTCGGCACGAGTGTCGACGCGATCGATTTGGCCGAGGACCGTGGCCGTTTCGGCGCCCTGCTAGAGCGCCTGGGCTTCCAGGCGCCGCCGTATGCCACCGCCCGTTCGGTGACGGAGGCGCTGCAGCAGGCCGATGAGGTCGGCTATCCCCTGCTCGTGCGTCCCTCATACGTGCTCGGCGGTCGCGCGATGGAGATCGTCTACTCCCGCGAGGACCTGGCCGACTACCTTCGTCGCGAGGCTGCAGGCGTGCGAGACGAGGAGCACGCACCACGTGCGCCGGGTTCCGCCACGGCCGCCGGCCGGCAGCCGGGGGCCGGCGCATCCAGCGACGCACGCCCATCCTCCATCATCTTCCTCGACCGTTTCCTCGAGAACGCCGTCGAGGTCGACGTCGACGCTCTGTGCGACGGCGAGGAGGTGTGGATCGGCGGGATCATGCAGCACGTCGAGGAGGCCGGCGTTCACTCCGGCGACTCGGCCTGCGTATTGCCGCCACATTCGCTGGGCGCGGAGATGCTCGATCAGATCCGCGCCGCCACCCGCGACATCGCGCTCGGCGTCGGGGTGGTCGGGCTGCTGAACGTGCAGTACGCGGTCTATGACGGTCGCCTGTACGTGATCGAGGCAAACCCCCGCGCTTCGCGGACGGTCCCGTTCGTCTCAAAGGCCGTCGGGCTGCCGCTGGCAAAGCTCGCCTGCCGGATCATGCTCGGCGAGCGCATATCGGCGCTCGGCCTGCCTGCCGGCCCCGAAGGCGTCGGTTTCGGAGAGCACGTCTCGGTCAAGGAGGCGGTGCTGCCGTTTGACCGCTTCGACGGATCGGACTCGCTGCTCGGCCCGGAGATGCGCTCGACCGGCGAGGTGATGGGCATCGCGCGCGACTTCCCGACCGCGTTTGCCAAGGCCCAGGCCGCGGCCGGCTCCCCGCTGCCAAGCGGCGGCGCGGCCTTCATCAGCGTCACCGACTCCGACAAGGCGGGAGTGTTCGCGGTCGCACAGATCCTCCACGACGCGGGCTTTCGCATCGTCGCCACCCGCGGCACCGCACAGGCGATCGCGCGCATGGGTGTGCCGGCGCAGCCGATCAACAAGATCGGCGAGGGCTCGCCGCACGTGGTCGATTGGGTGCAGCGCGGCGAGGTCACGCTGATCGTCAACACCCCCACCGGCTCTGGCGCGCGCAGCGACGGTTGGGAGATTCGCCGCTCGGCGATCGCCCACGGCATCCCGTGCCTGACCACCCTCTCGGCCGGTATCTCCGCCGCCCGTGCGATCGCCCAAGCCGTCGGTCGCGGCGAGCCCGAGGTGCTCTCGCTGCAGGAGCTCCATCGAGCGGCCGCGAGCGTCGGCGAGACAAGCGCCGCGTGAGCGCCCCGGTTTCGGGCTCGAGCGCCATGCCGACCCCGCTTGGCCGCAGAGCACTCACCGTCACCGCCAACGAGCGCCTTGGCTCCTACCGCGTCCTGCGTGCCGCCGATCCGGATGGCCCCGCGCCGCTCGCCGGCCAGTTCGCGATGCTCGCGGCCGTCGAGCGCTGGGGCGGGGGAGAGGACGAGCGACCGTTCCTGCCGCGCGCCTTCTCCTACGCACGCTGGCGGGAGGGCGAGGCGCATTTCCTGCTGGAGGACGTAGGCCCCGGCACCCACCGCCTGTGTGAGCTTCTCCCGGGCGAGCAGGTGTGGCTGCTCGGCCCGCTTGGCCGGGGCTTCGTATCGCCGGAGGATTCTCGCCGGGCGCTGCTGGTGGGGGGAGGCGTCGGCATCGCTCCGCTTGCGATCTGGCAGGACGCGCTGCTTGCCCAAGGCGCCGCGGTCCCGGTGCGCGTGCTGCTCGGCTTTCGCGACGCCGCGCACGCCCAGGGCGCCGCGCTTCTCTGCGATGCCACCCTCGCCACCGACGACGGCTCGCTCGGCCATCATGGCCTCGTTACCGACCTGCTCGACAACGAGCTCGATCGCGACGCTCACACCGCCGTGTACGCGTGTGGCCCTCCGGCGATGCTCGAGGCCGTCCGCGCCCTTTGCGAGCGACGGCAGGTACCCGCGCAACTCGCGCTCGAGTCGGGCATGGCCTGCGGGTACGGGGCCTGCTTTGGCTGCGTCGTCCCCACGCGCACCGGTTACGCCCGCCTGTGCCTTGACGGTCCGGTACTCGACGCAGCCGAACTGGAGCGCGTCGACACCGCCGGCGCACACTCGACCCCGGCGCCCGCTCCCGCCCTCGGAGCGCGACCATGAGCGTCGACTTCTGCGGTATCGAGCTCGCTCACCCGGTGATCAACGGCTCGGGCACGTTCGACGCGCTTGCCGCTCAGCGCGTATTCGGCGATGCCCTGCACCGACATTTTCCGTTCGCCGCGTTCGTCTCGAAGACCATCACGCTGCAACCTCGCGCCGGCAACCCCCCACCGCGACTGTGGGAGGCGCAGGCGGGGATGATCAACTCGATCGGCCTGCCCAACAAAGGCTTGGAGGGCTACCTGCAAGACGACCTACCTGAGCTTTCCCGACTGCCGGTGCCGCTGATCACCAACGTCATGGGCTCGAGCGCCGAGGAGCTCGCCGAGTTGGTCAGCGCCTGTGATGATCGCGCCGAGATCGCAGCGCTCGAGCTGAACGTGTCCTGTCCGAACGTCAAGACCGGACTTGACATCGGCGCCGACCCGACGCAACTCGCCAGCGTCCTCGAGCGGGTTCGCCCAGCGACCGGCAAGCCGCTGATCGTCAAGCTAACGCCCAACTGCGCCGACGTGGCGGCATGCGCACTCGCCGCTGAGAGCGAGGGCGCCGACGCGGTGTCGCTGATCAACACCCTGCGCGCCTACGCGCCGGCCCCCACACGAGCCGTGGGAGGCAGCCCGCCGGGACCCTGGCTCGGTGGCGGCACCGGAGGACTGTCAGGACCGGCGATCCGTCCGGTCGCGCTTGCGCAACTCAGCGCCGTGGCCGCGCGCGTGTCGATACCCGTCGTGGGCATGGGGGGGATACAGAACGCGAGCCACGCCCGTCAATTCCTCGACGTTGGCGCCACGCTTGTGGCCGTCGGCAGCGAGAGCTTCCGCGACCCGCTTGTGGCTCGGCAAATAGCGCTGGGGCTTGCGGCCTGAGCGGACTCGCCGCGGTTGCCGGCCGTCCCTGCGGTACCGTTCGGATCACCGATATGACAAGCGATGACGGCTCGAAAACCCCTGCAAACCGCGCTGGCACCGTCTAGCATCCTCGACGTAGATAAAGCTCAACCTTAGCTTTAGATGAATTAAGTCGATTTCTCTTGCACGGCGGCCCTCGGTCTGTAGACTCGCCGCCCATGCCGATCGCCACCGGACCGCTCTCTCCGTCACTCGCGACAAAGCAGCCGGCGGCACCCGAGCGATCGCTCAATCAGCGCATGGACGCGCTCGCGCGGGCCAACCACATCCGCACCCAGCGCGCCCAACTCAAGCGCGATCTGAAGGCCGGCCGCCTATCGATCCACACGCTGCTGCTCAAACCGCCGGAGTACGTGGAGACGGCCAAGGTGTTCGACATGATGCTGGCCGTCCCCAAGTACGGTCGCGTCAAGGTGAACAAGATTCTCACCAATTGCCGTATCAGCCCGAGTAAGACGATCGGCGGCCTCTCAGAGCGCCAACGCTCAGAGCTCGTAACCCTGCTACGCCGCTGAGCGACGCAGCCGACGGCCTGCGCGGTCACGCCCCCGCCGATCTCGACACTAGGGTCTCGCGCGTGGCACGCGTCTTTGTGATCACCGGGCCCTCGGGCGTCGGCAAGGGAACCCTGATCAGGGGAGTGATGGAGCGCCTGCCGGCGCTCGAGCTGTAGGTCTCGGCGACCACGCGCGCGCCGCGCCCAGGCGAGCAGGACGGTCGCGATTACCACTTCCTCTCGCCACGGGAGTTCGAGCGCCGCGTCCAGGACGGCGACTTCGTCGAGCACGCCGACTATGCCGGACGCCGCTACGGCACGCTGCGCGGCGAGCTCGAGCAGCGGGTGAGCTCAGGCGCCCCGGTGGTGCTCGAGATCGAGGTCCAAGGCGCTCGCCAAGTTCGTGCGGCGATGCCCGAGGCCGTGCAGGTGTTCATCGCGCCACCGTCTCTTGAGGCCTTGCGCACGCGCCTGATCGGGCGCGGCACCGATCCCAGCGAGGAGGTCGAGCGCCGCCTCGGCGTCGCCGAGCAGGAGCTGGCCGCGCGCGACGAGTTCGCTCACGTCGTCGTCAACGATCGCCTGGAGGATGCGCTTGAGGAGCTCGCCGAAATCGTCTCCGGCGAGTTGCGCTGAGCCGAGCGTCTACACTCACAGCCCCACACGCGAAAGGCGCCAACCAGATCATGATGACCTCACCCCGCATCGACAACCTGCTCGAGAACGTCGACTCCAACTACGCGAGTGTTCTCGTGGCTGCCAAGCGGGCGCGCCAGATCAACAGCTACTACCACAACCTCGGCGAGGGAGCCTTCGAGGAATTCCCGCCGCCGATGATCGAGACGGCCTCCAAGAACTATTTGACGATCGCCCTCGAGGAAGTAGCGCAGGGCAAGATCAAGTACCACTACAGGTAGCCGACTTCAGCGCAAGCGCGCACCCAGCGCTTGCGCTCCAGGCATCCTCTGTCGTAGGAAGTAGTCATGGCCAGAATCCTGCTTGGGGTGAGCGGCGGTATCGCCGCCTACAAGGCGCTTGAGCTCACGCGGCTGGCGACGGGCGCCGGGCATTCGCTGCGTGTCGTGCAAACGCCGACCAGTCAACGCTTTGTCGGCGCGGCTTCCTTTGCGGCTCTGAGCGGAGCGCCGGTACTCACCGACGAGTTCGAGACCGATCCGGCACGCGGCGCGTTCCCCGGCGATGAGTTGCCTTCACATCAGCCGCTCAGCCACTTGCAACTGGTGGCAAACGCCGACCTCTTCTTGATCGCGCCGGCGTCAGCGAACACGATCGCCAAGCTCGCGACAGGACTGGCCGACAACCTGCTGTGCAGCTGCGCGCTTGCCGCCAACTGCCCGGTGCTCGTGGCGCCCGCGATGAACAATCACATGTACGAACACGCCTCCACGCAGGCCAATCTTCAGGTCCTGCGCGAGCGTGGCGTTCACCTGATCGACCCCGACTCCGGACGCCTGGCCTCGCTGGGCGAGCACGGCGTCGGGCGCCTGGCCGAGCCCGCGCGGCTGCTGGCCCAATGCGAGCGGCTGCTCGGCGGCGGCTCACAGGACGCTGACGCCAAGGCGCACGCCGACTGGAGCGGATTGCGCGTGCTGATCAGCGCCGGTGGGACGCGTGAGCCGATCGACAGCGTGCGTTTCCTCGGCAACCGCTCCTCCGGGCGCATGGGAGTTGCGTTGGCGCAGGCCGCTCACGAGCGGGGCGCGCAAGTCACGCTTGTGAGCGCCAATCTCGCCGTCGCCGCGCCGGCCGGAGTGGAGGAGATCTCCGTGAGCACGGCAGCCGAGCTGCAGAGCGCTTGCGAGCAGCAATTCGATCGCTGCGACGTGCTCGTGATGGCCGCCGCCGTCGCGGACTTCCGGTCCGTTCAGTCGACGGAAGGCAAGATCAAGAAGGAAGGCCGCGAGCGAATGGTGCTCGAGCTCGAGCCCACCACGGATGTGATCGCCGCACTTGCCGCGCGCAAGCGCTCAGATCAGACGATCGTGGGCTTTGCCGCCGAGCATGGCGCTGACGCCGTGCGCCTCGGCCGCTCCAAGCTCTCGGCCAAGAAGCTCGACGCGCTTGTCGTCAACGACGTCTCCCGTGAGGACATCGGCTTCGAGTCAGAGGAGAACGAGATAACGATTCTCACGGCAACCCGTGAGCAACAGGTTCCTCGCGCGCCAAAGAGCAGCATCGCCGAGGCGATTCTGGATGTCGTAGGGAACTTGCGGACAGCCGGTTGAGAGAGCGCTCAGCGCAGCCGCAGACCGATCCGCGCCAGTAAAATGGGCGCATGGACAGCGTCTACGAGCTCTACACGCGTGGATGCGATCTGCTCGAGCACGGCGACCACATGGCCGCGATTGTCCCGCTCACCCGCGCGCGCGATCTGGAGCCCGACAAGGCTTCGATCCGCGAGGCGCTTGGGCGCGCGCTCTTTTACGCACAGCGCTACGAGCGTGCCGCCGAGGAGTTCGGGACGATCGCAGAGACCGCGCCGACCAACGATTACGCGCTGTTTTGCCTGGGGCGCTCGATGCAGTTGCTCGGGCGCCATCGCGAGGCCTGCCATCCGCTTGCACTTGCCTGTTCGCTGCGTCCCAGCCGCGCCGACTATCGCCTCTACCGCGAACGCGCGAGGCGCGACGCGGCTCGCGCCTGAGACGCACCAGGCCCCCCGGCGCCGTGAGCGAAACGTTGCCCGCTGCTATTCTCGCGGGACAGCTTTCGTGTCGTCGCAGGGGCGGCGGCTGGTAGGACCGAAAGTGGGCGCACGCCCGCTTTTTTTTGCGCCTCAAACAGGACCGGGAAGAGAGTCAGACCCAGATGTCAGCAGTGCAAGCCGATATAGAGCAGCGACTCGCGAGCGCCGAGCCCGATGTCGAGGTGCTGCTCGCCGAGACGTTCCCAAACGGCACTCTGCGCGTCTTTATCGACCACCCGGACGGAGTCACGCTCGGGCTGTGCGAGCGCGTCACCGGCCACCTCTCAGACCTGCGCGAGCGCTACAGCATCGAGGTCTCCTCGCCGGGTGCACAGCGTCCCTTGACCAAGCCCAGTCATTTCCGCCGCTTCGTCGGGCGCCGCGCACGCGTGCGCACAGTGCGGCCGCGGGCGGTTGCGGGCGGCTGTGGGCAGGATGGGCAGCGCGCGGTGCGCAGCTTCACCGGTGAGCTGGTGGGCGCGACCGACAGCGAGATCACTTTGGCCGCCGAGGGTGGGATCGTCGCGATCCCCTACTCGGAGATACGTCGTTCAAACCTCGTCGAGGAGTAGGAGAGAAAACCTATGTCACGCGAGATTCTGGAAGCCATGCACGCCTTGGCGCGCGAGAAGGGCATCGAGTCCGAGAAGCTGATGATCGCGCTCGAGGACGCGCTGCTCTCCGCCTATAAGAAGCAGCCGGGCTCCGCTAAGTACGCCCGCGTGGAAATGGACCGTGAGACGGCCGACTTCCGCGTGATCGAACTGATCATCCCCGAGCGCCTGGAGGCGCACCTGATCGTCGAGACGATCGACGAGGGGACGGTCGTCGATCCCGAGACCGGGGAGCTGCGCGAACCGGAGGAGCCGGAAATCGATCCGGCCAAGTTCGAGCAGTACCGCGACCAGATCGACGAACGCGACGTCACCCCCGAGGACTTCGGGCGGATCGCCGCCCAGACCGCCAAGCAGGTGATCCTGCAGCGCATCCGCGAGGCCGAGCGCGACATGATGTTCGAGGAGTACCGCGACCGTGTCGGGGAGCTGATCACCGGCATCGTGCAGCAATCGGACTCCCGTTACACGCTCGTGCAGCTGCGCGAGCGCGTCGAGGCGCTATTGCCCAAGTCAGAGCAGGTCGACGGCGAGCGCTACGACCACTCGCAGCGGATCAAGGCCGTCATCAAGGAGGTCTCGCCGTCGACCAAGGGGCCTTCGATCATCGTCTCGCGCCGCGACCCCGAGCTGATCAAGAAGCTCTTCGAGCTGGAGGTTCCCGAGATCGCCGACGGGCTCGTGGAAATCGCCAATGTCGCGCGCGAGCCGGGCTACCGCTCGAAGATCGCGGTCATCTCCCACGCCGACGGCGTCGATCCGGTCGGCGCCTGCGTGGGGCCGCGCGGATCGCGCGTGCGCATGGTCGTCTCCGAGTTGCGCGGCGAGAAGATCGACATCATCCCCCACAACGACGAGCCCGCCCGCTTCGTGGCCAAGGCGCTCTCGCCGGCGCGTGTGCGTGAGGTGCTGGTAGACGACGAGGCCAAGCAGGCGACCGTGATCGTGCCCGACGATCAGCTCTCGCTGGCGATCGGCCGCGAGGGGCAGAACGCGCGACTGGCGGCACGCTTGACCGGCTGGCGCGTGGACATCCGCTCAGAGACCGAGTTCGCCGCCGAGGAGGCCGAGCACGGCTACGAGGAGGAGGATCTGCAGGGGCGTTGCGCCGCGGTCCTCTCAAATGGCCGTCGCTGCCCTAACGCTTCGCTGCCGGGCTCGCGCTACTGCGGCCTTGAGTCACACCAGGCGCTCAACGAGATCGAGGGCGATAACGTCGCCGACCTCTCGCCCGCCGGGGGCGCAGACGTAGCCGAGCACGAGCCACCGGTCGAGGATGCGCCGGTCGAGGCGCTTGCCGAAGCCGAAGCGGAGGCGGCTACCGAGCAGGAGCCGGTAATCGAGCAGGCGAGCGCAAATGGCGAGGAACCGGCTGTCGCCGAGACCTCGGAGGAGCCGGCGTCATAGCCGCTCACGTCCCCCGACGTCGCTGCGTCGGGTGCGGACGGGTGGCGTCAAAGCCAGAGCTCGTGCGCTTTGCGGCTACGCCGTCAGGCGCCGGCGGCTGGCTTGCGATGCGTGACCTCGAGGGCAAGCTGCCCGGGCGCGGAGCGTATGTCTGCCGCCTTGGCGCGGACGATCGGCTCGACAACGACTGTCTGCGGCTGGCAGTCAAAAAGGGGGGCCTTAGGCGCACATTGCGCCGCCCTGTCGAGCTTCCGACAGATCTGGATAGCGCCGTATCCCTAGAATCGGAGTATCGATGAGTAAGAAGCGCGTACACGAAATCGCTAAGGAGCAGGGAATCTCAAGCAAGGATCTGCTCGAGAAGCTCTCTGCCGCCGGCGTGGCCGCCAAGGCCGCCGCATCCTCGGTCGAGGAGGCAGACGCGCTGCGAGCTATCGGCGGCAACGGAGCTTCACCCGTGGCGGCGCCAAAGCCGGCGGCGGCCGTAGCAACGCCCGCGCCCCCCGCGGCAGCACCCGCTCAACCGGCCGCGCCGGCCACGCAGGCACAGGAGCGCGTACGACCCACGCGCGACTCCCGCCAGGGCGAGCGCACACCGGCCAGCGGCGGCGGCGGCGGCGGGCGACGCCGAGTCGTGATCGACTCACAGGCCTCACGCCGCCAGCAGGGCGGCCCCGCCAACCAGCCCGTGCGCCGGCCCCGCCGCGGGCGTCGCCGGCGCGGCACCTACGACGAGACGATCGCACCGATCGACACCGCGGCGATGGAGGCGACCGACACGATTCGCGTGAACTCCGGATCGACGGTCAAGGACGTCGCCGAGTACCTCGGCGTGCCGGTGCCGGAACTGATCAAGAAGCTGATGACGCTCGGCGAGATGGCCACGCTCACCCAGACGCTCTCTGACGATGCGATCCAGGTGCTCGCCGACGAGTTTGACAAGCAGATCGAGATCGTCCACGCCGCCGACGAGGTCGAGGTCGAGCCGGTCTTCGAAGACGACGAGCAGGATTTGGTCGAACGGCCCCCGGTCGTCACGATCATGGGACATGTCGACCACGGCAAGACTTCGCTGCTCGATGCGATCCGCGAGACCGAGGTGGCGGCGGGTGAGGCAGGAGGCATAACCCAGCACATCGGCGCCTACCAAGTCAGCCACTCCGGCAAGCCGATCACGTTCCTCGACACGCCCGGCCACGAGGCGTTTACCGCCATGCGTGCCCGTGGCGCGCGCGTTACCGACCTGGCCGTGATCGTGGTCGCCGCCGACGATGGCGTCAAGCCGCAAACCCAGGAGGCGATCGACCACGCCAAGGCCGCCGAGGTGCCGATCGTCGTCGCGGTCAACAAGATCGACAAGGAGGGCGCGCAGCCCGAGCGTGTCAGGACCGAACTGACCCAACAGGGGCTCCAACCCGCCGAGTGGGGTGGAGAGATCGAGTTCGTCGACGTCTCGGCCAAGACCCGCGAAGGGCTGGATTCGCTGCTTGACACGATCCAACTGGTCACCGACCTCGAGGAGCTGAAGGCCAACCGCGACGCCGCCGCCTCAGGGCACGTGATCGAGTCAAAGCTCGATCCCGGCCGCGGGCCGGTCGTCACGATCCTGATCGCGCGTGGGACGCTCGAGGTCGGCGATGCGCTTGTCGCCGGCGCGCACTTCGGGCGCGTGCGGGCTATGCACGACTTCGTCGGCAAGCGCGTGAAGGCCGCAGAACCGGGGGAGCCGGTGGAGGTTCTCGGATTCGATGGGGTGCCCGAGGCCGGTGAGTTCGTGCACGTCGTCGAGAACGAGCGTCGCGCGCGCCAGCTCGCGGGCGAACGCGCCAATCGCCTGAAGACCGAGGCGCTGGCACGCCGCTCTGGGCGCAAGGTTTCACTGGAGGATGTCTTCAAGCTCGCACAGGAAGGCACCGTCAAGGAGCTATCGCTCGTCATAAAGGCCGACGTCGCCGGGTCGCTTGAGGCGATCGAGGACGAGATCGCAAAGCTCCCCCAGGACGAGGTGGCGGTCAACATCATCCACCGAGGCGTGGGCGGCATCAACGAGTCCGACGTGATGCTGGCGTCGGCCTCAGAGGGCGTGATCCTGGCCTTCAACGTGCGGCCCGTCGGAGACGCTCGTGCGGTCGCCGACCGCGAGGGTGTGGAGATCCGCTCCTATTCGGTCATCTACCGAGCGATCGAGGAGCTGCGCGCCGCCATGCAGGGCATGCTCGAGCCGACCGAGGTCGAGACACCGCTCGGCCAAGCGGAGGTGCGCCAACTGTTCCGGGCCTCGAAGATCGGCGTGATCGCCGGCTCGCATGTCAGCGAGGGCAAGGTCACGCGCGGGGCGCGCGTGCGAGTGGTTCGCGACGGGACGGTCATCTACGACACGACGATCGGCTCGCTGCGTCGCTTCAACGAGGATGCGCGCGAGGTCAGCGCCGGGTATGAGTGCGGGATCGTGCTTGCCAACTTCCAGGACCTCAAGGAGGGCGACGTCCTTGAGACTTATGAGACACGGCTGCAAGAGCGTCAGCTGGCCTGAGCCGCTGACCAACGCGTGAGGAATTGCTCATGCAACGCGGCGTTCTCTTGACTGGAATGAGACAGTTGGCAGTAGGATGAGCACAGGCCGCATGCGTCGCGTGGACGAGGCGATCAGGCAGGTGATCGGGGACGCGCTGGCCGGCGATTTGAAGGACCCAAGGGTGGGATTCGTGACCGTGACCGATGTCAAGACAAGCTCGGACCTGAGCCATGCGCGCGTTTACGTGAGCGTGTTCGGCGACGACGAGGTCCGTGCGCAGACGATGGACGGTCTCACTCACGCGCACGGATATCTGCAAAAGCGCGTGGCCAGGGAGCTGAAGCTCAAGCGCACTCCCACGCTCGAGTTCGCCTATGACGAGACCAGCGAGCGAGCGATGCGCCTGGACGCGTTGATCGACGAGGTAAGCGGCGAGTGAGCGCCGGCGAGCTGACCGGAACGCGCGAGCTTGTGCTCGAGCGCATACGCACCGACGAGCGCTTTATCGTCGCCACCCACGAGAACCCTGACGGCGACGCGCTCGGCTCGCTGATGGGGATGCACGGGTTGCTCAGAGCGCTCGGCAAGGACTCGGTGATGTTCATCTCCTCTGGAGACCTGCCGTTGCCGCGCGAGTATCGCTGCCCGACGCTCGAGCACGCGATCCACGACGCGCCCGCCGATATCGCGCAGCGCACTGTCGTGATGCTCGACTGCGGCAACATCGACCGCAATCCCGCCGCGGTGCTTCAGAGCGGCAAGCACCTGCTGAACATCGACCACCATCACGACAACACGCTGTTTGGGACGCTCAACCTGGTCGACCCGACAGCGTCATGCACAGCTGAGATCGTCTGGGATCTGATGCACGGGCTCGACGTCGCGCCGACAGCGGCGATCGCCGAGGCGCTGTATGTCGCTCTGGTCACCGACACCGGGCGCTTCATGTATGAGAACACCGGTCCGCGCGCGCATCGCATGGCGGCGGAGTTGATCTCACTCGGTGTCGACGTCGCCCGCGTCAACACCCGGCTGTATGAGGAAATGCCGCAGGCCAAGCTCGACCTGCTCGGGCTGGCGCTGGGACGCATCCAGCGCTTTGACGAGGGCGCGTTGACGCTCGTCGCACTCGATGCATCCGACTTTGAGCGCGTCGGCGCCGAGGAAAGCCTCTCGGAGGGGATTGTCGACAACCTGCGCTCGATCACCGCCACGAAGGTCGCCGTGCTCGTGCGCGAGTTGACCGGCGCCGAGAACAGCGGCAAGCGCAAGGTTTCGCTGCGCGCGACCGGCGACGATGTCGATGTCTCGATCATCGCGCGCACTCAGGGCGGAGGCGGGCATCGTCGCGCCGCCGGCTTCTCCAGCACGCTGGCCGTCGGCGAGCTGATCGAGCTGCTGCGCCAGGAGCTCGCACTGCAACTGCGCCCGGCTCCCAACGGCTCACCCGTCGCAACGCTGGCCTAAGGCCGGGAGACCTCGCGGCGGTGGGCGGACCGAGCGCACCGGTGGACGGCGTTCTGCTGATAGACAAGCCGGCGGGGATCACCTCCCACGACGTCGTCGCCGCGGTCCGTCGCAGCCTTCCAGGGCGACCCCGCACCGGACACGCCGGCACGCTCGACCCCTTTGCGACGGGACTCTTGATCGTGCTGGTCGGGCGTGCGACCAAGCTGCAGCGGGCGATGATGGAGCTACCCAAGCGCTACGAGACGATCGCCCGCCTGGGCGCCACCTCTACCACCGGCGACACCGAGGGCGAGATCGCCGTCACCGGACGCATTCCGCCCGACCCACCGCCGCTGCCGGTCGGTGAGATCCGCCAGCTGCCTCCGATCTACTCGGCGGTGAAGGTGGGGGGAGAGCGCGCCTATCGGCGCGCGCGGCGTGGCGAGCAGGTGCGCATGCCGCCGCGAATCGTGAGAGTTACGCGCTTTGAGCAGATCTGGCGAGAGCAACCCGACCCAACCGACGAAACGGTGCGCGCCGCGTTCTCGATCGAATGCTCCTCGGGCACGTATGTGCGCTCGCTGATCGCCGATCTGGGCGATGGGTACTGCCTGGAGTTGCGCCGCACAGCGATCGGGCCATTCTGTGTGGAGGATGCCGTTGGGCTGCCGCCTCGGGGGCAGGAGTGGTCGCACCCGCCGTTGATAAGCCCCGAGGATGCCCTCGCCGCCGCTCAGCGATACGTGGCATAGGCTTCACGACGTGAAGATCACCTCGCTGCCGGATGTGCAGCCGCGCGAGCGACGCGTGGCTGTGGGCTCCTTTGACGGTGTTCACCTCGGCCACCGCGAGGTGATTCGCGGCGCTGACAGCGTGCTCACGTTCGAACCGCACCCAACCGCCGTCGTTGCGCCGGGACACACGCCGAAGCTGCTGACCCCGTTGGCCGTCAAGGCCGAGTTGGTGGAGACACTAGGGGTCGAAGAGCTGATCGTGATCGGATTCGATGCCGAGTTCGCCAAGCGCAGCGCTCAGGAGTTCATCGACGATGTGCTGGTCTGCACGCTTGGCGCCGAGGACGTGTCGGTCGGGGAGAACTTCCGCTTTGGCAGGCGCGCCCAGGGGGATACGCGCATGCTGCAAGCCGACGGGCGCTTCTCCACGCGAGTGACGCCGCTCTTTGAGGTCGAAGGGGAGATCGTCTCCTCCAGCCACATCCGCGGGCTCGTGCTGGCCGGAGAGGTCAGCACGGCGGCGCGCTTTCTCGGCTCGCCCTTTCAGATGCGCGGAAAGGTCGTATCCGGAGACCAGCGCGGGCGAGAGCTCGGCTTCCCGACCGCCAACCTGATTCCCGACGATGCGCTCGTGTGCCCTGGGCACGGCGTCTATGCCTGCCTTGCCGACGGCATGCCGGCAGCGGTGAACGTCGGTGTGCGACCGACGTTTGTGACCGGGCGCGGCGAGCTGGTCGAGGCCTACATTCTCGACTTCGATGGTGACCTTTACGGCAAAGAGCTGCGCCTTGATTTCATCGAGCGCCTGCGCGGTGAGCGGCGTTTTGCCAGCGCCGAGCAGCTGATCGAGCAGATGCACCGCGATGTGGAGCTCACGCGCGAGATCGCCGGGCGTCTGCCCGCGGCCTGAAGGGTGCTAGCCTGTGCGACCGCTATGACGATCACTGCAGAGAGAAAGCGCGAGATTGCCGCCAAGTTCGGCGCCGGAGAGCAGGACACCGGCGCCACGAAGGTGCAGGTGGCACTGCTGACCGAGCGCATCAACCACCTCACCGAGCACCTGCGCGAGCAGAGCAAGGATCACCACTCCCGTCGCGGGCTGTTGATGCTGGTGGGGCGCAGGCGCCGCTTTCTGGACTACCTGCAGCGCTCAGACCTCGAGGGCTATCGCGCCCTCATCAAGGAGCTTGGGCTCCGCAAGTAAAGCGCGCGGCTCTCTGAAGCTATGAGCGCCACCGACACAGGCTCAAGCGTGCTTTCCCCGGGGACAAAGGTTCCGCCGTTCACGCTCGGCAGCGAAGCCGGCGAGAGCTTCACCGAGGCCGACCTGCAGGGCAAGACGAGCGTGTTCGTCTTCTACCCGTTTGCCTTCAGCCCCGTCTGCACCGACCAACTACAGGTCTACGAGCAATCTTTGGCGGAGATCACGGCCGACGGAGCGCTCATCTACGGCGTCTCCTGCGACTCGACCTGGGCTCAGAAAGCCTTTCGTGAGAAGCTCGGCGTGAGCATCCCACAGCTCTCTGACTTCGAGCCCAAGGGCGCCGCATGTGCGGCCTTCGGCGTCCTTCACCCCGGCGGCTTTCCGCAGCGCGCGCTCGTGATCGTCGGCTCAGACGGCGTCGTGCGCTGGAGCTACCAGGCGCCCTCGCCGGCAGACCTTCCACCGGTTCACATGATCCTTGGCGGACTGAAGAACGCCTGAGAGTCGCTTTTCTGAGATATAGTTCTCAGTTATGCGAACGAAGGCGCCCGCAAGCCTTCCTCTCTTCCGCTCGGAGATGCAGGTACGGCTTCTTGCACTTCTCTTGCTGCAGCCGGAGCGCAGTTGGACGACCAACGAACTCGTGGCGGCACTCGACGCGCCGCTCGCGTCAGTTCATCGAGAGATTGTTCGTACCCAAGACGCCGGGCTGCTCGCACGGGATGATTCTGTCAGGCCCCATCGTCTCAGTGCCGCGACAAACAGCCCTCTGTATGTCCCTCTGCGCGATCTGCTGCAAAGGACGGTGGGCGTCGAGCATGACTTGCGAGAGGCCCTAACAGTTCCGGGCGTGGTGGCGGCAGCCATCCACGGATCTTGGGCGGGGGGTCCTCGACGCGCTGATAGCGACATAGACGTGGTGGTTGTCGGAGACGCGAATCTCAGGGATCTCAGAAAGCGCACGAGGCGCGTGAGCGAGCAAGCAGGACGCCGGTTGGACCTCACTCTCTTCGGCCTCGACGAGTTGAAGTCTCTCGAGCAAGAACAACACGGCTTCGTGCGCCATCTGCTGCAAGGCCCATTGGTCCCATTGGTTGGCGACCTCCAGGAGGTGCTGAGGCCATGAGCACGGCGAAAGTCGTGAAGGTTCCCACCGACCGCGTGGGCGCAAGGGATTACCTCAACCAAGCCCGCCAGTTTTCTAAAGACTCGGAAACCGACGTAATTTCGAGCGAGTCCAAGCAAGTACTGATCCACCAAGCGGCGATCAGTGGCTGTGATGCCATTCTGCTTGCCTCGGGTTTCAGGATCAGGGGATCGGAGGGAGGACACGAGCTTCGACTGCGCGAGGCGCTCAAGCGCGTCGCTCCCGACGAGGAAGAGCTACTCGACGATCTGCTGGCGTCGCGAGACAGGCGATCGGAAGCTTCTTACGCCGCGGAACCCGTCGCACGTGCAAGCGTTGCTGAGGCGCGCGACGCTCTCGCGCAACTCTTGGAACTGGCCGCGTCCTATCTCGCCGACACGACGTAGAGACCCCTGGCGACGTTCGCTAAGCTCCTTGCGTTCGGATACAAGGGTAAAAGAAAACGGCTCCGCCGACCGACGGGCGGAGAGGGAAGGTAGTCAATATGAGCAGTAACGCCGTTACGCGGGTCTCCGTGGAGATCGCAGGTAGCGAGATCTCGTTCGAGACCGGCAGGATGGCCAAGCAGGCCTCCGGCGCAGTCGTCGTCCGCCAGGGCGACACCATGGTCCTCTCGACAGCCACCGCAGGTGGACAGCGCGATGTGGACTTTCTCCCGTTGACGGTTGACGTGGAGGAGAGGATGTACTCCGCCGGGAAGATCCCCGGCTCGTTCTTCAAGCGCGAGGGGCGCTCGGGTGAGAAGGCGACGCTGACCGCGCGCATGATCGACCGGCCGCTGCGTCCGCTCTTCACAAAGGGGTGGAACTACGAGACCCATCTCGTGGCGATCCCGATCTCGGTGGACCACGTCCATCCGTATGACATCCTCGCGATGAACGGCGCCTCAGCGGCGCTGATGATCTCCAATGTTCCCTTCGCCGGGCCGGTCGGCGCGGTGCGGATCGGCAAGATCGACGGCAACTTCGTCGTCAACCCGCCCGAGGAGGAACTGCTCGAGAACTCCGACCTCGACCTCGTGGTCGCGGGCTCTGAGGATGCGATCCTGATGGTGGAGGCCGGCGCCAACGAGATCTCAGAGGCCGAGATCCTCGATGCCCTTGATATCGCGCACGACGCGATCAAGAAGATCTGCGCGCTACAGCATGAACTGCGCGAGAAGGTCGGCAAGGAGAAGACCCAGATCGAGGCCCCCAAAGTCGACGAGCAGCTGCTTGCCGACGTGAAGGCATCGCACGGTGCGGCGCTGGATGAGGCCACCCAAGTCGAGGACAAGCTCGAGCGCCAGGACGCCTGCAAGGCCGTCGAGCAGGCGATCCTCGAGCAGTACGGAGCACACGCGCCCGAGGGTTCGGCCGAGGATCAGCTTCAGGCCGCCAAGGAGCGTCGCGCGCAGGCACAGCTCGCCTTCGACAAGCTCGAGAAGGCGATCATCCGTGAGCGCATCGCGGTCCACAAGAAGCGTCCCGACGGTCGCGCTGAGGATGAGATCCGCGACATCACGATCGAAGTTGGCGTCACACCGCGCACGCACGGCTCCGCGCTGTTCACGCGTGGGCAGACCCAAGCTCTCAGTGCCGCCGCGCTGGGAACGCTCAAGGAGGAGATGCGCCTGGACACGCTCGGGCTGCAGACCAAGAAGTACTACTTCCACCACTACAACTTCCCGCCGTTCTCGGTGGGCGAGGCGGGCCGGCTCGGCCCCAAGCGCCGCGACATCGGTCACGGTGCCCTTGCCGAGCGCGCGCTCGTGCCGGTGGTGCCCTCGATCGAGGAGTTCCCCTACACGATTCGCGTGGTCTCGGACATCTTCGAGTCAAACGGGTCCTCCTCCATGGCCTCGGTGTGCGGCTCCTCGCTGTCCTTGATGGACGCGGGCGTGCCGATCAAGCGCCCTGTGGCCGGTATCGCGATGGGTCTCATCAAGGAGGGCGAGGATTACATCGTCCTCACCGACATCGCCGGCGTCGAGGACCACCTGGGAGACATGGACTTCAAGGTGGCGGGCACCGATCAGGGCATCACGGCGCTGCAGATGGACATCAAGATCTCGGGCGTCACGTTTGAGATCCTCAAAGATGCCCTGACCCAAGCGCACAAGGCGCGCACGTTCATTCTCGGCAAGATGGCCGAGACGATCGAAGGGCCGCGCGAGCAGCTCTCCGAGCACGCGCCGCGCATCCAGACGATCCAGATCGATCCCTCGCAGATCGGCATGCTGATCGGCAAGGGTGGCGAAACGATCCGCGGGCTCTCAGAGGAGTTCGAGTCGCAGATCGACGTCAACGACGAGGGTCAGGTGCTGGTGTACTCGGCCAACGGCACGCTTGGCGACGCGCTGGTGGAGCGGATCCGCACGATGATGAAGGAGGTCGAGGTCGGCGACGAGTACGCCGGCAAGGTCGTAAAGACCACCACCTTCGGCGCCTTCGTCGAGCTCTCCAAGGGCACCGACGGACTGCTGCACATCTCAAACGTCTCTCCCGGCGAGCGGGTGGACAGCGTCGAGGACGTGCTGAGCAAGGGCGATGAAATCAACGTCAAGGTGGTCGAGGTCGACCGCGAGCGTGGGCGCATCGGCCTGCGTCTTGCCGACGATCCCGAGGTCGCCGGCAAGAGCGTCGAGGAACTGGCCTCCGTCGGCAGCGGTGGTGGTGGTGGTGGTGGTGGCGGACGGCCGCCACGTGAGGGCGGCGGCAGCCGTAACGGACGCGAGGGTCGCGGTCGTGGCGGCGAGCGCGGCTCCGGTCGTCCGCGCCACGGCGGTCGTGACCGCGACTAGGCCGGTTGACGGTCACGGCGCGATCGCGCCGTGAC
>JBOGXY010000027.1:0-9966 GCA_050696495.1 Solirubrobacteraceae bacterium
GTCGCGGACACAGAGGCATGCTGGATGACCGTCGCCGCGTCGCCGAGGTTCTCGGCGGTGACGACGATCTCCCCTTCCCCGCCGGGGGTCAGAGCGCTCGGACGCGCCCCCGAGCCGACATGCCACCACGGCGAGGGATCGAACGCCACTTCGCTCGCCGGCGCGGCCGGCGCGAGCGCCAACGACGACGCGAGCGCCAGGACCGCTACCAGCAGCCCGATGAACCGGTACTTCACGCGCGCGCGCCCGAGCACGTGTCTATTTGCGCTTCTTGGCAGCGCGCGTGTGCTTCGCCTTCGGCCCGTAGCGCTTGCGCGCGGCGCGTTCGCACACCACACGCCGACTGTGACGCCTCGCGGCCTTGTAGCGGTGACGGCACTGCTTCAACGCCCTGGCAAGCAGTTGCGCCCGGCTCAGCGCCTTTGACTTCACGCAACCCGCTATCGCGATCGGTGTGCTCTGCCGCAGCAGGAGCCCGTTCTGCGCCGTCAGGATCGTCGGCATCGCGAGCTTCTGCCCACACAAACTGCGCAACCCCGGAGCACCAAGGATCGAATGGGGACCCGCGGGCAAGCTCAGCGTGAACGACTCGACCGGCGCGTCAGGCACCGTTTCAAAACTCGATTCGGTGATCCCCCCCTTGATGTTCGTCTTGCCGTCCAAGACCACCGTCACGCCTTCGCCCTGCAAAACGATCTCCACGTCCGGGAACGCCGCACCACCATGAGAGACCAGATACGCGGGGCCGCTCAGAGGATTCGCCAAGAGCGGAGTGACCGCAGTCGCGATACCCACGCGCGAGCCTTCCGGACAGGCCGCGGGATTCGCCGCGAACACCGCTTCGGTACACGCCAGTTTGAGCGTGTCGAGACGCGAGGGCAACTGCTTGGGCAAGTCCACGTGAACCTTCGCGATGTTCGCCTGCCCCGCCGGCAAGGCGACGTGCACGGTCAGCGACGCGCCGTCCTTGCGGCTGACAGCCGCGCCGCTCGAAGCCGCGAACGACGGTTTGAACGGGAGGTTGTTACACCCCCCGACCTGGAACGGACTTGAGACGCCGGCCTGCGCGCCCTGCGTCGAGACGATCGTGCCGTTCACGGCCATCTTCGCGCAGCTCGTCGGGTTCAGCGTGAACTGCGCGCGGTCGGCCAACACCGCTATCGAACGGACGTCCACCGGGATCCCGTACAGCATCGTCGGGAATGGATCGCTCCTCACCGTCACCTGCGCGGTGTGCGGGTCGATGAACAGACCGGAGCGCACGACTACGGACCCGAGATCGAACGGGCCCGCGACCGCGGGGGTGATGACGACGACGCTGTACGGCGCGCCCTCATACGGGCCCGCCAGATACGCGTGGCCGGAGACGTAATACAGCGCGCCGGAGCCCACACCGACGTGAACGCTGCCGATCTCGCTGCCCGCGGGGCACGACGGGTCTTCCTGCTCGATGCGGCCGTCGCCGAGAGCGGTGCGCCGCTGCGCCGCTTCGATATCCGCCTGCGGGCACTGCTCGATCCCCGCGATCTTGCCGAGCAGCCCCGGTGGCAGCGTCACGTTCAGGCTGCGCAACTGCTGCGAGCCGTCTTCGCGGCCGACCCTCAACACCAGCGGGCTGTAAGAGCCGGCGATCGGGCTGTACGTACCAGCGCTGAACGACGGGCCGAACGGCTCCTGAGTGGCCGTCGCGGGGCACGAGCCGCCCCCCGCGCCCGAGGTAACTTCAAAACTGCTCGTCGGCGATACGGCAGAGCTGCCGCTCCACGGCGTCATCGATGAGGTCGTCGTGAACGTCCCGCACGTCGCGGGCGTCGTAAGCGCAGCCCGCTTCGGGTCTTCGAACAGGTTGATCTTGAAGTCTTCGAAGGGGACCTGCGGGTTCTGATCGACCGTCGTCGTCAACTGGCCTGTGGCCGGATCGGCTTTGACTTCCCCAGGAAGCTTGACGACAACGCCCGTGACCGGATCGTAGATCGTTATGTAGATCGCCAGCAACGAACCGAACGGGTTCTCACCCTGCTTGGCTAGGTAAATGGAGCCAGTCAGCGGGTGGTCCAGCAGCGGCGTGTCCACCTCGACAGTCCCGAGCTTCGACGCGTCCGGGCACTGCGCCGGGAGCGGCGTGAACTGCGGTGTGCGCACACCCGGTTCTGTTGCCTTGTTGAGTTCGGCAAAGCCGTTGAACCCAACCTGCGCCTCGCTGCACGCGCCCAGGCCGTCCGCGGAGGACGGGTTCACCGTCAAGCCCGCCGGGAAGGTCACCGTCGTGTCCTTCAAGTCGGACTCCCCGGTTTCGCAGACCGATTTGCCCGCTTCTTCCTTGCACCCTTCAGGCTGGGGCAAATGCAGATCGAAGCTCAACCCCGAAGGCGAGTCCGTCGCGTCCGTCGTCGGTGCCGTGACAATCGACGGAGCGAACGGGACCGTTTCGCAACCCGTGATCGCCTCCAACGGCAAGACGTGTTCGTCGAACACGCCCAGCGCCTGATAGGAATCTGCCGCGAGACCGACAGTCAGCGGACCCTCACACGAAGTCGGGTTGCGCAGGAACTGTTTTTCCGCAACGCCGGCGGCGTGCGGTTCGGAACAGTGAAAGCCCGTTTCGCTGTTGCCACCAAGTTGCGGACAGCGCTGCCCATCGTGCCTCGGGTCGGCGGGCACGCCCCACAAGTAGACCTGGACTCCGGTGACGCCCGTGATCGCCGTGTTGGTCGCCGATTCGGCCGTGACGCCGTAATCGCCGCCGCTGCGCAAGCGCGCATCGATATAGACCGTGACGTGCTGTTCTATGTTCGCGCCGAACTCGGCCGCGACGCCCTTCGGCGGCACGAGGTTATAGATCCCGTCTTGGAATTCCGCTCCCGCGGCTTCGGTGATCTTCATAACGCCGACCTGCGAGGCGGCGCTGCAACGGAACTTGAGCACCTCCGCGCGGGTGCACTTCGGCGTCGCCGAGGGGTTGCCGATCAGTCCCGCCGGAAGATCGTTCAGGACCGTCCTGAGGTTCCCCGTCGGGAGTTCGCTCGGGTGAGTGCCGTTCTTGAACGGTTCCCCACCGACGTTTTCCGTCCAGTTGACACCGAAGGCGGTCCGCAGTTCGTAAGGATGGCCGCCGGCCTGCGTGAACGGCAGGCCCGCTTCGTCGATCACTTCGAAGCTCGCTTCGTGGATCCCGAACGTCACGAACGTGCGATCGGCGCCCGTGACCGAGCCGCTCTGATTCCCGGCAAGGAAACGGTAGTGGTAGGTCGTCCCGACCTTCAACCCCCTCAACGTCACGCCGCCGTGCACGTCGCCGTAGCCGGAGCCGAGGTCTTCGGGCGCGCACGGCGCCGTCATTGCGCCCGAGTAGCCCGAGCTCTGGAATCCCGTTTCGTCCACGTACTGCACCTGGCACGTCGTGTCGAAATTGTAAGGATTGACCTGCGCGGTCAGTTCCGCCGCGACGCCGTGCACGCGCGAAGACTCAGCGTCGATGCTCGGCGGGCCGGCCGTCGCGAACGTCGCGTCTTCGCTGTAGCCGGAGCCGTTCGTGTTCGCGGCCTGCACACGAAAGTGGTAGACGGTGTCGGACGTCAGACCGGTGATGTTCGCGCTAACGTCCTGCGCGCCGCCGTACGGCGCCTGCGGAGAGCACGATGCGCTCGCGCCGTGTTCGTACGGGTCGGCCGCCGACGCTTCGTAGTGCGCCGCTTCGACGTATTCGAAGCTGCACTGCGTGATCTGCCCGCCGCCCTGCGCCGCATCGGGATCGACGTGCCCGTTGAGCGTCACCGCGTCTTCCTGGATCTGCGTGGCCGGCTGCGCCAGCGCGTTGGGAACCGCCGAGGCCGCATAGACGTCGATCAGCTTGTTCGCTTCATCCGGAACGTAGAGTGTCCCGCTCACCGGGTCGACCGCGACCGCCCCCGGCGAGGCCGCGGACGGCGAGGCAGGAACCGCGATCTGCGAGACGAAACGCCCACCCGGCGCGAACTCGTCGACGACGTGCTTGCCCGTATCCGAGACGAACAGATGCCCATCGCTCGGGTCGACCGCGAGGCGCCCGACCCTCGAGAACGAGCCCGAAGGCGTCGAGAAGATCTGCTTCTCAAGGTGGCCACTCGCGTTGAAGACGTAAACGCCGTACCCGAAAGCGGCTTCGTGGCCCTGCAGGTACACATCGCCGTACGACGGGCTCGACGGGTCCGTGTCGACAGCCACACCGGACGCATAAGGAGGAAGAGTGCCAGGTTCATCAAGCCCCGCGAACGCGCTCCACGTCGTCGTCGCCGGATCGTAGCGGTCCACGACGTGATTGTGCGGATCGGCGACGTAAATGTTCCCCGCGCCGTCCAGCGCGACCTGCACGGGCGTCCCTGAGTTCGGCACCGAGAGCTGCGGCGGCACGTACGCGCCCGTCGCGTCGAAACGATCGAGCGTGTGATTCTTGAAGTCCGGGAACAGGAACCCTCCGCCCGGTTCGACCAATCCCGAGCCGAACGCCGACCCGAACGCTCCCGGGCCGGGCGCCGTCTTGCTGCACTCGCTCGTCGACGTCGAGCTTTCCCCCGCGCCCGTGATCTGACACACGTACGTCCCGGCCGAAGACAGCTTGTCGACGACATCGTGAGCGCTGTCCGACACGTACAGGTCGCCGGATTCGTCCACCGCGACGCCGGTCGGCGTGAACGATTCAGGGGGACCGGTAAAGGATTTGTCGAACTTATAGATGAGCCCAGCCTGAGCGGGGACCGCGCCCAACCCAAACGCCAGGATCGCCGCGGCGGCCGCCGGCAGCCACCGCACGCCTCGAGCACCCCGAATCATTTACGGCCTCCTTTGCGTCGATGCCCAGCAGGCCGCTTGCGCTTGCCTCGCTTGTTTCGCTTGCCTCGCTTGCGCACGCGCTTGCACACGCTCTTGCCACGCACCCTCACCTTGCGAAAGCCCTTCTTGCAGGCCCGCGCCTTCGGTTTTTTCGCCGGCGGCGGCTCCACCAGCGGCACGACCAGGTTCCCCGGACCGTCGAACGCCGAAGACGCGGCGAACGGTTCCACCGGCGAGGCGCCCGGCGGCGGCTTGCACGCTTCCGCGCTGGTACACGCCGGCGCTTCCACTTCACCGCCCGGACCGACCGGAGGCGCCGAAACGAACCCCCCGTCGACCCGCGCGTCGTAGAGGCTCGTGGCTTCGTCGGTGTCGGAGCTCACGAGCGCGTCGGCCGTCGTGAAGAAGACGTCGTTCCCGCTCGGGCTCGCGTTGCGGAACAAGGATTCGTCGTTGCCGGTGCCGGCGGAGAGCAGATGAAGGCTCCCGTCGTACTCGTACACGTCGGAGTTTTCACCGCCGGTGTCGGAGGGGAGCAGCGAGTCCATCGTGCTGAAGAACACCTTCCCGTCTTCAGCCAGCTGGGCGGGGAGGACCTGCGCGCCGAACCCCCACTGTTCACCCGTAAGCAAGGGTGGGAGGATCGACGGCTGTTCGAACGTCACCGCTGCCGTGGGAGGAGCGCCGGACGGATCACAGGAGGCGCAGGCCAGTTCTTTGGCCACGGCGTCGTAGCGGAAGATCTCAAACGACGGATCGCCGCTCGCCGCGACCGTGCTGTCATAGCCGGTGAGGCTGTGATGGGAGATGAACGCCAGGAAGCGCCCGTCAGGAGTGACACGCGACGTTAGACAAGGCTCCCCTCTAGTCTCCGCTCCAGCCACTCCACCAGAGCTAGCATTAAACTCAGGAGTCTTGGCAGCCGCCCAGTCGCAGGCTTCGATCTGCTCCTTCACACCCGGGTGTCCCCGTTCATCGGCGAGGGGTGGCCCCAGCACCGCGATGAAGGTAGTCGTGCCGGCGTGACGCAGATAGAGGTTGGCTTCACCCGCGATCGCCTTTTCGTGGTGGGCGTTTTCTTCGCTGCCGGTGAGGACTCCCAGGGCTACGAAGTAGACGTAGGAGCCGTCGCTTGAGATCCCCGCGACGCCCTGCACGTCGGCGCCGAGCGCGTCCGTGCCGTTCGTGTCGACCGTGAGATCGACGAGACGCTGCCCGACAGGCTTTTCGGCATCGAATTCATACAGGTCGTTGCCGGTCGGCTGTTTGTAACCTCGTTCCGTCTTCGCGAACCCGCCGCAGCCACTCGAATCGACCGCGGTCGCATCCGCGGTCAAGCGCGCGCAGTCGGTGAAGAAGGCACGGGAGCCGTCGGGCGTCGCCCACTGGAAGATGCCGTGGCCGCCGGGGCCGGGCGGAGCGTCGGAGTTGCGTTCGTCGACCTGCACCGTGCAGGCCCGCCCGGCTTCGCCCGCGGAGCATTCGCCGCCCGCGCTCGGTTCCTGCGCGACGTTCTCTCGCAGATACAGATTCGCGTTAAGGTATGCGCCAAGACCGAGACAGGCCGTGCCGGCTGCCCCTTCGAGCGGTCCGTCGCAGTACTGTTCGCCGCCCCCGTAGAAGAAGACGCGTTCGCCGTCTTCGGAGACCGCGTGTGTGAAGCTGGCGCTGGTTGGCGCTTCGTTGGACTCCCAACCATTGGCCAGGATGCCCCAGGCCGGGACGCCGCCGGGAAGCACGGTGACGAGGTGCACGGCGCCGCCGACGTTCTCGTACAGGTCTTCGCCGACCGAGTGTGTCGTGGTCTGTTCCGGCGGTAGCGGCGCTTCAGGAGTCAGCTGCAGGGGCGAGGTGAAGGCAAGGTGACTGAAATCGGCCGAGCCCGCTTGGAAGTACGCATCGCGCGCACCTGGGCCGGGAACCGGGGGATCCAGGAGTTCGTAGAAGCCCGCTTCGTTCGGCGCGGCAGCTTCGTGGAGGAAGATGTTCTGAGCCCCCTGCCCCTCGCCGGCCACGAGCAGCGGTTCGTCGTGCCCGCAGGACTGGCTGGTACCGGTGTCATTCGGATGCGGCGGGTAGCCCGTCCAGTTCCAGCCGTCGGCGAGGACCGCCTGCGAGAGGTCGGCGCTGTAGCCGGCGACGATCGGACTGCAGAAGAGGCCGGAGATGGTGGACTGCGGCGGGATCTCATCCGTTGTGGACCAGCCTTCCGGGCCCCGCGAGGACATGTAGTAGGGGCCGGCGCTCGCACCTTCCCCCGAGGACGGGCCGAACTGGGTGTAGAAGCCCACGCGATCGCCTGTGACGGAGACAGGGGTGACATGTGCACCCCTCTCAGGCTCGCTCCGAAGCGGCGAGACCAGCTCATACGCACGACAGTCGGGCAGCGCCGTGGCGCGCTGTTCCACGCGGCGGGCTTCGTTGGGGCATCCTTCGCCGGCCCACGCCGGCGCGGCCGACACGGACAAGGAGAGGATCAGCGCGAGCACGATCCCGCTCGCCGAGACGGCTGCCGGACCTATTTGACTCCATCTAGTTCGCATCGCTCATGTCCTCTCTTCTCGTTGCCACGTTGTCGCCTTGCGCCGCGGTGGACACGGCGCGGGGCGGGCAGACGCGCCCGCCCCGTCGCCGTTGCCGCTTACCCGACCGTTATCGCCGTGGCCCCTTTCTGCCCCTGGACGCGCAGCTCGTAGCGTCCAGGCTTCAGACCGCCGAGGCGCAGCCGCCTGCCGCGACTCGCGCCGCGCCTGACCAGACGACGCCCGTGCGTGAGGCTCCAGTGAACCCGCGCCGAGGATGCTTTGGCCACAAGCGTCACCTTGCACGTCACGGACACCTTGGCCTTGCGCTTGCCCTTCTTCTTGGGCTGCTTGACGGTACAGGTCACCTGCGCGTCACGGCCGGGAGCGCCCGCAGCGCCGGCGGGGCCCTGCGGACCGGCCGCGCCGTTCGCTCCCGCTTTGCCGGCGGAGCCTTCCTTGCCGGCGGCGCCGGCCTTGCCTTCAGGGCCCGTTTCGCCCTGGGCGCCCGTGGCGCCTGTGGCTCCGGTCGCGCCTTCTTTGCCGTCGCACAGGTATTCCGTGCTGGCTTTGAAGGAGATTTCAAAGCCGCCCGCCGGGCAGTGCGCGTTCCCCGGGGAAAGCGGCGTGATCGTCGGGCTTTCGCCACTGGCCCCCGTCGGGCCTTCATTGCCTTCCTTGACGAACGCGGCCGTGACTTCCTTGGCTTCGGTCATCGTGACCGTGCACCTTTTCGGACCGGTGTGCCTGCAGCCGAGCCAGCCCGCGAACGCGTAGCCGGGTTCGGCTTCCTCCTTCAGGGTCACTTTGGCGCCTTCGGCGTATTCGCCCGCGCATTCTTCAGCATTGGCGCAGGTGAGCCCGGAGCTTGAAACCGTGCCTTTGCCGCTGACGAACACGCTCAGCGCAACGGCCGGAGCGAACACCGCCTTGACCTTGACAGGCCCGTTAGGCGCCCCGCCTGTAACGGTTTCGTTGAACATGAAGCAGCTATAGCCTCCACCTTCAGATTCTTCAAATTCGGAGACGCCTTCGGCGGCCGATTTGCACGTCATCCCAGGTTCGGCAAGCGTGCTGAGATTGATACCTTCGATCACCTGCCATTCCTTGAACGCCGAGCCCGGGCTCGCGACCGCCTTGAACTCCTCTGCTTCGACCCCGCCTTCGTCAACGGCAAGGCTGTTGGAACAGGTACCCGTCGCGGGTCCCGGCGAGGCGTAGCTGCAGGCCATCGGCGGAGAGCCAACCTCCAGGGGGGCGAACGAGCCTTGGTTGGAGTTCACGACTTCGCCGCTGCCCGTACCTTCGATTTCGACCGTGCCCGTCCCGGCCGCAAGCGCCTGCGCCGCCGGGACGAGCAAGACCGCAAAAGACGCGAGCGCGAGCGCAAATGCCGCTTTCGCGAGCCTCATTCCTCTACGAGATCTACTGAGCACGTTAGTTTCCTCCCCTTGTGTTGCGTGTATCTGTGTGTGCACGAATGCTGTTCGCGAGCTGCGCTCCCTGCACGGTCAACCGCCAGGTGTTCGGTGCTCCCTGGGCGCGCTCGCGCTCACCGTTATCGATCAAACCCAGCTTCCTGAGGCGGCTGAGCAGCTTCGATATCTGTCCCTGGTCGCGGATCTCCGCCAGGTCGGCGAGCCGCCGGTTAGACGCACCCTCGTTATCGGCGACCGCCATCAGCACCCGCACGGTGCGGTAGGTCAGGCGCATACCGCTGCCTTTGAACGGATCCTCGAGCAATCCATGCTCGCGCTCCCCACTCTCGGGCAGATCGACGGGATGGGATAGCTCGCGGCGCATCGCGGCGACCCCCAAATAGGGGAGCACGACCATCCCCATCAAACTGTTCGTGAGCGTCACCAATGGCGCGCGATCGTCCGAGCGCAAGTTGGTGTGAAGGATCGAGAGGACCGCCCCGACCGCGCCCTCCGCAGTCAACGCCGGAAGCTCACCCGCACCCTTTGCCTGCCCGCGACCCTCATCCACCGCGGCGACCAGCTGGGCGAGAACACGATCGCGCAGCACCAGCGCGCGACCGGTGCCAGTCAGCGACTCGCACACCAACAACCGTCCGACCTTCGGCTGCTCGTCAAAGAAGCACAAAAGCTCCGTCAAAGTGGCCCTGATCCGCTCCCGCCACACCCGCTCGCGGCGATAGGCCGGGAGCACACGCGCGGTTACGAGCGCCAGGGAATCCTCGAGTGCCGCAACGAAGCAGTCCTCGCGATCGGCGAACGCCTCGTAGAACGTGCGCCGCGACACCCCCGAGCGCATAACTACATGCGCGACGGTTACGTTCGCCGCGCCGCGCTCGCACGCGACGTCGAGCATCGCGGCGAGAATCCGCGCGCGCTGAATTTGCATGATCTGCGTGTGCCCCGCGCCGAGCAGCAGCTCGCCAGTCGGCGTGCTCGCGAGGCTGCCGTTGCGCTCGCGGCGGGCACGAAGCCCGCCGTCGCGTCCCCGGCGCGCGGGAGCGGCGGCGGCCATCAGCATGCGCCCTCCGCGCGCGAGCGCTCATGCGAGCACGGGAGATCCAGCCGAGCCCTGTGCCCGGCAGGCCGCGGACGGTGGCCGCGGCGAGGGTGGCTAGCGGCTAGGCGCCGGCCGGCCCAGAGAGAGAGAGAGAGAG
>JBOGXY010000028.1:0-3337 GCA_050696495.1 Solirubrobacteraceae bacterium
TGCTCGTGCTCGTGGATCCGAAGAACCTCTCGCCCGCCACCCAGTTCGCGATCGATCAGTACGCGCTGCGCGGCGGACACATCCTCGCGTTCGTCGATCCGATCGCGGAAGCGGATCGGTCGGGCAACCCCATGGAGTCGATGGGCGGCGCAGACCGCGCCTCGCACATGGCGAAGCTCCTCGCCGCCTGGGGCGTCGATTTCGATCCGAAGGAGGTGGTCGCGGACCGCGGCCGCGCGCTCACCGTCGCCATGCGCCAGGGCGAGCCCCCGGTCGAGCACCTGGGAATCCTCGGTCTCGACAAAACCTCCCTCTCGCAGAGCGATGTCATCACCTCCGGCCTCACCAACGTCAACGTCGAGACCGCCGGCTACCTGACCCCGATCAAGGGGGCGAAGGTCGATTTCGAGCCGCTGATCCAGTCGAGCAGCGATGCGGAGCCGCTGCCCGCGCAGCGGTTCGCGATGTTGTACGACCCGTCCACGCTGTTGAACGGCTTCAAGCCGACCGGCCGGCGCTACACCATTGGCGCGCGAATCACCGGCATGGTCAAGACTGCCTTCCCGGACGGGCCGCCCAAGGGCGTCACGCTGCCCGCCGGCCAGCGTGACCTCAAGGCATCGATCAAGCCGCTGAACCTGGTCATCTTCGCCGACTCCGACCTTCTGTCGGACTATCTATGGGTACGCCAGGAGGAGTTCTTCGGCCAGCCGGTCGATCAGGCCTGGGCGAGCAACGGCGACCTGGTGCTGAATGCTCTGGACAATCTCGCCGGCAGCTCGGATCTGATCAGCGTGCGCGGCCGTGCCGGCTTCACACGGCCGTTCCTGCGCGTCCAGGCGTTGCAGCGGCAGGCGGACGCGCGCTTCCACGTGCAGGAGGAGCAGCTGAAGCAGGAGCTGCAACAGACCGAGCAGCAGCTGACGCTGCTGCAATCCAAGCGCAACGACAAGACCGCGCTGATCCTGACACCCTCGCAGCAGCAGGAGCTCGAGCACTTCGAGCGGGAGAAGCTCCAGATCCGCAAGCGCCTGCGCGCCGTGCAGGCGGGTCTCGTCAGTGACATCGACAAGCTGGGCACGGAGCTCAAGGTCATCAACATCATCGTGATGCCGGGCCTGTTCGCGCTCGCGGCGCTGCTCATCGCCGCGATGCGCCGCCGCCGTCCCGCCGTCCCGCCCGCCGGCGGCCCGGCTGCCGCGGATACGCCCAAGAAGGACAAGCTCCCATGACCGTACGCCGCGTCTCACTTCTCTTCGGGATCGGCATCGTCATCATCGCGCTCGCCGCCTGGGTGTCGAGCCGCAGCCAGAGCGACGACAGCCCGGTCGCCGGCACCCGGGTCCTCCCCGGGCTGCAAAGCTCGCTCAACGAGGTGACCCAGGTCCGCATCACCAAGGCCGACAAGAGCGAGGCGACCCTGAAGCGCGAGGCGACCGACTGGGTCGTCGCCGGCCGCGGCTACCGCGCCGACTCCGGCAAGCTGCGCCAGCTCCTCCTCGATCTCGCTTCGCTCAAAGCCGTGCAGCTGAAGACGCGCATTGCGAGCAATTATCCCGTGCTCGGCGTCGACGATGTGACCTCCCCCAAGGCGACGGGCGCGCGTATCGACATCGTCTCCCCGGGCAAGACCTGGTCCCTCATCGTCGGGCACTCCATGGATTCCAACGACTGCTACGTGCGGGTGGTCGACTCCGCACAGAGCCTGCTCGCCAGTCCCCTCGTCCTCGTCGAGGCCGACCCGAAGCTCTGGTTCGATCCGATCATCGTCGACATCGCCCAGGATCGCGTGCGCGAGATCGACGAGCACCCGCCCAAGGGACCCGGCTTCAGCGTCTCGCGCGCGAAGAAGACCCAGGCCGACTTCACCGTTCACGGCCTCCCCCGCGGCCGCCAGCTGACCGGGGCCGACGCCGCCGACACGATGGGCAGCGCCCTTTCCAATCTCACCCTGACCGACGTCCGCAAAGCCGCCGCCCCTCCCCGCGGCACGGCCCTCTCCCACGCCGTCTTCAAGACCTTCGACGGCGTGGAGATCGACGTCAGCGGTTACAAAGAGGCCAACGCCCACTACATCGACGTGTCCGCCCGCGCCGCCGAGAAGTCAGCCGACGCGCAAGCCCGGCAGATCGACTCCCGCGTGCACGGCTGGGACTACGAGATCCCCGGCTACCGCTACGACGAGGTCTTCCAGCCGCTCGACGCCCTCCTGAAGCCCCTCCCCGCGAAAAAATCCCGGCACGGGCACGCCGACGCGAAATAGTCAAAGAGGCGGCGCGAGCGTAAAGAGTTTTTGCCGGGACGCTGATCGACAGGACGTCGATCCGCGAGCTTGCAGGGACGTACTTGCAGCGTTCCCGGCGGAAACTCTTTACGATCACGCCGCCGGACGCCCTATCTCGCTCTCGCCAGGAGGAGCAGAGTCACCGTCGCGAGCAGCGCGGTAGGCAGCCACGCCAGGATCACCGGGTCCAGGTGAAACACGATCGTCCCGCTCTCGATCAGCCGCTGCAGCAGGAAGAACGCGATCCCGATCACCAGCCCCAGCATCGTCCGCGTCCCCGCCCCCGCCGATCGCATCGACCCCAGCACGAACGGTATCGCGAGCAGCACCGCGAACGCGATCGCCACGGTGCGCGCGATCTTCGACCAGAAGGCGAACAGATACTGCCGCGCATCCAGCGAATTGACATGGAAATAGCCGATCACCTGCCACAGCGCCCGCAGCGTCAACTGCTCCGGATCCTGCACCGCCAGCCCCAGGAACCCCGCCGTGACGTTCGACTGCAGCACCTTCTGCCCCGGCGAGCTCGCCGTCACCTGGTCTCCCGCGAAGCGCGACTCCGTGTAGCCCCCGAGGAGCCATTTGCGATGTCCGACGGCGGTGGCGCTCGCCGCATGGCCGATGGCGAGCAGCGTGTGTTTCGGCGAGAGCTCGAATACCTGCATCCCGACGAAGTGCCGCGAGCCCGACTGACGCGCGACGTTGAGGATGAGATCGCCGTCACGCACCCATGCACCCGTGCCGCCGCCGAAACCCACGCTGTTGAACTGGCTGAACGCCTTCTGCTGGTTCGCGGCCTCCTGCAGCTGTGGCGCCACGAATTCACCCAGCGCGGCCTCGAATGCGATGAGGAGCGCCGCGGCGATGAGCGCCGTGCCCGCGAGGCGTGCCACCGACACGCCGGTGGCCCGGATCACCGTGATCTCACTGCCGCGGGCGAGCTGACCGAAGCCGATGAGCGAGCCGATGAGCGCCGTGATCTGCAGCAGCTGATAGACCTGCTGCGGGAGGTTGAGGATCGTGTACCAGAGAGCATCCGCCACGGTGTAGTGG
>JBOGXY010000029.1:0-9023 GCA_050696495.1 Solirubrobacteraceae bacterium
GGTCGGAGAAGAGCATCCTCATCAACGATGGCTCGCTCCCGGCGAACACGTAGGCGGCCGCTTCGCCGTGGTGCTGGATCGCTGAGCGCAGCAGACCATCGAGCGCGTCGTCGGCGACCAGCAGATCTTGGAACTCGTCCAGGCAGACCACGGTCAGCCCGCCGTCGTCTCGGTGCAGGCCCACAGGGACGTCGAGCAGCTCAAGCAGCGCCGCGCGCGCCTCGTCCGCGCTCGCGCGCCCCGCGCTTGGCGAGAGTGACAACCGTACGCCTGGCAGGCTCACGTCGAGCCCGAGACGAGCCAGCCAGCGACGAGCACTGCGCTGGGGATCTGCCGGCAACGCCCCGAACGCCTCCGCGAATCGCGTCGCGGCGTCGGCTACGCTCGCCACCTTCGTGAGGTCTACGCGTACGGCGCGATGGCTCACGGCGCGCATCGCCTGCACGTGCGCATCGAGCAGGCTCCCCAGCCTTCGCTGCCCCAGCCGCTGCGGCCCAGCCCCATGGTCGGTGAGACGTGCGGACTCACAAGGCCCACCGGCGCCGACAAACGGCGGCGGCGCATCGTGAACGGCTAAGCCAGCCGTTCGTTCTCAGATCGGTCCCGGTCCCCGACGGACTCCGCTCCCTGTGCGCGGACGCTCACTTTCGCCGATCCGGTCAGCTACGCCGTCGGCTGGATACACGTCTTCGACGAACCGCCCGAATCGTACGGCGGACTCCTCGAAACCGACGGCGTCAAGAAGCCCGGGTATTACGCCCGGAAGGGCGGGTGAGGGGCGGGGTTCTAGGCGGTGCGGCTCGGCCGGAGCGGCACACGAGGCCGTCCCGACGGGTGGCGGTAGGCGATTTTTGAGCTTGCTTTCGACTCGGGACAGGTGCGTAGCGTTCTGTCCGCATTGAAGGTTAGTCTTCTGCGATGCGGCTGTCGAGTTCACGAACGCGTATAGCGTCGCGGTGGCGATAAACAACGGTCCAGAGATCGGTCCTGGCGAGCAGCTGGAGTGGGAGCGCCAACACGCGCTCGCCGCGACAGAGCTGGTCATCGGGATCGTCGGAGCCGTCGGGACTGACCTGCGCGGCGTCAGCGACGAGATCGGCCTGGCGCTTGACGAGTTCGGCTATGAGACGACACAGGTAGGGCTCAGCGACCTGCTGCACGAGCTTGATTGGCAGGCGCCGCTCCTCGATAAACCCCTCGACGAGCAAATTGCCACGCACATGGACGCTGGCGATCAGCTCCGCGAGCGCTGGGAGCGCCCGGACGCCCTGGCCATGCTTGCCTCACAGCGGATCGTGGAGTTGCGCGAGCAGTCCGATGTCGTCCGCCGCGCCTACCTGCTGCGTTCGCTGAAGACACCGGCCGAGGTCGAGACGCTGAGGCAGGTATACGGGTCGCGGTTCATCCTCATCGGCGTGTACGCGCCGGACGACGAACGCAACGCCTTCCTCACCGAGCGCATCGCCAAGGACCGACGGACCCAGAGGCAAGACAAATGGGCGCACTCTCCGACAACACTGATGCGGCGCGACGAGTCCGAGCAGGGCGAGTACGGTCAGAACGTCCGCGACACCTTTCCCCGTGCCGACTGCTTCGTGAACTCCGCCAAGGACAACGACCTCGTCGGCGACTTGCGGCGTCTGCTCAAGATCTTCTTTGCTCACCCGTTCACGACGCCCACGCGCGATGAGTTCGCGCTATGCGAGGCGGCCGGCGCGGCGCGACTTTCCTCTGAGCCCGGGCGCCAGGTAGGCGCCGCGCTTGCGTCGGTTGGCGGCGACATCATCGCCCTTGGCACAAACGAGGTGCCGCGACCAGGCGGGGGCTTCTACCGCGCCGACGACGACACGTCGGAGATCGTCGACAAGCGTGAGTTCGAATTCGATATAGAGGAAGGCAAGCGGAAGGTCGACACGAACGATCTCGTCCAGCGAGAGATCGCCGGGGAGATCGTCAAAGCACTGGACGGACTGCTGCGCAAGAATGCGGCGGCCGATGAGGTGCTGCGACGCATCCTTAGCACCCGACTGGGGGCACTGACGGAGTTCGGTCGTGCCGTGCACGCGGAGATGTCGGCGTTGCTCGACGCCGCGCGCAAAGGCCATGCCGTCAAGGGCTCAACGATGTACGTGACGACCTTCCCCTGCCACAACTGTGCCCGTCACCTGCTTGGCGCAGGCGTCAAGCGTGTTGTGTACATCGCTCCCTACGCCAAGAGCATGGCCGCGGTCCTACACGCCGGCGACATCCTGGTCGCGCACAGCTCGCCGCCCGATGACGTGCTCCACTTCGAGCCGTTTGTCGGCGTTGCGCCCCATCGCTATCTCGAGCTCTTTGGCGACATCAAGCGCAAGAACGACGACGGCACGCTCGTCGATTGGGACGCAACCACGGCGATTCCGCGCCTGTTCGACGCACCACCGACGGAGCTACGCCAGAATCAGCCGTCCTACAGAGTCCGCGAGCTGCTGCTCGCTCGCGCCATCGAAGAGCGCGAAAGCGCGTCGGGGTTGAAGATGCGCAGCTCAGGCTCAGCGGACGGGCAGACATCAACCGCCTCCAAGACCCAAGCGGAACGACAACCGACATCAACGAAGACGCGGCCGTCTCGCCGCACAGCCAGCACATAGCGGCTATCGAAAGGAAGAGATGCACACAGAGCGCCAAAACCAGGGGCACCTTGGCGACGTCGTGAGGCGCGCCAGTCAAGAGATCCGAAGCTGGCCCGCGTGGGCCCAGCCCTTTCGTCCATCCGGTGCGGTCAATGAGGAGACCGCCAGGGCGATGGACTCATCATCTCGCGAGGACCGGCCGTCACCCGTGACTGAGCTTCGTGACTGATCTGTGCTTCGCCGTCCGCCCGGTCCCCGACGGACCCGCACTCTGACCGCGGACGCTCCGGACCGCCGATCCGAGGCGGTCGCAGCCTGAACGCTATTTTCCTGTCAGACATAAAGGGAGTAGGTCGTTGACGGTGATCGGCCATCCCGGCTCGGGCGCCGAGGAGGCCGTGCAGCGCATCGCGCACGCCGAGCACGGGCCAAGCCTGGGAATCTGGTTGGACGCTCGCCACTATGGCGACCGGGCGGCGCTCCTCGCCGCGGTGGCCGAGCAGGTTCTGCAAGGACTGCTGGGCAGCGAGACCCTACGACGGTGGCGAACGGGCGAACCGCCGTCGACCGACGCGCTCGCCGCGCTGGGCTCCAGGCGGGGCGTCGAGCTTGCGCGCCGGCTCACCATGTCCGACGCTCCGCAGACGAGCTCGATCTCGCAGGTGCTCGCGCTGCCACCGCGGGCCGGGTAAGGGAGCCCACGGCGGTTGTTGGTGGCCTCGGTCTTGTCAGCTGCCAAGCATCCACACGAGCATGCTCACGGGTACCGCCCACACCTCACCCTCGGTGTCGAGCACGTTGCGGGTGGCGACGATCCCTCTCCGATGGCGAGCTGCGAGCGAGCGCGTCTGTCCCTTCCAGCCACGCTCGACGTACTTGCTCTCAAACGGGACGCCGATGGATGGGCCGACGAAGTCGATCTCTGCATTGGCGGTGCGTTCGTACATCACCTGTCCGCCGGCCACGAAAGCGTCTGCTCGCCCGCGGGCCGCGGCTCGCGCCAGCGCCAGGCCGAGCTGCTGCTCGCTGAGCTTGGTCACATCTGGTGCGGAATATGCGCCGGCACGCTCGCTTGGGATCCGGGCGATCAGGGGATCGGCGAAGTAGACCTTGCGCTGGGCGCCTGTGCTCGGATGGCCGTCGGCGCTGACGCGATGACACCTCCAGGTCTGGAACGCGAATGTCAAGTCGTTGATGCGGTCATTGACCGAGTGGTGGCTGCCAAGGCCGACGTCCTGGGCGACCTTGCTCGCGTTGAGCGGACTGCACATACCGGTCGCAATACGCGCGAGAAAGTTGAGCAGCTCGGCGTCACCGAGGCTCGTCACGCGGATAGCGTCGCCTCTCACGACATCCCAGAGGTCCTGCACGAACGCCGGCGTCACGCCGCCGGTTCGCAGGAAGTCCGACACCGCGCGGGGAAACCCGCCGCAGGCAAGGTACAGCTCCCACGCCTCGACCAGCGCTCCAGACCAGAACGACAGCTCGGCGAACGCTTCTTCGGCGCGGCGGCTCAACGCGTCGCGCGGCTCAATAGTTTCCAGCTCGGGGAGATCCTCGAGGCCGCCAAGGAAACCGCAGAAGTCGCGGAAGGCCATCGGCATCAACAGTCGATCAGAGCGCGTCGCGGCAGGTCCGCGCCGTCCCGCGAAGTTCTTTGTGGCGTCGCGCAACTCGCGTGAGCTGGACCCGGTCAAGACCACGCAGTCGCGCCGTAGCGGAGTATCGTCGCGGAGGTCCTTGACGACCCGCGACCAGCCGGACCCGACCGACGTGATCTCGTCGATGAACCACCACTTCGGACCCTCGCTGTGCCTGGTGATGCTCTGCGCCACTCCGAACATGCGACGGAGGTCCTGCAACGTGAAGTCATCGCAAGAGCAGTAGATGATGTTGCGGGCAGGCGCTCCGCGCGCGATCAGGGACGCGATCCCGCGACGAAGCTCCAAGCTCTTGCCAACGCGGCGGGGACCGCTGAGCGTGTAAAGACCAGCCTCCTCGATATCGGCGAGTACCCCAGGGCGATAGTCGAACGGGGCCTGTTCCGCCTCGCGTAGGTTCTCGTCATCGCGCTGCCAACCGTGGTCGTCCCGCCACCAGCGGTTTCGTTCGCGCAGACGATCCGCGATCTCGGCGTCCCTCACGAGGGCACTGTAGCATTCTTTCCAATAAGCCTACCCTTTTTGGATATGTGCTACCAAAAACAATAGGTATATTGGGAATGCGGTGACGCCGGCAAGCTTGTCGTCAACGTCACGTACCGCCTCGTCAGCGACTACGACAGCGGGGTGGCCGGCAACGCCTGGGCGAACGACTCGATCGATCGACACCTGCAGGTCTGGCAGGCCGGCGACGGCGGGTACTGCGCCGTGGTCAACGACACCGGCTCGTTCGTCACCTTCACGGGCGCCGGCCCGAGCGGGAACGGAACTGTGTCCGCCGGGATCAAGGGGGTCATCCACGGCGGCTACGTGACGACCGTCTTCGCGGGGACGCTCAGTCCCACGCCGGGATACGCCACGCACGGCAATCTCGGGACGTTCGACCTCGAATGCGTCTCGGCCTACGAATGCCCGGGAGCCCATCCGAGCTTCCTCAGCTACTTCGAATCGGAACCGAGCTACGACCTGGCCGCGTGGGAATGGAAGTACCACACCGCCCGTAATGGCGACTGGGTGAACGCCGCCGGCGGCAACAGCGGCGACATCACCGGCTGAGGATGGCCGTCGCCAACAGGATGGTGACGGCTCGGCTGTTGTTGTGATTCGACCAGGCCCGGGGCGTCGTCACCCCGTATCTGACGATCTAGCTCTGTATAGTCAGTTCGCCTATATTCGCCTATACTGAGCTATCGAGCCCACAAGTCATGGGACGAGGCACAGGCACCCACAACCCTTATACGCCCGATTCCGGGGTACGCCCGCCTGCGCTGGCAGGGCGCGATCAGGAGCTTGCCCAACTCGCGAGCATCATCTCCCAACTGACCGCAGGTGGTAGCGAGCGTCACGTTCTGATTACAGGCCTTCGAGGCGTAGGCAAGACAGTGCTCCTCAATGAGTTCGAGGTCATGTGCCAGAACGCCGGATGGCCAGGAGAGACCAAGGAGGTGGGGCGCCAGACGTCCGTTGCCAATCTCCTCAGCCACAGCGCTCGCAAGGCTCTTCTCCAGATGAGCGTCAAGAAACGCGCGGGGGAGATGCTTCGCAGAGCGCTCAGCGCGTTGAAGGCATTTCAGGTCAGCGTCGGTGATGTGTCCTTCAAGCTCGATATTGACCCCGCCGTGGGACTTGCCGATTCCGGCGATCTCGTCGAAGATCTCCGCGACTTGCTCGTTGCCGTCGGAGAAGCCGCGCTGGAGTCCGGTCTCGGCTTCGCGCTCATCCTCGATGAGATACAGAATCTCTCCCGCGGCGACTACGAGGCGCTGATCATGGCTCTTCACCGCGCCAAGCAGCGCAGTCTGCCTGTCGCCTTCGTCGGCGCCGGCCTCCCCCTCATCCCGTCACTCACAGCTGATGCGAAGCCCTACGCTGAGCGGATGTTCGTATACCCCACCATCGGGAAGCTCGCAGCCCGGGAGGCACGCGAAGCGCTTGTACTTCCCGCCGAGCAGCAGGGCGTCTCGTGGGACGAGGACGCCATTCGTGAGGTTCTCGCCTACACCGAGGGCTACCCGTACTTCATCCAGGAGTATGGGCGTCGTGTCTGGGATGTCAACAGCGCCGCACGCATAACTCCAGAAGACGCGATTGCCGCCAAGGCACTTGTCGAGGCCGATCTCGACGAGAGCTTCTTCGAGGGTCGCATAGGACGGCTCGCGGATTCCGAGCGGACCTATGTGGCGGCGATGGCCTCACTCGGCGATGGTCCGCAGCAGAGCAGCAGGGTGGCTGAGCTTCTGCAACGCAAGCCCACCTCGCTGTCCCCGGTTCGCGATGCCTTGATGCAAAGCGCGATCATCTACGCTCCCCAGCGCGGGCTGCTCGCGTTCACCGTTCCACACTGCGCTGACTTTGTCCGCCGTCGCTACCCACACGCAATGACATGACGCAACACCGACCGGTGGCGGATCGCCCGCCGGAATACCCGCTCGATCGCCGCATGAGCGTTGCGATCGTCTGCGTCGTCGTCGGGCGACAGTTCGGGCTGCGCCATGCGGTCCTAGTGCTCGACCCGGCCAAGCGCACGGCGACCGTCTACCGCGCGGGCGGGCAGGCGCACATCCACGCCGAGCCCGACACGGTCGACCTCGACGACGCCGTGCCGGGCTTCAGCGTGAGGGTCGCCGAGCTGTTCGCCTTGACAGGCGGCCTCGCCTCGCTCCGCCTATTTGGCGATCCCCGCCTTCAGGGGAGCCGTCGCGGCGGCGGCGTTCAGCAGCCCTGCCCCATAGAGCTTGCGGTCCTGCGGCCCGCCGAGCTTGCGCGCCGTCGACTGCAACCGCGCCACGATCCGCGCGGGACTCGGTTTGCTCCCGAGCACGCGCTCGGCGATCATCAGCGCCGCCGTTGCCGTTACGTGCGGCGTGGCCATCGACGTGCCTTCGTAGCCGTTTGGGAAGCCGAACACGCGCGGGGAGGAGCCTGTGAAGGTCATCTGGAAGATGTCGCGTCCCGAGGGCAGCTCCGGGTGGCAGTTTGGGTCTCCCGCCAGGCTCGCGTCCGGGCCGCCGCCGGGCGCCACGAGCGTTACTCCACGCCCGTAGTTGGAGTAGTTGGCAAGGCAGCCGTGTTCGGTCGTGGCCCCCACGGCGATCACGTGCGCGGCGCGCGCCGGGTAGGGGATCGTGGTGCTGCCCTCGTTGCCGGCGGCGGCGACGACGAGAACGCCGCGCTGGTAGGCGTAGCGCAGCGCGTCGATCAGCTCCGGGATGTCGGCCGCGCCGACGTCGCTTGAGAACTCGAGGCTGAGATTGATCACCTTCGCGCCTCGGTTGACGGCGTAACGGACGCCTTCGGCGATCACCGACGCGTCGCCTTCGCCGGAGGCGTCGAGCACCCGCACCGGCATGATCCGCGCCAGGTAGGCCAGCCCGGTCACCCCGCGGTGGTTGTTGGTGGCCTCGGCGATCGTCCCCGCCACGAACGTCCCGTGCCCGTTACGGTCGTTGGCGTAGGGAGTGCGGGAGATGAAGTCATACCCCTGCACGAACGTGTACTTGCTGAAGTCCGGCGAGCGGCGGTAGCCCCCCCGGTTGGCGTAGGCCACCCCTGTGTCCAGCACGGCGACGATCACTTTCGAGCCCGCCGGCGAGCCGCTCGCCGAAGCGTTGGCCCAGGCTTCCGGCGCCCGGATGCCGAACTGCCCGTCGAAGTTCCATTGAAGCGCCTGCCACTGCCCGGCGGTCTGGCCGGCTCCCGGATCGTTGGGAATTATCGCGCCGGTCGCGTGCGCCACATAGTCGGGCACGGCCCAGGCGACCCCCTTCTGGCGGCGGATGTGCGCGAGCGTGGAGTCAAGGCTCGCGCCCGCGGCCAGGGGTACCCGCTGCGTCCTCGGTTGCGCTTGCGAGCCATAGCCGACCACGATCTCGCGCGGCTCGTAGGCGGCGCTCCTCGCGGTGAGGCCATCTGGGCGCCAGGCGATCGCGGGGCGCAACGACACGCCCGCCGCGCCCCGCGCGGCGGGCGCCATCCAAACCCTCATCAGCGGTATGCCCACGAGCGCGAGAGCGCACACCAGCCAGAAGCCGAGCCGGCGGGGCAGACGTCGATATCGGGATTGGGGGGGCGGCTGCAACTCGGCTCTCCTGCTAATCATGAAGTGTCGAGAGGCCGCAGGGTTGCGTATGGTCGCACGGCGGTCGGCGATGCTCGGCGCGATCCGGTTATCGGTAGCGTTGCCGCGCCGGCTCGCCGCCGGCCGTAGGCTCAGACCACGATGAGCGAGCGCTTCTTCCCCCGCGACGAACACTTCATGCGCCTGGCGATCCGCGAGGCGCAGCGGGCGCTAGAGCACGAGGACGTGCCGATCGGCGCGGTGCTCGCGCACGCCGGCGAGGCGATCGCGCTGGCGCACAACGAGCGCGAGCTGCGCCAAGACCCGACCGCTCACGCCGAGACGATCGCGCTGCGCGAGGCCGCGGCAAAGCTCGGCAGCTGGCGGGTGCTCGACTCGGTGCTCTACGTGACGCTAGAGCCATGCGCGATGTGCGCGGGCGCGATCGTGCTGGCCCGCGTCCCCCGCGTCGTCTTCGGTGCCGGCGATCCCAAGGCGGGCGCGTGCGGCAGCGTGCTGGACGTGCTAGGAGAGCCGCGTCTAAACCATCGCCCGGAAGTGGCCGGCGGCCTGCTGGGCTCGGAGTGCGGGGCGCTGCTCAGCGAGTTCTTCGCTTCGCGGCGGTAAGTCCTGTAGCCGATTGAACCGTCGCAACAACGCGAGCCCCGGACCCTCTTCGGGCCGGGGCTCGCC
>JBOGXY010000030.1:0-2531 GCA_050696495.1 Solirubrobacteraceae bacterium
GGACGCGGGGCTAGCCCTCGACTAACTGCTCGAATTCAGCCGCGGTCACCCGCAGCGCACCGTGCTGCTCGCACACCATCTCTACAACTTGCTCGACGGAGACGCGCCACGGCCCGGTGACCTCGCCGCCACGGCCGTCGAACTGGCCCTTGCCGAGACGAGCGACGCTCATCAAGCCGTCTGGGACAGCCTCGGCCGGGTGGAACGCGTGACGGTGTTGACGCTCGCCGTCGGAGGAGCCCCGAGCGGCAGCCGCGCCGCCGCCGAGCACCGCGTGGCGCGCTCGACGCTACGAGAGGCGCTCGAGCGGCTGCTTGACAGCGAACAACACGTGCGGCGCGACGACACGGGGCGACCGTACTTGATCGATCCCCTGTTTGCGCAGTGGCTCAGACGGCGGTAGGAGGGCTGCCGGTGTCGCCTCGCTCAGAGCGGAGCAGACTCGGTTTCGCGATCCAAATCGACGAGCGCGTCGCGAAGCAACGGGTTGCCCAGCAGCCAGCGCCCTCGTCGAGGGCTGTAGACGAGTCCGTGATAGGCAAGCTGACCGAGAGCCCGCGCGATCTGCTTGGCGTTGGCGTACGGCCGAAGCACGCGGTACGGGCCTGTTTCCGCAGCGATCGCACTCATCAGCGCCGGCCCGTGCGGATTTACCGCGCGCGCGAAGCTGACAGCGTCTCCTACCGCCGCGAGCGCGCGTTCGCTCTCCTGCTCCCATATTCGACGCGCGCCCCACCTGGCGCCGGGAGGGGCGGAGCGGGTGAGCGCCAGGACTTCGGCCGTCGCTCGCGCCTGCCCGCCGGTACGCAGCAGCAGCCAAAGCAGATCACCGTCGCTGACAGGCAATTCTCCGACGCGCACGATTTCCCGCCACCGTTCGGTGGTGGGGTCAGCGATCTCAAGCTCCTCCCCTATGCCGAACAGAGGAGCTTGCTCTCCGATGACGGACGTCCTCGTGGCGGGGAACGTGCTCAGGACCAGCGCGATCTTCCCCTCCCCGCCCATGACGGAGGCGCGAAGCTCCCACAGGAGACCTCCCATCTGACGCTCGGCGAGCAGGTGCGCCCAGCCGATACACAGCACCGTGCCCTGCGGGGGCAGCGCGAGCACCTGCGAGATCGAGCTCGTCTGCGGAGCGTCGGACATTGTGAGCCGGCGCGCGAGCTCGGCGCTCCGCCTGGAGCCCAGCGCGGCGAGCGCGTCGGTCGACGGCGGTTCGCCGGCTCGCCAGCGTCGTAGGGTCTCGCTGCCCAGCAGTCCTTGCAGCACCTTCTCGGCCACCGCGGCGAGGAGCGCAGCCCGGTCGCCGTAGTGGCGAGCGTCCAGCCAGATTCCCAGGCTTGTCCCGTGCTCGGCGTGCGCGATGCACTGCACGGCCTCCTCGGCGCCCGAACCGGGATTGCCGATCACCGTTAGCGAGCCACTAGAGGGGATCCGACCCGCCCAGGGGGGCTTGCGCCCGAGATTGAGGAAACGATCGAGCTGAACGCCTCGAGGGGCTTGCGGCGTGGCCCTCAGGTGTAGCGCAGCCGCTGCCATGCCTCGTGCCTTTCGACAGTAGGAAGCGCGATTTCAACGACATCCACATTGACGGTCCCAAAAGCGCGACCCAACTCGGCGCACTGGCGAGCCAGCAGCATCGTGCAGTAGGGCTGGCCGGTGGAAAGGTCCAGCAACCGTTCAAGAGCCGGCTGGTCTACGGGAACCCCGGCGCGACTGAAGCGTTCGCGAAGAGCGTGCTGCCAGTCCTCCCATGCTATGTGCTGGATCGTGAATGGCTCCCCCAGGAACCGTAGGACCGGGACGAGAGTACTCTGGGCGCTGTCCTCACTGCTGGCCAGCAGAACGCCGAGGCGCCGATGCTCGTCCTTGAGCAATGCACGGACGGCCGCCTGATCTTCCGGATCCCAGTCGCCGATGAGGTGTGCCTCGTCGATCAGCATCACCGCCCGCCGCTCGGTTGTGTGCAGGCGTTGGCGAAGCGCCCCGAGAATGTCCGGAAGGGTGAGCTCGGCAGGCCCAACGGCGTCGGCGAGGTCAGAAATCAAAGCGAGCTCCTCGCGTCCGCTCGCACGAGCGAACCGACCGGCGATACGTCCAGCGGCTCCCCCGACCTGCTCGGTCTCGGAAAGGGGAGGACCCACCTTGAACAACTCCCCAATAGATATGACATTCACGGGAATATTATACTTCTGTTTCTGCCTTATAGAATTTGGAGCCGCGGCCTTCGACCGGTGGCCGGCGGCAGCCACATGTTTGCATCGCCTCCGGACCCCAAGACGCGGACTATTGTCGTCATCCGACTCGCCGCCAAGCGCCGGTCTGGAGACATGTACGGAAGTGCCGTACATCCGTGTGCGGTGAACCTGCACACGACGTGGAGCTGGCATTTTCGGCGCTTCAGGATCTGCTGGTCGCCGACGACGCGCTCGATGGTCTGCTGCGCTCAGCGATCCAGCACCACGGCGAAGCGGCCGCCTACGTGTTCGCCGGGAGCGAGCCATCGTTGATGAGGATGCTCTTCTCCGACC
>JBOGXY010000031.1:0-25654 GCA_050696495.1 Solirubrobacteraceae bacterium
GTCCCCACAGACTCCTCAATCGCCACAACAGCCATCATCACCCCTCCCGCATCGATTCTCAACCAATGCCAAAGGAGTTCGCCGGACAGCCAAGAACACCTACCAAAACTCTAACAAAGTACTACTAAGTACAAGACTCCCGAGGAAAAACGTGCAGCCCTGAAGCGTGCGACTGAGGGATTCCGGGTCAAGGTTCGCGTCACGCCGGACATGTACGGCCGCCGGTAGGGCCGTGACTCCCCCAGGCGGGCGCCGGGCGGCCACGCGAGGAGTCTTTGCGATCGAGGAAGACGAGATCCTCCTGCCCGACCCGATCATGCTCGACACCAGCTTTGTGGTCGAGGCCCTGATCGCCACCCAGCCTCTGCACGGCGTATGCAATGCGTTTCTCACACGCATCGACCGCAGCGGGGTATCCGTCGCCACCAGCGAGCTGCTTCGCGTCGAGCTGGCCGAGGCCGCATTCGCGATTGCGCTGAAGGAACGCTAGGGAGGCCGGTGGCGAAGCCATCGAACCGACGGACGATCACGACCGCGTGCCGGGCGTCTGCTCAACAAGACTCTGATCCGTTATGACGAGCTGCTCAGCTCCATCAGGCACATCTCAATCCCGCTCGGCGACATAAGCACCGTCGCCACCGCCTTCATGACCGACTACGGGATCGCGTCCTACGACGCGGCGCATGCAGCAAGCGCACTCGCTGCCGGCGCCGAGGCGATCGTGACCATTGACACCGGATTCGCGCTCCTACCGTCGTCGCTGCTCATGGTCTACACCGACCGCTCACGGCTCGCCTCGTGCCGCAGCAAGCGACCACGCTGAGTTCGCACGAGGATCGAAAGCGGGAGCACCCGAACAAAGACCGAACCTGTCCGCGAACCTGAACCCCCTGCTTGAGCAACTCATGGAGCCGGTTGGGCGACAAGCCCGGCGGCGCGCGGCGGAGACGATTCGCGGCCCGCGCGTAACTGTTCCGTGACGTGGACCGGGTACAATGCGCTAGATGGAGCCCGCCCTCGAAACACAACCTGAGCAGTTGCCTGTGGACGATCCCAAGGTTCGTGCTGCTCAACGGAGCCGCCTCGGCCGGCTGTGCGATGAGCTTGTGGCCGAGGGCGCCGACGGTACGAAGCATCTGCGCGAACTGGAATCACGCGCCGCCACTTGGCCTGAATGACGCGCCGTCATCGCCGCGATTTCCTGCTCGACAGCGGTGGCGTCAGCGCACTTGCCGGCAGCCAAGACCTACTCGTCGGTTACTGCAAGCTCCTCGAGAAACTCTACGACGGCGCGTTCCTGATACCCATACCCATCCTCACCGAGGTGCGTTCCGGTCAACGAGGCCCCGACACACTCGTCGACCGTTTGGTCAAGGCCATCGGCGTCGATGTCTATGTGCCGCTCAGCGTCGCAACTGCCACTCGCGCCGGTGTACTCCGCACCGAAGCGCTCCGAATGACCAACCACATCATCTCGCCGATTGACGCACAAGTCGTAGCGATCGCCGAGGAGCGTAGTCGCGTCTGTGCGGTGACGATCATCACCGGCGATCCAGGCGACATCAAGCTACTCGTCGGCCTGACACGCTGCACCAACATTGCCGTGGACGTTCTCGCCTGACCGGCGCCCTGAGTTCGCACGTCGATCGAAAGCGGGAGCACCCGAACAAAGACCGAACTTTGAGGCAACTCTGGACCGGCTCCTTGAGCACCTCATGGAGCCGGTTGGTCGGCAAACCCGGGACCGCGCAGCAGCAGCTATCAGAACTACTGAATGACGGGAGCGGCCAGCCATCTAGCGCATGAGAGCCTCGTCGACTTCGACTGGACGCCAGTGCCGGGGGGTCGACGTTGCCGTCTGGGCCTCCTCTATCTCGTTACGGATCTGCTCCTCTAGTACCTCCGGATCAAATCCATTACGTAGCCATTGGAGATCTTCTTCTGTGGCAATGCGAATTTTATCGCTCACGCTTCGTCCTCCTTGTCTAAAGGTATAGGTAGGTGAAGGTCGCGCCTTCTAGCGATGCGACTCTGAAAATCTTCGGTAAGCTCTCGTTCTAGTTCGGCGCTTCGACTAGCAGGCATCGCTGGTCCACCAAAACCGAACGAGCCAGCACTTTCGAGGACCCGCGGCGTGGCCTCGTCACGTGAAGGCGATGTCATCGCCCGTCCGCGTACATCCTTACGGTTGGCTTGTCCGAAATCGAAATACTGCGAGTAGACACGCGGTGCGACGCCCACATATTGTTCAAATAGCACCTTGCCATCGACCAGACCTGGTTGGTCGGGCTCAATAATGACGGAGTCCTCATGCAACTCGCGAGCGAGGCTCTTGGCATACGGATGAACGTACAACACTCGGCGAATGCCGGAGGCCACTATATGTCGCGCGCAGTTATGGCAAGGAAAAGTCGTGCAAGCAAGAGTCGTCCCATCTATCGCAACGCCTCGACGTGCAGCATTGGTAATTGCATCCATCTCTGCGTGGGTCGATCTGCCAAACTCGGTAATCGAACTAAAACGAGTACCGTCGACGTCACCCAGAAAATGGTCCAGCTTATCCTCGGTGATATCAACTTCCCCATTTGGCAATTTCGAAACACGACGCCGGTTCATCCAACCAGCATGTGCCATTTGGACTAGAAGCTCGCGTGCGATTCTGCGCTGCCAAAGTGTGTTGGAGTCGATCGGTGGCTGCGCGGCGAAATCACGCCCGTCGGGCTGATCGGGTGACCAATAAAGCCCACCGCTGCCAGCCGGGGCCTCATTGGTGCCAACCGAGAGCAAATCGCCAGCACAATTGACGATAGCGGCACCGACTTGCCTACCCATCTCGGCACTACGGAGTCCCGCAGTAAAAGCATGATACATGGCCTGTTCCTCCCGATATGGAGGGACGAAAGGCTCACCGAAAATGAGCCGCACAGTGCGAGGTACGACCTCGTCCAAGCTCGCCTCGCTACGACCATCGATAAAGAAATCAGCCAGCGAGAAAGTGTCACGAACTGCTTGACCGTGAGCCACCGACCGATCCATCTCATCGCGACGTACATCAGCCAGGGCCTCGCCATCAAATCGCTGCGACGTAACGTTAGCCCAGCGCTCCCAACGATTCTCAAGGTTATGGCGCCTAAGCGATTCGGGTACGTGCAACGCCATCAGGATGAACCGCGGGCCATAGAGCCGACGCAACGTCGCAACTTCCTCCTTGCGCTTGAGAGAACGCACGAGCCATGCCACACGGCCATTTGTCTCGCCTTCCCTCGCTCGCTTTACTCGCGATCAGGAATACCGCGAGGCGAGCTGCGGCGTCGTTGAGCCCAGTTCTCTGACGAATCGCGTCGCCCATATCCTGGAGCCTGCGCGTAGCGTCAGGCACCTCCCGTTGAAACTCCCCTTCGCCGAGCAAGTGCGAAAAGTAGTTGCTGAGATGTACCGTGCGAAGGCGATACCCATATCCCCGCAAATGCTCGCGGAGCAGCCGCTGAAAGGTCTCAGTCTCTGCGCCAGCACCGTAGACAAGTCCGAATACGAGCTCGCCAGCAGCGAGTGGCCGGTATGTAGTAGGAGCCGTAGACATACAGTGTGGCGAACGAACACGTGTTCGTATAGACATGCTAGGATCGCACATGCCCCGGACGGAATCCGCGTCTCTCGGACCATCACAGAGACGCTCCCGAAAGACATGCCGCCATCCCGCACTTTCCGAACACTTAGCTGCACGCTTTGGCCTGACCAGTGGCGTGGAATGCCCGTTCGAACTATTCCTCAACCCCACCGAAACGCAGCCCGGCATGGGCGATCCGTTTGAGGATCACTGAGACATCGCGTTCGTACATCGAGCGAAAGCGGGAGCGACGGGGGGTCGGGTCCGGACTTTGCCCCCCAATGACGGTCAGGAGATCGAAGTGTGGCGTGAGATGCCCAAGGATGCGGCCAGATTGTAGTTAGCAAAAATAGCTGCTACTATCGCTAGCGATGATGTTGAGTGGACGCCCCCTCCTGGCCACAGCCGCCGACCGGCGCTATCTCGTCGCGCGCCCTGAGGCCGACATCGTGCTCGGGCATGCGCGCGCGGGGATGAACACGTTGGTCTTGGCTGAGCGCGGGATGGGCAAGACCACATTGCTGCGCGAGCTCGAGGGGCGGCTCCAGGACGAGGCGGGCATCGACACCGTCTACCTCGACGGACAGAGGCTGAGAGACGCGGCGACGATCCTGCTCGCTGTCCGCGATCGGCTAGAGGGATCGCGTACTCAGATCGGCGAGAGCCTGCGCATGGCCGCAATGCCGTTCACACCGAACCCGATCGAGGCTCTCAACGAGGAAGCGTTGCGTCTCGTCCGGGAGCTCGCCACCGAGACGAAGAAGCGCAAGGCGTGCGTGTTGCTCGACGACCCCGACCCGGAGATCGCCCACCGGCTGTTCGGGAGGTTGCGCGATGAGCTATGGCAGACCGGCCTTGTCTGGGTCGTGGCGGGAGACCGGGCGCGTCGCCAGCAGTACCTCACGCCACCCGCCGATGCCTTCTTCGAGCGGATTGTCGAGCTGGCACCGCTGACCGACACACAGCAACGTGACTTGATCCGTCGGCGCATGGGCCGTCAAGACAACAGAGAACTGCTGGATGTGCGCGTCGAGAGCGGCCACCCACGTGCGTTGCTCACCGCGCTGCGCGACACCGCAGGCAGCGCCGATGACGTCCACACGCTCCTCGCTCGCCGTGGAGAGCGCCAGCAGCGCGCTCATAATGAACTGGGTCGGCTCGAGGAGATGATGCTGGCCGAGATCGAAGATGGCGCCACTGCGAGCGCCTCGGACCCAGACTGGACGGGACGCTTTGGCATCAGCCGTCAGCGAGCGCAGCAGGCGCTCGCTGCCCTTGAGCGTGAGCAGCTCGTCCGCGCCGAGCGCCTGCCGGGGCCGAACGGACGCCCGCGCAAGGTCTACCGGCGAGTGGAGACCGTATGACGCGCGCGCAGCTCGAATCTTTGCGAGCGGCGAACGCCTTGCCGCACACGCTGCGCTACGACCAGCTCGCGCCCTACCACGTCTCCTTCGACGAGCTGTGCGGCGGCACGGCCGTGGAGGGCGAGCTCGCGCACTGGCTCGCTCACCGCGGGCGCGTCGCGCTGATCGGACCGAGCGGCTCGGGGAAGTCAAGCGCCCTCGCCTGGGTGCTCGCTCATCAGCCACCGGAGAACCTCGCCGTCCTGCGAATCCCGATCGCGCTCGCCGACGACGACACCGTCAAGACGACCGCCGGATTCGCCCGCCATCTCATTCGTCGGGTGATCGCCACAGCCCGTCTCGGCGACAGCGAGACAGGCAACCTGCGAAATCAGGCGGCGGACACGATCCGCCGCAGCAGTGGCGGACGACGACGCTCACACAGCTTCGGCCTGAACACTTGGGTGCTCAAAGGGGAGCTTGCGCGTGAGCTGACGCGTTCAGGCGACGAGTTCGAAGAGCAGATCGGCGCCGGAGAGGTAGTCGAGGGACTCCAGCGGCTGGTCGAGCTCTTCCGCGCCCGCGACACCGACCCCGTGCTCGTGCTCGACGACACCGACACATGGATCGCCCGCCCACACGATCAGCAGCCCGCTCAGCTCGCCGATGCGTTCTTCGCCCGCAACGTGCGCATGCTCGCCAGCGAGATCGACTGCGGCTTCATCCTCGCCGTGCACACCACTTACCTCGACTTGCCCGCCTACCGCGAGATCGCCCCGAGACTTGAGCGCATTCGTGTCCCTCAGCTCGACCGGCCCGAGGCCGACCTCGCACGCATCCTCACCCACCGACTCGAGGTCGCCGGTCTTGACATTCCCCTCGATCAAGTGTTCGAGCCCACTGCGCTCGCGGTGCTCGCAAGCACATACGAAGACCTGCCCGACGTCAGACGCACGATCGCCACAGCCGCCACCGCCATCCGGCTCACGCTCGAGGAGCCGAGCTTCGACCGCGTCCCACCAGGCGCGGTACGCGCCGCCGCAGCCGAAAGCGCAGATGCGTAGGCAGGCCGTAACTAATCTATGATCGGCGGTAGCTCGCTGTATTGATCGAGCCAGTCGCGGTACGCCTCGCGGCCCTCATCGACAGAGTCGGCGTCCTCCCAGAAATAGGTCGGTAGCTTGTCGCCGTCGAAGATGAGCTTCGTTCCTGCCTTGGCCGAGAGCACAACGCGGCGGCGGCGGCCGAGGGCGTACCCGAGCTCCATCGTGCAGTTGGGCCGCGTCCCGGTTAGGTCGACGACAACGAGGCTGGCGCGGTGCAGCTCAGAGAAGATCTCGACGTTCATGAACGCAGCCTCCGGCGTCTCCCGACCTATCTCACGCCCCGTATATCCGCGCTCGGTCACAACGTGGTCGATAATGTTGCGGAAGAAGCGCTCGACCGGCGGATACTCCGCGTCGCCCTGATCGAGCAAACGGACGAAGAAGGCGGTGGGTGGCTTGAGGTCGCCGATCAGGGTGGCGACCTCGCTAGCGAGCGATGTGGGGTCGGCATCGGGGGTGAGGCGCAGAGAGCTCAGGCGTGCGGCCTCTTTGCCGACCCCGGTGTGCAGGGCGAAGAACTTCGTTGGCGCGGCGAGGGCCTGTTCGTGTAGGACCCGGCTGCCGCCACTGCCATCCTCGTTGTACGCGCCGAGCTCGGTCCAGATCGGGATCACGGGCTTGCCTTCGTCGCGGTAGAGCTCGGCGAGATGCTCGACGCCGGCTCCGCCTCCGAGTACGAGCAGAATGTCGCCGTGTTGGACTTGGCGCTCGCGGATGATCCCGGCCATCCGCCACCCGGGCGGGGCGACGACGAGCTGGAAGTCCGAGCGAGTACGGCATGCCGCCCAGATCGTTGCGCGCTGCTCCGGAATCTTCTCAAGGCCGCGCTGGCTTGCGATGATAACGAATCGTTGCGGTCTGAGCGCCGGCCAAGCCGGCGCCGGGTGAGAGGAGTCGGCGAGTATCTGAAGCACGGACCAGTCAAAGATGCACGGCAGCCCGGCCTCACCCAGTGGCTCTGCGCCAGCACCAACCACGAGCCCGCTGCCAGTGTCGATCAGCTGCGCTGTGAGCTCGTGGACAAAACCGTGTGCGCGCTCGAGCAGTGCCTCGTCGCAGTCGGCGGCCGAGCTGCCAGTGATGTGGATACGGAGGCCGGGCATCAGTCGTCGTGCATGACCGGGGTGGGCTCGAGCTCGGCGAGGGCGACGAAGAGATCCTCGGCATTGAAGGCACGGGCGGGATAGGCCCTGCCGACTGCGGCGGGCAGGAGGCGGGTCTGGATGTCGGAGAAGGTGTAGCCGGGAGCGCTGTCGTGGGGCCCGGTGGCAGCGACGAGGTCGTCTAGCGCCTGGGCACCGATCTCCACACCACTGAGGTCGGCTGAGAGCAGTTCGCGGCGCTCATTCTCGTCGGGGCGCTCAAAGTGCTCAAAGAGGCTGGCACGGCGCAGGATCGCAGGGTCGAGGGCACTGAAGCGGTTGGTGGCGAGGATGATGAAGAGACGCCCTCGCAGGGCGCGGGCGTCGTCGATCGCCTGGATTAGAGTGTTGACGCCGACCCGGTCCTCATGGTGGGCGCGCTCGGCGCCGCGGTTGAAGGCGAGGGCGTCACCCTCGTCAATGATCAACGCGACGAAGCGCTGCTTGCCAGCGAGCGTCGTCGCCTCGGCGAAGGCGTCGCCAATCAGGGTGCTCATCTCGCCGACATGGCCGACTCCGCGGACGCGGGTGCTGAGCTTGAGAAGGAATCCCTCGGTGTCTATCTCCTGACAGAGAACAGCAGCAGCAGCTTCGGCGGTCGCTGTCTTGCCGGTGCCAACATCGCCGTGGAAGATCACCAGCGGGTAGCGATCGCCGAGGGCGGGGGTCAGCGCCTGGTCGGGGCCATGGTATTGCTCGGCCCACTTCCTGACCCCGTCGAGATCGGTGAGCAGGCGCATCTGCTGGCCGATACGCTCGAAGCGGCGCCGGAAGCCAACCAGGCGGTCAGCGAGAGCTTCGAGGTCTGCATCGGGCAGTTCGCGCTTGAGCTCGAACTTCGTCTCGGTCTCGGCCATCGCTTAGTTCGAGCCCGTATAGCGGGTGCGATCCATGCCGTAGGCGCGGCTTGAATAGTGGCGGTCAGTGGAGCCAGCGAGGGCGCCGTAGTCGCCGTCGAAGTCACTGGGTCCCCAGCCGGGGAGATGCTCGTCGTGGAAGGCATCCTTCTGGGTCTGGGTGAGTGCTTCCCACCGTTCGCTGTAGAAGACGGTGAGGCAGAGTGTGTCGCCCGAACTCGCCTTCCAATAAACGTCGCCGGGTCGTTCGCTTGACCAACCTGAGGCGTTGGCAGACACCTTGTACACAGCCGCCTCGCGAACCGCGCCATTGGACTCCAGGAGACGCACATGGACGGTGTCGAGATACTGTTCTTCGGCCAGCGCCTTGATGCTTGCGACGTTACGTTCGACACGCTCGTTTGAAATCAAGCCGGTCGACTCTGCGGCGATCCGGTAGTCGGCAGCGAAAGACGCGTGGACGCGGCGGATGTCTTCACGGTTGAAAGTGTCTGAGTAGGTGTCGGTCATCGCTACTCGATTGCGAAGCCTTCGCCGAGGAGCTCCTTCCAGGCCGAGACCGTCTCGCCCTTGCCGGGCAGCCCCTCGGCCCAGGTGATCGTCTCGTAGGCGGTCCGCGCGCTGGTGACGAGCGCTTGCAGCTCAGTCGAGGTCACGCGCGCCGTCACGTTGTTGGCGTCGTTGGCGGGGTCAACGATTACGATCGGATCGGAGAAGGCGCTGGGGTCGGCGCCGTCGAAGGCGACCCCAGCGGAGAGGTCGCGGATGATAAAGAGGAAGAGGCGACGGAAGCTCTCTTCGAGGGAGGGCGCGCGGCCGTCGCGGTCGATCAGGTAGCTGAGCAGCAGCTCGAGGTGAAAGGACTGGATGCCGTCGAGCTCCTGCCAGTTTCGCCAACGCTTGGACATGCGCAGGGTCGGAGCGAGGAAAGGATCGCGCGCGGCGCGGTCGCGGTAGTGGTCGATGTGGACCTTGACGCTGGTCTTGACCCGGTCGCCAGCGCGTGAGTACTGATAGCCGTAGTTGGCATCGGCATCGAGGGAGACGATTGGGACGAGGTCGACCTCGAGTCCCGACTCCCTGAAGACGACCTCGACGATGCGCCCGCCGGAGTCGTCGAAGTCCTCGGTACTCTTCTGCGGATAAGCGGCTTCGAGTAGCTGCTTGATCAGCTGCAGAAGGTGAGCAACGTCGAAACTCTCAGGGTCGTCGACCTCGAAGTAGACGCCGATATCAGCGTCTACGGGCTTGCCAGCGCGTGGCCTGTTGCTAGTTCCCTTCTCCAGTGAGCCCGCGCGACGAAACTTCTTGATCCGGTAGGAGCCGTCCTCGTGGAGCTTGGCTTCGAGCGTTTCAAGCAGGCGCCCCACCTGTTTGCGGTGCCTGTTGCGGTCATCGCCCGGCAGCGCGAGTTTGTCGGTGACGTACTTCTCCAGGTCCTTGTCGGACAGCTTCACGCGCCCGCCTCCCACGCCCACACGCGGGCGAAGATCTCGGCCTGCTCGATCGCGTCATCGAGGGCGTTGTGGGTGTGCGGATGCGAGGCCCGAAGCTCGTTAGGCAGGTCATTGCGCCCGGCGTAGTCGAGGGTGACCTGCGCCTTCTGTTGGTAGATCGTCTTGATGTCCAGCGCACCGGAGAAGCCGAACGGCGACTCTCCCGCGAAGCGAACGAAGTACCAGTGCAGAAACATCCAGTCGAACACCACCGGGTAGCCGACGAGCACCGGTCGCGCGCCCCCGGCCTCGTCGGCCTGGGTAGCGACCCAGTCGGCCGCGTCACGCATCGCAGCTTCGGGCTCAGCTCCGTCAAGCACCAGTGCCTCGCGGTCGAGGCGCGCCGCCTTCAGCGCCGCAGGCTCGTAGCGCTCGGCGATCGGCTTGAGTTCGCGATAGAAAGTCTGCTCGCTCGGGTTCTGGGGCGTAAAGACCTCTCCGTCGAAGGTCGCGGCTACCGCCAGCCCGAATGCCAGCATCGAGAACTCTCCCGGAATCGGGCCGTCGGCCTCAATGTCGGCGGAAATATAGATGTCAGCGATGTCGGCCATTGCCCTCCACGAACATATGTTCGCCTATCATAGGAAAAGAGTCAGACGACAGGACCCGGCGAGCGATAGATCCGTACGCTGAGCGCAGATTGTGTACATGACATCGTGGCCGCGTGAGGGTCATGCCGCGTCCGCGTCCTCATCCTCGCCTGCATCGCCAGCTGCATCCTCGGCGGATACGGTGCCCGATTCATCGTCGGCGTCCAGCAACGGTGGCCCCTCCGTTGACCGGCTATGCACCCTATCGGCACCGCTCCAGTCGCCGTCCTCGGCGGTTTCACCAAGGCTGTCGAGCTCGCCCGCACGCACTTCGCGCGGCAGGGTCGTGACTTCATCACTGGCGGGAAGGTCCGAGCCCTCCGGAGCGGCGCCCAGCTCGGTGAAGCGTCGTGCGCCCGGCAACACCGATTTCTCGAAGGAGCCGACAGCCTCGTTGTAGCCCTTGACAAGACTTCCGACCCTCTTGCCGAGCGCCTGCAGCTTGCCGGCAAACGTGCCCAAGCGCTTGTGCAGCTGGCGGCCGAGCTGCTCGACCTCACGTGCGTTGGCAGCCAGGACCTCGTGACGCCAGCCGAGCGCGATGATCCGCAGCAGCGCCATCAGGTTCATGGGGGTGGCGATCACAACGCTGCGGCGCTGAACCTCCTCGGCGAGCTTGCGGTCGGCGCGCATCGCCGCGAGCAGCACCTCGTCGTTGGGCACGAACATCACGACGAAGTCGGGGCTGTTCTCAAACCGCTCCCAATACGCCTTGGAATCCAGGTGCGCGAGGTGCTGGCGCACATGGCGGGCGTGCTCACCCAGCAGCCGCTCCTGCTCATCGACATCGGTTGCTGAGAGGGCCTCCATGTACGCCTCGAGCGGCACCTTCGCATCGATCACGACATCTCGCCGGCCGGGCAGATGTATGCACGCATCCGGACGCAGGCGGCCCTCCTCTCCAGCCATGGTGGGCTGCTCGTCGAAGTCGACGTGCGGGAGCATCCCGGCGGCTTCCACGACGTTGCGCAACTGCACCTCCCCCCAGCGGCCGCGCACGTGCGGGCGACGCAGCGCCCCGGCAAGCGCCTGTGTACCGGCCAGTAGCTCGACCTGCGAGGTCTTCAACGCCAGCAGCTGGGCATCGAGCTGCTCGCGCGCGACAATCCGCTCCTTCTCGATCTCATCGAGCTTGCCGGTGACCTTCTCCAGCGTGCCGGAGACCGATTTGAACATCTCCTCAAACTTCTTGTCCGTACGGTCAAGCTCGCGCTTGGCCTGCGCGCGCTCCTCACCAAGCTGCGCCTTCGCCAGCGCGACCAGCTGCTTGGTCGATCCACCGAGCGCCTCGCTCAGCGCGGCCTTCACACGCTCATCGAGACGATCCTGCGCCGCTTTCAGCTCGCGCAGCCGCTCAGTGTGCGCCTCACGCTCCTTGCGCAGCTCTGTCTGCGCCGTCGCCAGCGCGGTGTTCGCATCAGCGAGCTCCTTGCGCACGCCGGCCAGCTCATCCGCCGCCTCCTTGTGGGCACCACCAAGCTCGCGAGCCGCCTTCTCACGATCATCGCCGAGCTGGCCGAGCAGGTCCTTGGCCTCGTTCGCAGCGGCATCACGCTCCTCGCGTAGCTCCTGGGCGAGGCCCTGGACGGCGTGCAGCCGCACACGCAGGACGAGATAGGCGACCAGAGCACCGACAATCACGCCCGGGGTGAGCCACGCGGCCACCATCACCGGTCGCCCTCTTGCGTAAGCCGAGCCGATGCCACTCGGCAACAGGGACCGTGCACGTGGCTACCTGGATCATCCGCGATGGTCAACGACGGGCCGCTGTACACGCATGACCTCCTTGCAATAGTTTCTACGAACATCTTCGTAGAAATGATGGCGCGCCCTCCGGCGGGAAAAATTGGATCGCCATCGTGGCCAGGCTCAGCTCCTTATGAGCAGCGATCACGGCCTTCCTTTGCTGTTTGATCGCACAAGAGGCCGAAAGCCCCGCTTGCTGCGGGAAAAACCTGCGGGTGTCCACAGGCTTTTCCACAGCTATGCCAGTAGATATGCCTACGCACCGATGCTTATGAACATCCGATCCACAGGGGATCATGTTTTGCGTGGCCAGCTTCCCGCTACAAGTCCGTGCACAGCCGATGCGCTCGACCGAGATCAAACCCTCCATGCGCCTGCGGCGCGCCGCTTCCGCCGAGCGCGTCGACATCGCCCGCCAGCGCGAGCGGCTGCACGCCAAACGGGAGACGCTGGTCGCGCAGCTGGATGAGATCAACGCCTTGCTGGCGACGCTGGATGAGCGGGACGGCTTGCTTGGTCGGCTTGCGCCCGAGGGTACAAGCCCGTCGACGGCTGCCGCGAACAGCGCCGAGCCCGTGCACCCTCGCGCGCTCCAGTACCCTGCGGCGGAGGTTCCGAACGGCGCGGCATCAAACGGCGATCAGGCTGCACTACGCGGACCCGCGATCCGCGAGGTCGCCGTGTCGCTGCTGGCCGCCCACGGGGAGACCGACGCCCTGCACTACCGCGCCTGGTTCGACCTGCTCACATGCGCCGGCTACCAGGTCGCCGGCAAGGATCCGCTCGCTGTTTTCCTAACTCAGCTGAGCCGCTCACCGCTCGTGCATAAGAGCACTCAGGCAGGCGTCTACGAGATCGACCGTGACGCGCCACACCGACTCGCCCGGCAGCTCTCCAATCTGCAGATCAAGCTGAGAGAAGCCACAAGCGCGCCGTCCACCGCCGACCTCGGTGAGATCCGCACGCGACGCGAAGAGCTCGTCAACTCGATCCGCCATACCGAACGCGCCCTCGAGGAGGCAGAGCGCGTGCTTGGCGCTGACGCCGCTCCCGCACCAGCCGCGGTGGCCATCCGCGCCGGCTGAGGACACTAGCTAGCCGCCAGCCAGACTGCCCGCCGCCCGGCTGGCCGTGGATGCGACGAAAGCCAGCCGAAGCGGCCGGTACGCTGACGGACGCCGTGCAACAGCCGACCGGCCGGAGCTCACTTGGACCAACAAGCACCTCGCCCTCCTCGCACACGAGGACGGCAGCTACGAATGGGTGCTGCCGCGCGATCATCGCGTGGCAGTAGTGCGGCTGCTACGCGAGGCAGGCTCGATCGGTGATCCGCAGGTCGATCCGGGAGTGGTCGGACCTGCTGATCCGCGGCGATGCGCTGCGAACGAGCCCGCCTACCGGATGCTGCAGATACTCACGCGCCTTCGTGGCAGCAAGCCGACGCTGAGGTTAGTGCGCCTCTCCACAGCTTGAGGGAGACGACAAGACTCGGGGCGAGCACCGCGAGGGTAAGACGCGCCTCCGTGATGGCGAGAAGGGGACCAGATCGCGACAGACCGCCGAGTTTGCAGGTGGACGCTCACCAGCGGATCTGTCCTTCGACATGGGAGGCAAGCGGCGGCTGACCGGTGTAAGGCGCTGGCACCAGCCATCCGAGTCTCAATAGGCGGCTCCCGTGCATGGGCGACCCCAGCGAGAAGGCCGTCAGTCGCTCGATGCCGCGCTCGGTGACGAGCGTCTCCGACAGCGCCAGTCGGACGATCGGCCGCAGCGCCTCCTCCGGCACACCAGCTGCTTGCAGCCCGGGAAGCGGATTCGTGATCTGCACCGAGTGAGCCATCAAACCCATAGGGTTCGGCTCGCCGAACAGGCTGACCGCGACCGACGTCTCGGTCAGTTGCTCCCACGACACGCCGTTGACGCTCATACGTGTCGGTTGCGGGGTAGGGGCGACCCCTAGCTGGATAGTGAGCTCGACCGCACGGGAGGCACGAGTTGTGGCGCTCACACGGCGAGGCTCTGCAACGAGCACCCTGTCCGCATAGCTGAATGATTGGCGGCGACCGTGCATCCGGTTCTCGAGGGCGCGGAGGGCGCTTACCACGGCGGGGTCGCGTACAGTCGCGGTGACCGTTGCCGAGCCAGACTCCTCCTGGATCTCGCTGGCCCGGAAGAGCACGTTGCCAAGCTTTACCCATGGGGAGAGGTCCTCTCCGGCGATCGTCTTGAGCCGCTGTTCCAGCGAACGTGTTAGATCCTCGGGGGAGGTATAGGAGCCCGTCACCTGGAAGGTCTGGACGGCGTCCACGAACGACTGCTGCGGACCCTCGCGCTCTACCGCCTGCTGTGCCCAGACGCTCGTGCGGATGCCGTTCCGCTCAGCCTCTAGAAACTCGCTGTGGGTGGCGGAATAGCGGTCCGGTAGCGGACGCCCGTAGCGGGCTCCGAGCAGGCCTATATATACGGTACTTGCCCGGACTTCCGACAGGTATGCCTCTTCCGCAGGCGACTCGCGTCCACCGAAACGCTCGAAGGCGATCGGCTCCGCGCCGACATTCTCGATCGCGGTGATCGCCGCATCGCGGTAAGAGCCGTAGCCCTCGATCACACTTGAGACGAAGACGCGTTGCTCCCGGGCCCATTCGTGGACAGCGACCTCGTCAGGTCTCATGGCCGCGGCGGAGCGGTCGATCAGTAGAGGACTGGTGTCTGCGGCGAAGATCATAGGAAACTCGTTGGAGCGGCAAATTGAGGCTGAAAGCACAGAAGCCGCGTTGGGCGGGCTCGCTACGCTCGACGAACACCGGCTAGTCCCAGTCGGGGCCCTCCGCGTCCTTCGTCGGCATCTCCCACCCCAGAGCTGACGCCATGTAACGCGCGAGACGCTCCGCGGGCTTGACCACCCGCTCGTTGCCGAAGCCTCCCGTCAGAACCTGGCGAGTGCTCCACCGGAGCGCGGCCTGGCCATCTGCAAGATCAAAGACCCATTCACGCTGGCGTGCTGTACCACCCACGATGGGATGTCCTCCTACATCCTCGAGCATCTCGGTAAGCGAGCAGTTCGCCCGGGTGCGATCGATCGCCCGGCAGCGCGCCGATACCACCGCGGGAGAGAGACTCGCGGACATCTCAACTACTGTGGCTCCTAGAATCGCCACGACCGTCGGCGTGCCGTCGAGCAATATCGCAGCGGCGACACACCCATCGGGCAAAGCGGCAGCTATCGCTCTCCAGAAGTGAGCCTCAAGCTCATGAGGCGCCTGTCCACCGTCGTGCAGTTCACGCCATTCCCCCAAGATCTGCATGGCCTGCCCTTGCTCCATAAGTTCAGATTACGGACAGATTGGTCGGTTTGCAGCGCCGGCTAGATCATGAACACCGACGGGCCTACCTACATCTTCAGGTAGCAGCCACAACGACGGTGCAGCCATTTCCCTCAAAGGACTCCAGCGCATTGCTTCGAGCGCGCTTGCCGATCAGCTGTGGTTCCTGGCCGGTGGGCGCGATGTCGATCGCCAGCTCGATCCCGAGGGCGTCAGAGAGGCGCATGAGCGTGGGGAACGTTGGGTTGTGCTCGCCGCTCTCGAGCCGCGCGACCGCCGGCTGGCTCATCTTCAGGCGCCCTGCGAGGGCGGTCTGGCTGAGGCTGTGCTCTGCGCGGTAGGCGATGACCTTCACCGCGACCGCGCGGGCCAACGCGGTGCGCTCCCATTCCCGGCGGTGCTCGGGGTCGGCGTCGAGATGCTCGGCGAGCACCTCCTCGTGAGTGGGAAGATCGGACAGCTTCATCGTTAGCTCCTCGTCCCAGCCATTATATCAAACTTGTGATACGGGAAGATCATGGCTCGATCTCGGCGAGCCTGGTCTTTGCGGCGCTTACGGCGCGCTCGAAGCCGACTTTGTCCTTCTGGGCCTCGGGTGCGATGGCGCCGATCACGAACACGTCCCCGATGCGCTGGTAGATGCAGCGCCAGGGGCTGCGACCGGCGCGCGGACGCAGCTCGCGCAGCGAGCCGCCGGGGTCGCCCATGACCTTGCTGGAGTGCGGGAACGGGAGGAGCGGACCGAGCGAGGCGAGCTTGTCGACGGCGTTGTCGACCGCGTTGCGCTCATGCGCGGGAACGGTGTCGGCTTCCGCTCGGGCCTTCGGGTGGTAACGGACCGGCCAGGCGCCGCCCGGCGTGGCCCGCTGCTGTCGAGCGCCGTCGGCGCCCTTTTTGCGCTTGCTCATCGGATCGACTTCCAGAGTTTCAACGGAACCATGCTGCGCCTCAAAGCACTAGAGAGCACGAGCCGCCAGCGGCGGCCGTAGCCCCAGGACCGGGCCGCTGCCCTCGCATAGACTTGAGATCCGTCGCGGATCGAGCTAGTTGTTGTCGGCGACCAACAAATCATTGTGGCCGGACGGGTGCTTGAGACACCCGCCCGACCTGCAGCACCGAAGAAGACGCCTTCGATGCCACCGGATCACCGTAGCTATCTACGGAGACCGTCCACTCGTGCTCGCTGCGCGCGTCCTTCGGTGCCTGAAAGGAGAGACGCGATGCCCGCAGTAGACAGAAAGCAAGGAGAGGAAGCCGGTGATCGTGAGACCGACGACGGATCGTTGGGGTGCGAGCTACGCCCGTTCGCGCACCCGGTCGGCGACGCGATGGTGCTCGCAGCGGCTGAGCGCGCCGAACTCCACAAGCCCAGGAGCGGCCCTGGCGTGATGCTGGGAGACGTGTTCGCGCACATGGGCTTCATCTACAACGGCGCGGCCACACGCCAGCTCCGGCCTCGCCTCGACGCGCTCCTGTCGGCCGGTGCGCTGGAGCAGACGCGCCGCCGCGGGATCAAGCTATGGATGCTGACGAGCACAGGCCGGCGGCGGCTGGCGCACGCGCGTCGCAAGAGCGAGGCGGCGGAGCTACCGGAGTCTCCGCAGCACCGCAAGTGGCGCCACTCGCGCACAACGGCCGGCGAGCAGATCGACGGGTATCGCGACGAGTTGCGCACCCTGATCGATGAGGCCGACGCTCTACTCGGCGCCGGCACGCAGGCGCACTCGGATTCGTGGTTCTGCCTCGCGGCGCGCCTACCGACACCGGCCGCAGGCATCGGGGCGGCAATCCATTGTCTGATGGAGTGGCCCGAGCCCGATGACGCTCGGCCGGACATTGATGACTACAGCGATCCCGAGGACGCCGAGCTCGACGCTGAGAAGCGCGCGCGGCTGCGCTACCTGCGCACCGGTCGCCGGCACATGCTCCGGGGAGAGGTCGGCGTTTGACGCCGCCGCGCCGGCGACGAGCGAGGCGTCGTGGCCAGCCCAGACGGAGCGCCCGATGGCGGCGGATGCCGGGCGATTAACGGGGATTCCGGGGGTCTGTCGATGGACTTGACTTCCCCCGCGGGTGGAGCTACACCGTCCCGTTCCGCGATGCCCTCCACCCCCACCGCCGCCAACCCAGGGCCCGATCTCGCCGTTTGCCGCGTTTGGTTCGCTTGCCGTTCGCTCGGACCCGATCGGCAATCAAACCGGCGCTGTTCGTGGCTTAACGGTGCGGATTCTGGACCGCTGTCGCGCGCCCGACTATCTATCTCCGTTGGAGGTCTTCTCTATGGCTGACTCTGCTTCTGTCGACCGGGGTCGTGTCGTCCGGCCTCGTCGTCCCTCCGACCCCAGCTGCGCCGCCGCGCTGACCGATGTCGACCACCGTCTGCTCGCCGTCGTGTGCGAGCACCGGGTGGTGCGCCAGGATCAGCTCCAACGCCTGTTCCCCGAGGTTCCGCAGCGCACACTGCGCTACCGCACCCGCCGATTGCACGACCTCGGACTGGTTGGTCGCAGCCGCCCGTATCGGGAGCGGGGATCGGCGCCGCACCATCACTGGCCCACCAGGCAAGCCGACTGCCTCGCCAACGGGGAGCGCGCGCCGCGCGGCGGCGATCGCCGAGAGCCGAACCCGCTCTTTCTCGCGCACTCGGTCGCGCTCACCGACCTCTACGTGACGCTCCAGGTCGACGCGCCCGCCACAGGGCTCTCGCTGTTCGACTACCGGCGGGAGGCCGCCGCTCGCGAGCCCTTCGAGCACGCCGGCAGGCGGCGCGCGCTCGCGCCGGACGCGTTGGTGATCCTCGCCGATGAGCACGAGCGCCGGCTCGCCGCGTTCGTCGAGCTGGACCTCGGCACGATGTCCCATCCCCGCCTGCAGGCCAAGGCGGACCTCTACGCCGCCTACACCGCCGCGGGCGCATGGCGCGAGCGGCACCCGTTCCTCCCCGCGCTGCTCTTCCTCACGACCACGGAGGTTCGCGCGCTGCGCTTCCTGGACGCGCTGGAGAGCGCGTTCGCCGAGATCCGGCGGCGAGGCTACGGCCGCCGCTCGCTCGTCGCAGGCTCGGGCGCACTCGCGCTCCAGCCGAACCGGCTACTGACCGAGCCCTGCCTCGCGGGGCTCGACGGACCCGACGACCTGCGGCTGCTCGATGTGCTCGAAGTGGCCCGCGCGCCATACGAGCAGGCCGAGCGCACCAACCAGAAGCGCCGGGAAGCCTGGCAGCGAAAGCGCGAGCGGCTGCACGAGAACCCCGGGTTCGCGCGCCGGGCGCTGGCGCGCTTCACTGGCTCACATAGCGTCTACGTGGAGGATCTTGAGCCGGTGGGTCAGCAGGCCCTTCGGCTCCTGGCGACCTCCACCGACGAGCTGTGTCCGCAGGAGCGCGACGCGCTACACGCTCTCGTCAACGACCTCGATGCCGCCATCCTACAGCCGAGCTCACACAACTCATCCAGGCCCAGCCCCAAGACCCGGCGGGCCGTCGCCTCGCTCGCCGGCTTCTACCGGGAACGCCAGCAGCGACTCGTCGAGCAGCTTGCCGCCCACAACGGCGAAGGCCCGCATCTCCGCAGCGCAGCACGCAGGCTCAGCAAGGACCGCTTGCTGGATAGCTTCGAGGCCACTCAGCTACCGAGCGCGGCGGAGAACGATGCGCTGGCGCATGAGGAGCAACAGCAGCGCCAGCTCGCCTACCTGGCGTGGCGCGAGGACAAGGCCCGCGCGCTGGTGCGCAGGACCGGACCGCTCGCGCGGCTCGCGCACTCACCCGAGGAGTTCTACGCCCAGCTCGACCGCGAATACCTGCGGACATGCCGTTCCTGCGACGAGACCGTCTACCCGGAGGTCGACCCGGCTCCCGCACGTGTCAGCGAAGTGCAAGCGGCGTGTCACTACTGTCACGGCTCCCCGGACGACACCGGCGTCAAGGTCGTCTACACAGCGCCGAGCGAAGGAGGCCGACTGTGAGCGCTTCACGCAAACGTAGGCGCAGGCCCACCGCGTGCGCCACCACCGGCGGGCGGGGCGCGGACCAGCGCACCCGTCGATCCGGCTCACGCCAGGCACGAGACGTCTGCCCGCAGCGCCGCCGCCTGCCCGACCCCGACCACGAGGCGTTCGTGGAATGGTTCGTCACCTACTGGCGAAACCGCGGCGCGGAATTGTTCACCACCGAGAAGGAGGCCCCGATTGCCTGACACGCCTGAGCAGCCCGACAGGCGCGCGGTCGCCTACGTCCGCGAGTCAACCGAGGAGCAGGGGCGCGGCTACTCACCCGACGGACAACGCCAGGCGATCGCCCGCTACGCCGCCGACCATGGGATGCGCCTCGTCGAGGAATACCTGGACTTCGAGACCGGCCGGCTCGCCGAGAAGCGACCCGGCTTCCAGCGCCTGATCGACGACGCGATGGAGCGCCGCTTCGAGGTCGTGCTCGTGTTCCACACCAGCCGCTTCGCGCGGAACACGGTGGAGGCCAAGCGCTACAAGAAGCTCCTGCGCTCAGAGCTTGGGATCGACGTCATCTCTGTCACCCAACCGCTCGGCGCTGACACCGACGATCCCGCCGCGTTTCTGTCGGAGTCCGTGCACGAGATCTTCGACGAGTACTACTCCGTCTCGCTCTCCTTCTGGACGAAGATGGGGTTGCGCGAGAAGGCACGCCAGGGGCTGCTCACCGGCTCGCTGCCGTGGGGCTACGCGAAGGGCAAGGACGGCATCGCGGTACCCGATCCTGTGAAGGCGCCGTTCGTGAGACAGCTATTTGAGATGTACGCCACCGGTCAGCACACCGACCGCACGCTCACGGCATGGCTGAACGTAAGGGGGCAGCGCACCGCGCGCGACCGTGCGTTCGGAATCGACACCGTCCGCGAGATGCTCTGCAACGCCGCCTACGCGGGCTATGTCTCCGGGCGTCGCGACAGGAGCAAGGCGATCAAGGGCCTGCACGAGCCGATCGTGGAGGAGGCCCTCTATGACCGTGTACAACTGATGCGCCGCCAGCGCGCCCGCACACTGAACCCCGGACGCCCTTCGCCCAACTACCTGTTGCGCGGGCTCGCACGCTGCCGGCGCTGTAACGCGCGCATGCAGGGCAGTACCGGCGGACGTGCGAACAAGCCGCGCTACTACTGCGCCAGTCGCCGCGCCAACCACTCCTGCGACCAGCCGATCATCCCCGCAGAGCAGGTCGAGCAACAGCTCGCCGCATTCCTCACCGGCTTCGCCCCCAGCCCGGCGATCCGCAAGGAGATCCTCACCCGCCTGTCCACCAACACATCCGAGAGCAGGGACGCCATCGCACGCCGCGCCGCGCTCGAACAACGCCTTACCCGCGCTCGCGACCTCTACGAGCTGGGCGACCTCGACCGTCCCGAGTACATCGCGCGCCGCGACGCAATTCACGCCGAGCTGGACGCTCGCGCCCGAGCCGACCGCGAACCTCGACCAGGCGAGCAAAGTACTCGAGGACTTCGCGATCTTCTGGTCCACCGAGACCGACCCCGCCGCCAAGCGCCAGTTCCTCAGCCTCATCTTCGGCGGCGTCTGGCTCGACCAAGACCGCGTGGTGGCGGTCCAGCCCAAGCCCTCGTTCCTCCCATTCTTCGAGCAGCGGCGCCCACAAGCACACGAAACGGCGGGGGTAAATGACGGGAGCGACGGGACTCGAACCCGCGACCTCTGCCGTGACAGGGCAGCGCTCTAACCAACTGAGCTACGCCCCCGTGCACATGCACGGGACACCGCTACGTGCGTAGCGCAGAGTATCGCAGGACACCCGCCGAGCACCGGCCCACCCCAAAAACTGGCCAGACGGCCAAACCGCCCTCAAAGCGCGTAATCTGTGCCCATGGCCACCGCCGCCCCCACCGCGCCGCGCATGCGCAACTCCCTCCGCCCCCCGCGCCTGCGCCACGAAAATCCCTTCCGCATCCTGTTCCAAGACCTCGCCGACGAGCGCGCCGCCACCGTCGCCTATCCGCACGGCGACACGAGCTTCTCCCTGGCCCGCACCAAGCGTTTCATCGATGAGCCCCTACCCCTCCTGCTCGAAGGCTACAAGCGCTACGGGCCGATCTTCACGCTGCGCATCCTGCACTCAAACGTCGTCTTCATGCTCGGACCGGCAGCCAACCACTACATGACCGTCTCGCACGCCGCCAACTTCACCTGGCGCGAATCGCACTTTCGCGACCTGATCGCGCTGCTCGGCGACGGGCTCTTGACCACCGACGACCCTTACCACAAGCGCTCGCGCCAGATCATGCTTCCGGCCTTTCACCGCGAGCGAATCGCGGCCTCGATCGGCGTGATGACCCAGGAGACCGAACGAGCGCTCGAGCAGTGGCGCCCAGGCGAGCGGATCGACCTGTACTCGTGGACCCGCCACCTGGCCACACGCATCGCCATGCGCGCGCTGTTTGGGATCGACCCCGACGGCGCCACCGCCCGCGAGATCGACGCGGCCGCCCTGTTCGAGCAAGCCCTGTGGTTTTACGCCTCCGGCTACCAGTACCGCTTCATCCGCGGCCCACGCTCGCCCTGGGCGAGGCTGCAGGAAGCCTCGAACAAGCTCGACGAGATGCTCTACGGCGAGATCGCCCGCAAGCGCGCGACGGGCGAGCGCGGCGAGGACGTGCTCAGCCTGCTGCTCGACGCCCAGGATGAGGCCGGCGAGGGGATGACCGACACGCAGATTCGCGACGAGATGATGACGCTGCTGTTCGCCGGGCACGACACGACCACCTCGACGGTGGCGTTCATGTTCTACGAGTTGGCCCGCCACCCGCACCTGCTCGACGCGCTCACGACCGAGCAGGACGCCTGCCTGCACGACGGCAAGCCGAGCGCGGAGCAGCTGATGAGCGGCGAGCTGGCGCAGCTGGAGATGACGCTCGACGAGACGCTGCGCAAGTACCCGCCGGCTTGGATCGGGCCGCGCAAGTCGGTCGAGGCCTTCGAGTTCGAGGGGCACACCGTTCCGGCCAACGCCTACGTCAACTACTGCTCCTGGGCCTCCCACCACCTGCCCGACGTCTTCTCCGAACCGGACGCCTTCCGCCCCGAGCGTTTCTCACCAGACGCGAAGAAGCAGATCCCCAAGGGGGGCTACATCCCCTTCGGCGGCGGCTCGCGCACCTGCATCGGCATGCGCTTCGGCCAGCTGGAGGTGCGCACGATCGCGACACTGCTCGCCCAGCGCTTCAGCCTCGAACTGCCGAGCGACTTCGCGCTCACCTACCGCCAGATGCCGACGATCTCTCCGCGCGAGGGGATGCCGATGACCGTGCGGGAGCGCTCAAACCAATAGCGCTTGCAGAGTGAGCAGGTAGGTACTCGAGCCCGGGCCAAGCGAGCGCAGGCCGACGGACTGCACCTTCAGATGCGGATCGGAGACCAGCGTCACCGTCGCGATCCCGCCGAACGGCAGGCCGCGCGGTTCGGCGATCAGGTTGCCTTCCTCAGCGCGCACGAGCACGTCGATCGACGCCTGCAGGCCGAACAGGCCGCCCGAGGCGCGCGCTTGAATCCCGCCTTGGCCGCCGGCCGTCGGCTGCACGCGCAAGCCGCTGGGCAGCGCGCGCTGAAGCTGTGCCTGGGTCATCGTCGCGGTCGCGATCACCGAGGACCCGCGCTTTTGCATGCGCACGTCGCTCACTTCAAGCCCCCCCGGCAGCTGCGAGACACGCAAGACGGCCCCCTGCGCGAGAACGGTGAGCGTGCCAACCGTGCGCGCTTCCCACAGCAGCGAGGAGATCTGCGCCGGCGTGATCGTCAACGTGCCGGCGCTGACGCTGACCGTGTCCGCATCTCCCCACAGCAGCTTCACCGCCGGGAAGGCCGAGACGTGGGTCGAGCGCACCGGGCCGTAGCGTTCCACGCGCGCGCGCACGCGCGTGGCGGCGAGCCCCGGCAGCAACGCCTGAGCGAGCAGCACAAGCAGCACGACCGGGGTCGCAGCCAACAGGGCGATGCGACTTCTGCCGCGCCTGAGCGTACGAACAACCATGAACACAGCTTCGCACGCTCCGAGTCCCTACCCTTGAAGGGCCTTGGGCGCGTAGCTCAGTTGGCCAGAGCACCTCGTTTACACCGAGGGGGTCGCCCGTTCGAGTCGGGCCGCGCCCATTGACGCAAGGCGGACCATCCCGGCGAGACTGTGCGCGCCCTTACCTTCCCTTTGCAACCGACCCGCTAGAACGCAACTCATGACACCGATACGAATCGCCATCGTCGGCTCCGGGCCGGCCGGCTTCTACACCGCGGGCCACCTGCTGGGGGACGGGCCCGAGCAACTCGAGGTCGACATGATCGAGCGGCTGCCCACGCCCTGGGGGCTCGTGCGCTCGGGGGTCGCGCCCGACCATCCGAAGATCAAGTCGGTCACGCGCATCTACGAGAAGACCGCGGCGCATCCGCGCTTTCGCTTCTTCGGCGGCATCGAGCTGGGGCGCGAGATCTCCCACGAGGAGCTGGCCGAGCGCTACCACGCGATCGTCTACGCCACGGGCTCTCCGGGCGACCGGCCGCTCGGCATCCCGGGCGAGGAGCTGCCGAACTCGCGTGCGGCCGTGGACTTCGTCGGCTGGTACAACGGCCATCCCGACTACGCCGACCACGACTTCGACCTGTCGGTCAAGCGCGCGGTCGTGATCGGCAATGGCAACGTCGCACTGGACGTCGCGCGGATGCTGACGCTCACACACGACGAGCTGCGCGTCACCGACACGGCCGACCATGCGCTGGAGGCGCTGCGCGAGAGCGCCATCGAGGAGATCGTCGTCGTCGGCCGTCGCGGCCCCGCCCAGGCGGCCTTCACAAACCCAGAGCTGCGCGAGCTCGGCGAGCTGGCCGACGCCGATGTGATCGTCGATCCCGAGGAGCTCGAGCGTGCATTGGCGACCCCGGACCCCGACATGGACCCGACGGCCGAGCGCAACGTGCGCGTCCTGCGCGAGTACGCGGCGCGTCCGCCCGCAGGGAAGCGCCGGCGGATCGTCCTTCGCTTCCTGGCCTCCCCGATCGAGTATTTGGGGGGGGAGGGGGACGGCGTGCGTAGCGTGGTGCTGGGGCGAAACGCACTGAAGCCGAGCGAGTCGGGATCCCTGCGCGCTGTGCCGACGGGCGAGAGAGAGGAGATCGAGGCGGGGCTCGTGCTGCGCGCGATCGGCTATCGAGGGGTGGCGCTCCCGGGCGTCCCGTTCGACGAGCGCTCGGCGACGATCCCCAACCAGGGGGGCCGTATACAGGGCCCCGATGGCGTAACGATCGGCGAGTACGCAGTCGGATGGATCAAGCGCGGGCCCTCCGGGGTGATCGGCACCAACAAGAAGGACGCCCAGGAGACGGTCGACGCTCTGCTCGAGGACCTGGCCGCCGGCAGGCTGCCCACGCCGGCCGACCCCGACCCCGAGCGGATCGAGCAGCTGCTGCGCCTGCGCCACCCGGGCCTCGTTACATACGAGGGCTGGTCGGCGATCGACGCCCACGAGCAGTCCCTCGGCGAGCCCCACGGCCGCCCGCGCATCAAGCTGACGCGGATCGAGCACCTGCTGGCGGTCGCCGCCGGCGAGACGCCCGAGGCCGAGCCGCTGGACACGCTGGGCCTGCGCTGAGGCGGTAGCGCCGCGCGGCCGGCAGCCTGTTCATCGCATCGGCCCCACGCGAGCAGCGAAGCACGCCCCCGTCTGCCACACTGACTCACTCGCGCGCCGTTAGCTCATCGGGTAGAGCTCCGGACTTTTAATCCGGCGGGGCGGGTTCGAGTCCCGCACGGCGCACCTCCAATCCCTCTCAACCGAGCCATTTCCCGCCCGGACCGGATTCGCCTCAACGAAATTGGTCCCCATTTGGTCCCGAGATTCGCCGCAGCGAGTACCGCGGGCACGCCGAGCCCAAGCCGTGCCCGCACAGCCACGGCAGGCAACCCAAGAGCGTTTCCGCGCCAACTTCGCCCCAAACCCTTGACCTGACCCCCGCTCCCAGCAATGCTGGGAGCAACCCAAACGCCAAAAGTTGACCCCCGCGCAGCGCCAACTGCCGGGGGCCGTGGCACGGAAAGAAAGGACCTTCCCATGCAGCCACAACGTAGCGAGTCTCCGCCTCCGCAGATCGCAGCCGCCCTGCGCGCCGCCCGCGACACCGACCTCGACCGCGAGCAGTCCGTCCGCGCTCAGGCCGCCGTCCTCGGACTGCTGCTCGGCGAGGACGCCCACAGCGGGCTGTGGGCCGAGCAGGAGCTGCAGCGCGCCCTCAGCGCTGACGCGCTCGAGGTCACAGACGCCATCGGCGAGCTGATCGCCGATGGGCTGGCCCACCGCTTCGGCGACTTCGTCCTCGCCAGCCGGGCCGCGCGCAGCTTCGACCGCCTCGAGCTCTAGCCACAGGCGGCCGTACCGCGCGCGCACTCCCCCGCCCGGGAGGTGGTGTGCCTGCATTGCCG
>JBOGXY010000032.1:0-11312 GCA_050696495.1 Solirubrobacteraceae bacterium
CACCTGCCGCCTGCAACACCGCTCAATGCTCGCCTACCTCCGAGACCTCCTAACCGCCAACCAAACCGGCGGCGCGCTCCCCGCCCTGCTCTGACCCCCCCGCAGCCCGGGGGACTGAACGGCTACGTCTTTGTGACTAGATCGGGTCTTTCGTGTGAAAGAGGTGTGAAGGCGAGCATCGGCTCCTCATCGCCAGGGGCGTTGTTCGGGTGCTCAAGTGGTTTCTACGTACATCGATGCGTAGCTGCAGCGGCTGCGCCCCCGCCGATCGAGCGCTTAGCTTCAACGATGAGCTTTCGCGCATGCCCGCCCCTTGGAGAGGGCCGGTGAGCACGCTGGCCGGGCGCTCCGCGCCGGCGGACCCTCCGGCACTGCGTGAGCCGGTGGGTCCGCTCGGTCGCCTGGGCCGCTGGACGGCAGGCCACTTCCGGGCGGTGCTGACGATCTGGCTGCTTCTGGCTCTCGTGCTCGGCTTCTTCGCCCCGCGCGTAGAGAAAGCGCTCTCGGGCGCCGGCTGGGAGGCGAGCGGGTCGCAGTCGGTGCAGGCGCGCAAGCTGATCGAAGGCGATTTCGCCGGCCTCGGGGGCTACGCGCTGACGGTGGTCGTGCACTCGCCCACGCACACGGCGTCCTCGCCGGCGTTCCGGCTCGCGGTCGCGCGCGTGCATAGAACGCTGCGCGCGGACTCGGCGGTGAGCGTCGTGGTCGCGCCCGCCCCCGGGGTCTCGATCTCGCGCGACGGGCGCACCGCGATTCTGCAGGCAGGCGCCGCGCGCGACCCGAACGCGATGGTCGCGGCCGCCGACGCCCTGAAGGGCAAGTTGCGCGCTCTCTCCGCGAATGGCGTCCAGGTCAACCTGACCGGCGCGCCCGGCATGTGGTCTGACTTCAACGAAGCCAACCGCTCGGCGATGCTGAAATCCGAGGTGATCTCCTGGCCGGTGACGCTGGCGATCATGCTGCTGGCGTTCGGCTCGCTGGTCGCCGCCGGATTGCCGCTGATGCTGACGATGGTCGGACTGCTGTGCGCGGCGGGCCTGCTCTACCTGGGCACGCTGATCGCGCCGATCTCGATCTGGGCGATGAACTTCGCGCTGATGTTCGCCCTGGCGCTCGGGATCGACTACGCGCTGTTTGTTGTGATGCGCTTCCGCGGCGCTTTGTTCGGCTCGCGTCTTGAGCCTCGCGAGGCGGTTGCCGTGACGATGGACACCGCCGGCAAGGCGGTGCTGTTCAGCGGCGTCACCGTCCTGATCTCGCTCAGCGCGGTGATGCTCGTGCCGAGTCCCGCGTTTCGCAGCATGGCGCTGGGGATCATGCTGGCGGTGATATTCGTGCTGGCGGCCACGCTGACATTGCTGCCGGCGGTGCTCGGCAAGCTCGGGTCGCGCGTGGACAAGCTCGCGCTGCCATGGGCTCATTCCGGCGAGCATCGCTCGCCGCGCTTTGGGACCTGGGGCGAGCGGCTGTGGCGCCGTCCGCTGCTCTACGGGCTGCCGGCGCTGCTGGCGCTGCTGGCCCTCTGCTACCCGGTGACGCAGCTGAAGACGGCGATGCCCTCGATCAAGGTGGTGCCGCTCGGCGACTCCTCGCGCGTCGGCTACGCCCAGGTGCAGAGCGCGTTCGGCCCGGGCGCGACCGGCCCACTGCAGATCGTCGTGCCTGCCTCCGGCGCCGCGCGCGTGGCGCGCCTGGCGGCTCGCGACCGCGGTGTCGCGGCGGTGCTACCGGTCCAGTTCGGCCGCGGCGGTTATGCGCTGATAACGGCGATCGCGCGCCAGGACCCCTCAGACCCGGCGGTGGGCGCGACGATCGAGCGTCTGCGCTCGCTGCTGCCGGCGGACGCCCTGCTCGGCGGGGCGGTCGCCGAAAACCACGACTTGCAGCGTCTGCTCTCCGCCAAGACGGCGCTCGTGATCGGGGTGGTGCTGGCCCTCGGCTTCCTGCTGTTGCTGTTCGCGCTGCAGGCCCCGCTCGTGGCTGCGGTCGGCGTGCTGACGAACCTGCTTGCCACCGGCGCGGCGTTCGGCGTGGCCAAGTGGATCTTCCAGGACGGCGCGCTTGCCTCGCTGCTCGGTTTTCAGTCGCAGGGCTTCCTCGACGCCTGGGGACCCGTGTTCTTCTTCGCGATGATCTTCGCGATCTCGATGGACTACACGATGTTCCTGCTCTCCTCGGCCAAGGAGCACTGGGATCGCGCCCACGACCCACACGAGGCGATGGTCGGCGCGCTCGCGCACTCCGGCCGGGTGATCTTCGCGGCCGCCGCGGTGATGGTGGCCGTCTTCTTCACGTTCGCGCTCTCAGGTCCGCTGCCGCCAAAGGAGATGGGGATCATTTTGGGTGTGGCGGTGTTGTTGGATGCCGCGCTCGTGCGCCTGCTGCTGCTGCCGGTGCTGCTGCGCCTGATGGGCGCCCGCGCCTGGTACCTGCCGGCCTGGGCGCGGCGCGTGCTGCCAGACGTGCGCTTCGGGCACGCCTGAGCCGCCGGGCCGCCGCTCGAGCCCGGGTCGGGGCGGCGGCGATGTGCGGGAAACCCCGCTTCGGCGTCGCGGCTTGACCCCGTTGGCGCGGGCGCACGCAGCCGCGAGGATCGAGCACGATGGCAAATCGAATCGTGATCCTGGGAGCAGGCACCGGCGGTACGCTGCTTGCCAACCGCCTGCGGCGCCGCTGCCCGGAGGCGACGCGAATCACCGTCGTCGATCGCGACAACAGCCATGTGTATCAGCCGGGCCTGCTGTTCGTCCCGTTCGGCCTGGCGCGGCCCGATGAGATCGTTCGCCCGCGCCGTGAGCAGCTGCACGAGGGAATCGAGTTCGTGCAGGCGGAGATCGAGAGCGTCGACGTCGGCGCGAGCGTCGTTCACCTGTGCGACGGGCCGCGGCTGAGCTATGACGTCCTGGTCGTGGCCAGCGGCGCGTCGCTGCGACCGGGGGAGACCGAGGGCTTGGCCGGCGAGCAGTGGGGACGCTCGATTCACACTTTCTATTCGCTGCAGGGCGCCACGGCGCTGCGCGAGGCGCTGCGGGACTTCGACGCCGGCCGGCTCGTGGTGGACGTCGTTGACATGCCGATCAAGTGCCCGGTCGCGCCGCTGGAGTTCTGCTTCCTGGCCGATTGGGAGCTGCGCAGGCGCGGCGTGCGCGAGGACGTGCAGATCACGCTGGCGACACCGCTCGACGGCGCTTTCACCAAGCCGGTGGCCTCCGAGCGACTGGGTTCGCTGCTCGCGCAAAAGGACATCGCCGTGGAGGCGGAGTTCGCCACCGGGCGGGTGGACGGTGAGCGCCGGCGGCTCTACAGCTTCGACGAGCGCGAGATCGACTACGACCTGCTGGTGGCGATCCCGGTGCATGAAGGCGCCGAGTTCGTCGCGCGCTCGCCGGGCCTGGGCGATCCGCTGGGCTTCGTCGCGGCCGACCGCCACACGCTCCGCTCTGCAGTGGCCGAGAACGTGTTCGCGATCGGCGACGCCACCGACGCTCCGACTTCAAAGGCCGGCTCGGTCACGCACTTCGAGGGCGAGGTGGTGGCCGAGAACGTCTGTCGCACCCTGGCGGGAGATGAGCTGGTCGGCTCATACGACGGCCATGTCAACTGCTTCATCGAGACGGGCTTTCACAAGGCGCTGCTGATCGACTTCGACTACGAGCACGAGCCGTTGCCGGGTCGTTTCCCCGACCCCCATTTGGGCCCGTTGCCGCTGATGGCCGAGTCGCGCTTGAACCATCTGGCCAAGCTCGCCTTCCAGCCGCTGTACTGGCATGTGCTGCTGCAGGGCCATGACATCCCCGGAGTCGCCTCGCAGTTCGCCGGGGCCGACCAACAGTCAAGCAGTGAACTGGAGGTGAAGCGATGAGCACAGTGACACTCGCCGGCTCAAGCGTCGAAGTGGACGCGGAGGGCTTCCTGCTCGACCCGCAGCAGTGGAACCGCGCCGTCGCCGTGGAGATTGCCCGCGAGAACGGCGTCGATCCGCTCACCGAGCGGCACTGGCAGGTGATCGACTTCATGCGCGAGTCCTACCTGCAGAGCGGCTCGGCGCCGTCGATACGCAGCCTCGGCAAGACCTCTGGGGTACCGATCTCCGAGCTCTACGAGCTGTTTCCCAAGGGGCCGGCCAAGCTGGCCGCCAAGATCGGCGGCATTCCCAAGCCGCGCGGCTGCATCTAAACAACGACACCTGGACGAGCGAACGGAGAACGGCATGGGCGACACGATCGAGAAGGTCTCAATCATCATCTCCAAGGGCTCGCTGGAGGGCATCTACCCGGGCCTGATCATGGCCAACGGCGCGCGCATGGAGGGAATCGAGGCAAACGTCTTCTTCACCTTCTTCGGCCTGGACGCGATCAACCGCGCAAAGCACGAGCACGTCAAGGTGGCGAGCGTCGGCAACCCGGGTTTGCACCTGGCCACCTGGGCCGGCGGCGTGCCCGGTGTCTCGGCGCTCCTAACTCACAAGTTCGCCGATGAGATGGAGCGACTGGACATCCCGCCGATCCCCGAGTTCGTGGAGATGATCGCCGACTCCGGCGCCGGCCTGTACGCGTGCAAGGCCTCGGTGGACCTGTTCAAGCTCGGTCAGGACGCGTTCATCGAGCAGGTGAGGGACGTCATCACCGTCGGCGAGTTCTACGCGCTGGCCGGTGGTGGACAAATCGTGTTCACCTAGCGCCGCCGGCGCGGCTATTCGACCGCGGGCCAGTCGAGCGCGTCTGCCAACTCGTCGGCGCCGAGCTCGATCAAACGGCTGCGCGCGATCGGCTCGTAGCGATGCCCCGCGACCAGCCCGAGCCACTCGACCGAGCGTTGATGCGGGTCGACGATCAGCGCCTCGTCCACCCCGTGCTCGGCATAGAACGGCAGCTTCTCCCAGCTCTCGTCGTTGGGGGAGACGACCTCGACGACGAGAGCGGCCGTGGCGTGCCAGACGCCGTGCGCACCGGGGCGGTGCAGCGAGCAGTCGGGCACGCGGAAGTTGTGTTCCCCCTCGCCCAGGTTGCTCTGGCCGATCAGCTCCAAGCCGGCCGCGTCGGCAGGTGGACCGAGCGCTCGCATCAGCTGACTTTCGATACTCCCGTGTGCGTGGCTTGGCGCGGGAACCATGTGCAGCACCCCTTCCCAGATCTCATCCATGCGATCGAGCCCCGAGAGCTTGCGGCGCTCGAGGATCGGCTCCAGTCCCGCGGTCGCTGGATCCAGGACGAGTGTGCGCACCGCTCCAGCATATCGTGACACCGCGATCAATGTAGACAAAACGCTACAGGACGAGGCGGACGGAAAACGGCTATTGGGTTGCGAGAACCGGTGCGCCAAGCAGCGCCGCGCAGGCTCCAACGGCTCCCGCGCCGAGCAGCGTGAGCACGACGCCGCGTCTGAGGGCGAACAATGCGATCGCGGCGGCACCGAGCAGCGCGTACTGCCATCCCTCTCCCAGCGCTTCGCTTAGCGGCAAGGCGGCACCGAGGATCGCTCCCGCCGCGGCAGGCGCCGCTCCCGCGAGGAACGCCAGGATGCGCTCGTCCACCAGCAGTCGCTCGAAGCGCGCGGCGCCGATCAGCACGAACGAGAACGACGGCGCGAACGCCACCAGCGATGCCAGCAGCCCGCCCGGCAGCCCGCCGGCGCCGTAACCCACAGCGGCCACCGTGTGCGTTACCGGCCCGGGCGTGACCTGCCCCAGCGCCACGGCGCCCAGAAACTGGGCGTGGGTCAACCAGTGGTAGGTCGAGACCGCGTCGGCCTGCATCAGCGGCACGATCACGAACCCGCCGCCGAACGCGAGTGCTCCAACCTTGAACGCCGTCCAGACGAGTGCGCCCGCTCCGCCGGTCCCGCCGGTTCCGGCGGAGAGCAGGATCGCGGCGAGCAGAGGGGAGGTGTGCAGTCCCAGCGAGGCCCGCCGTGCCAGCGTCAGGCGGCCCAGCTCAAACGCCCCGCAGGCGAGCAGCACGACCACCAGGTAGGCCCCGAGCGTGGCGGCCGATGCCGCACCCACCAGTCCATATAGGAGCGCGCGCGCGAGCTGCTGGCGCCCGGCCGCGCGAGCCCGGACAAGGAGCGGTCGAGCGACGTCCCAGCCGGCGGCCACCGCCACCGCCGGTACCGCCGCGCCCGCGCCCATCCCGGCGCCGAGCACCCAGGTGGGAGGCGAGCTGCCCAGGAACAGCACCGACAGCGCCAGGATCGCCACCAGCCCGGGCGCGATGAAGCACAGCCCGCCAAGCAAGGCCCCCCTGTTACCGCGCAGCCGCCAAGCGCAATAGATCGCAAGCTGCGTGGAAGCCGGCCCCGGCAACAGGTTGACGGCCGCCAGCGCCCGCTCGAACTGCTCGTCGCTCAGCCAGCCGCGTCGCGTGACGCACAAGTCGCGCAGCAGCGAGATGTGCGCCGGCGGCCCGCCGAAGCCGATACAGCCGATCCGCCCCCACTCGCGCGCGATCTCGCGCAAGGGCGGCGGTGCAGGCGGCGCTGCCGGAGTGCCGGAGGCGGGCATTGGGCAAGAGCGTATGCGCTCGACGGGCAGGGCTTGCCGGCGCTTGAGCGGGCGCGGCCCGGGTCGGCGACGCTCGTGTCGGCGTTGGCGCATAAGCTTCGCGCCGCGATGCACGAACCGATCTCCTACTTCCAGGCGATCGTGCTCGGCCTGGTGCAGGGCGTGGCCGAGCCGTTCCCGATCTCGAGCCTCGGGCACGGCGTCGTGCTGCCGCGCCTGTTCGGCTGGAACATCCACCAGAACGACGCCTACTTCCTCACCTTCCTGGTGGCCACGCATATCGGCACCTCGCTGGTGCTGCTGTTCTTCTTCCTCAAAGACTGGATCAAGATAGTCAAGGGCGTCTTTCGCTCGATCGCGATCCGCGAGATCCGCGATGACGATGTCTACGCGCGGTTGGGTTGGGTCTTGATCGTGGGCACGATCCCGGCGGGCATCCTCGGCCTGACGCTTGAGAAACCGCTGCGCAGCCTGTTCGCCTCGGCATCGCTTGCCGCCATCTTCCTGATCGTCAACGGTGTCGCGCTGCTGTTCTTCGAGCGCCTGCGCGGGCGGCCGCCGCGCCCCGGCGACGGCCTCGGCGACTCCGACGCGCGTATCGCGCGCATGTCCTGGCGAAGCGCGATCGAGGTGGGCAGCTCGCAGGCGGCGGCGCTGATCCCCGGCATCTCACGTTCGGGCTTCGCGATGGGCGGAGGACTTGTGAGCGGCCTCTCAAACGAGGACGCCGCCCGCTACGCGTTCCTGCTGGCGACCCCGATCATCTTCGCGGCCGGCGCGCTGAAGCTGCCCGAACTGCTCGGCACGCAGGGCAACGGCGTGCGCGGACAGGCGCTCGTGGGAGGCATATGCGCTGCCGTGACGACCTACTTCGCGATCCGCTTCCTGCTCAAGTACTTCCAGACCAACCGCCTGACGCCGTTCGGCATCTACTGCATAGCGATGGGCAGTCTTTGCACGGTCGTGTTCGCGCTGCAGTAGCGCGGAGGGGCTCGTCAAGCCGCCGTTCGTCGGCCGGGCCGCGTCCGCGGCTCAGGACGACGGGGAGGCGGCCTTCGTCTTCGGTCCGCTCTGAAACCAAGCGAAGGCGAAGCAGGCGAGCGCGAGGATCAGCGCGGCGATGCCGTGCTTGGAGTGGTGGTGGTTGGCTTCGGCGCTGCCGGCCGATGCATGCCCCGGGAAGAACGTGGGCAGCGAGTGCTCGGGCTGGGTGAAGTAGACGATCGCCACCCCGATCAGCAGGATGCCCAGCACGATCGCGGGTATGACCAGGCGGCGCAGTGTGGTGGCGCTCATGCAATTCCCCTTTCAACCGACGCCTCCGTCGGTAGGCGTGACCCCGTCGCGGTATAGACGCCGGTGGCGCTCATCGCCGCCGAACAGTAGATGATTGGCCAGATGCCCGAGCCCACGAAGAACCCGCCCCGCACGTTGAAGACCCCACCGCGAATGTTCGAGACGCGCAGCCAGTCCTGGCGCGAGGCGGGCCTGCTGCATCAGGTAAGCCCCGGGGCGGTGCGCAGGGCGCGCTGGCATGCGCTGCTGCTGATCCCGCTGTTCATAGCGGTTGTCGTGCTCTACGAACACCGCTACTCGCTGCTCGGCCTCACAAGCGAGGGTCACGGCGAACTGTCCTGGCTGAACACGCCGATCGACCTGATCACCGTCGTCGTGCTGCTGATGCTCGGCTGGGCGATCGCCCGCGACGTCGGTCGCGCGTTCGGCCCGGCCCTGTTCCGCAGGATGGAGCCGGCGGCGGCCGGCACGGTCGGCTTTATCATCCGCCTGGTCACCGTGGCGATCGCGCTGGTGGTGGCGATGAGCATCGCGGGCGTCAGCCCCAAGACGCTCGCCCTGGGCGGCGCCTTCACGGCGGTGATCGTGGGCCTTGCGGCACAGCAGACGCTCGGCAACGTGATCGCCGGCACGGTCCTGCTGAGCGCCCGCCCCTTCCGCGTGGGTGACTCCGTGCGCCTGCAGGGCGGCCAGCTGGCCGGTCAGATCGAGGGCACGATCGCCTCGCTGGGCCTCCTGTACACGACGTTCGCCACCGAGGAGGGCTCGATTCTCGTGCCCAACAGCGTGGTGCTCAGCGTGGCTGTCCTGCGCGGTTGACAGGGGCGCATGCGCCCCTGTCCCGGACGTACATGTACGTCCGGCCGAGCCGCACATGTGCGGCTCGGTTCCATCATTTGAGGATCTTGTAACGCAGGAACAGATGCGACTCGTAGGAGTGCGAGCTGAGCAGCTCCATCGCCACCGGTGGCTGCAGGTCAACCCCGCTGACGATCCGCAGCGACTCGCTCGTGGCATCGCCGCCGGCGAGCGTCGGCGCCAGCGAGAGGAACAGCTCGTCCACGAGCCCCGCCGCGAGCAGATTGGCGTTCAGGTGCGGCCCGCCCTCGCACAGCAGCGTCTCGATCTGAAAGCTAGCTCGCAGCTCGCGCAGCGCCGCCGCCAGGTCGAGCTGCCCATCGCGCTCGGAGCGCACGTACTCGATCTGTGCTCGGCAGCCCTGCGGCAGGCTCGCCCGCGAGGAGGTCACGATCGCCACACGCGCCCGCGGCTCGTCAAGTAGCGGCACGCTCCCGTCCAGCGCCAAGCGTCCCGAGACTATGCAGGCCAGCGGCTCGGGAGCCAGGCCGCGCTCCTGGCGCCGCTCGCGTGCCGCCGGATCGCGGATGAGGCGGTGGTAGCCCTCCGCGCGCACCGTGCCGGCCCCTGCCATCACGCCGTCGACGATCGTGCGCAATCCCAGGAAGAGATGTTTGTCGGCATCGTCTCCGATTGCCCCCGAGCGCCCGGAGAGCGTCGCACGCCCGTCGGCGGTGCTGATCATGTTCAGCGCGACATAGGCCCGCCCGCCCCGCTCGCGCGCGCCCGCGCGAGCACGCGCGTTCAGATCGAGCTCGTCGATCAGCTGTGCGGCGAACTGTTCAGGGCTCTTTCTCATACACCACTTGCTAACACACCCAACTATCGACGTGCTACGGTCGTGCGGTCTGGCTGGCCGTGGAGGTCAGCGAAAAGTAGTGCTGGCGGGTCGAAGCTTTGAAGAAGCATCCTCCGCGTAGCACAAGCACATCGTGGAGGAAAAGTCACATGCCTACCGGCACAGTGAAGTGGTTCAGCGACGACAAGGGCTTCGGCTTCATCACCCCCGATGACGGCGAGAAGGACCTGTTCGTCCACCACACCGGCATCAACGGGGAAGGCTACCGCTCGCTTCAGGAGGGCTCGAAGGTCTCCTACGACGCAGAGCAGGGCGACAAGGGCCCGAAGGCCGTCAACGTCTCGACGCTCTGAGTAACACGCTCGTCGCCGCACGCCCCACGCGCATCTTGCGCGTCGGTACGCGCGGCCTCAGTGACGAGCGCATCGCCGCCACGGCATTGATCGCGATCGTGCTGTGCGCGGCGATCGTCGTGCTTGCCGCCGCAAACCGCCCGAGCGTGCTCTCGGCGACGACGACCGCGAACTTCTTCCCGCACTGGATGGCCGGTCCGCTCGGCGGCCTGGCGCCGTGGATGACGCGCGACCCGAAGATCCTGCGCGACCTGTTCACGGGCGCGCTGATCGTGATGTACGGCTGTTATCTGGCCAGCCTGCGTTATGCCCCCCGCGTCCCGGCCCGCTGGACGATCGCCGCGATCCTCGCTGTTCAGGTGATCTTGTTCCTCTCTCCGCCGCTGGCCCTGACCGACGTCTTCAACTACGTCAACTATGGCCGCATGGAGGTCGTGCACCACCTCAACCCGTACACGACGGTGCCGATCCTCGAGCCGCACAGCGACCCGGCCTTCTCGCTGAGCAACTGGCATCAACTGCTCAGCCCCTACGGCCCGCTGTTCACGCTGATCACCTTCGTGGTCGTGCCGCTCGGCCTGGCGGGCTCCTTCTGGGCGCTGAAGGCGATCCTTGCGATCGCCAGCCTGTCGCTGATCTTCGTCGTGTGGAAGTGCGCGCAGCTGCTGGCCGAGCGGGCCCCTGAGGGCTCGCGTCTACGCTGCGATCCGGTCGCCGCGATCGCCCTGGTCGGCCTGAACCCGATCGTGATCATGTGGGGCCTCGGAGGCGATCACAACGACTTCATCACGATGCTGTTCGTGATGCTCGCGTTCTACGGTGCGTTGCGGGCGGGTCTGATGCCAGGCGTGGCGCGCGCGCCCGACGTCGCGGCCGGCGGCGACGCGGGTGCGGAGCAGGGCATCGATGCGCGCGTGGCCGCACGGCGAGCGGCGCGTGGCCACCTCGCCCTGAAGGTGGGAGCCGGCGCGGCGCTCGTGACCGCCGTGGCGTTGAAGGCCTCGGCGGCGATCCTGATACCGATCGTGCTCGCCCCGCCGGTTGCCGCGTGCGTGTCGGCGCGCTCCTCGCCTGCCGGGCGAGCACGCCTGCGCGACCTGCTGCAACTGCTCGCCGGGATGGCGCTGGCCGCCGTGCTCTGGGGCGCCGCCAGCGTCGTGGCCTTCGGCCCGCACCTGCCCGATCTGGCCACCCAGGGCCGGCTTGTGACGATGGAGAGCCTGCCCAACCTGCTCGGGATGGCCTTGCTGCAGGGAGGCGAGACGACAACGCTGCGCCTGATCCTCAGCGGCGTGTTGGCGCTGAGCATCGCGGCCTGCTCGGTGCTCGCCTACCGCCGTCGCGAGTCGCTGAGCGGCGCGGGTTGGGCGACGGTCGCGCTGCTTGTGACGCTCAGCTGGGTGCTGCCCTGGTACGTGCTGTGGGTAACGCCGCTGGCGGCGCTGTCATCCTCAAAACGGCTGCGCGCCGCGGCGATCGCGTTCGGGATCTATCTGATCCTCGC
>JBOGXY010000033.1:0-3618 GCA_050696495.1 Solirubrobacteraceae bacterium
TGCCCGCGCTGAGCCTGCTCGGCGAACTCGAGCATGCCGCCGGTCGAGAGCATGTGGACGCCCTCGGCGGACACGTCGCCCGCGGCGACGTACTCCATGACGCTGGTCGAGCAGCCGCACTCGGGGTGGATCAGGAAGTCGGCGCCGGGGTGGGCGGCGCGGGTGGCGTCGATGTCTGAGGGGCGGATGCCCGCGTGCACATGGCACTCGCCGTCCCACACGTGCATCGGCCGGCCCAGCTCCTTCTCCACGTAGGCGCCGAGCCACATGTCGGGGCCGAACAGGATCTCGGTGTCCGCTCCGCGAGTCTCATAGATATGGCGCACGACGTCCACGGCGTTGGCCGAGGTGCAGCAGTAGTCGGTCAGCGCCTTTACCTCGGCTGTGGTGTTCACGTACATCACGACGACACCAGTCGGGTAGCGCTCGCGCCACTGCCCCAGTTGCTCGGCGTCGATCGAGGCCGCGAGCGAGCAGCCGGCGTCCAGATCGGGGATCAGAACGGTCTTCTCGGGACAGAGGATCGAAGCGGTCTCGGCCATGAAGTGCACGCCGCAGAAGACGATCGTCTCGGCGTCCGAAGTGGCCGCTTGACGAGAGAGGCCAAGCGAATCGCCCACGTAGTCGGCAACATCCTGCACCTCGGGCACCTGGTAGTTGTGAGCGAGGATCGTCGCTTTGCGCTCGGCAGCAAGCGCACGCACATCCGCGTGCAGCTCGGCGATCTCAGCCGGGCTCAGCTCGGGCAACGGACCCTGGGTAGGGATCATCGGCAACGCCTTCATATCGTCACCTCCAGGATCAGGGACAGGTCGAGGGCCGGCGCGGAATGGGTGAGCGCGCCAACCGATATGAAGTCTACCCCCGTCGACGCACGCTCCCGGATGTTCTCGAGTGTCACGTTGCCGCTTGCCTCGAGCTTCGCTCGACCATCCACCTGTGCGACGGCGGCCGTCAACTCCGCGACGCTCATGTTGTCCAGCAACAGACGCGGCGCACCCGCCGCGAGCGCTTCGTCGATCTCGCTCCGATCGCGTACCTCGACCTCCAGGGTGTCCGCCAACTGCGGCGCGGACTCGCGCACGCGGGCGAGCGCTTGCGCGATCCCGCCGGCGGCAGCGATGTGATTCTCCTTGATCAGGATCGCGTCGTAGAGGCCGACGCGATGGTTGGTGGCACCCCCGGCGGCGACCGCCGCCTTCTCCAGCGCGCGCAAGCCGGGGGTCGTCTTGCGGGTGTCGAGCACGACCGTGCCGGTCCCCCGCACCTCGCGCACGAAGCGCGCCGCCAGCGTCGCGATCCCCGACAGGCGCGCCAGGAAGTTCAGCGCGGTGCGCTCACCGGTCAGCAGCACGCGGGCGCTGCCTTCGACCGAGAGCACCGGCCCTCCCTGCTCGCGCCAATCTCCCTCGGAGACCAACCGCTCGAAGCGCATGTCCGGATCGAGCAGCTCAAAGCACCTCTGCGCCACCTCCAGCCCGAAGATCGCGCCCGGGGCCTTCTGCGTGATTAGCGCGCGCGCGTGTGTGTCGGGCGCGACCGTCGCATCGGTCGTTACATCGCCCTCGCCGACGTCCTCGCGCAGCGCACGCCTGGCAAGGCTCGTCAGCTCATCGTCGCTCACGATCCGGCAGAGGCCGACTTCAAAAGATAGGCACGGACGAACCCATCCAGATCGCCGTCGAGCGCCCGCTGCACGTCGCCCATCTCAAAGCCCGTGCGATGGTCCTTGGCCATCGAATAGGGATGAAGGACATAGGAGCGAATCTGCGAGCCGAAGTTCACGTCCTGCGCCTCGCCCTTCTCGCGCGCGATCTCTTCCTGGCGCTCTCGCTCCTGCTTCTCCACGAGCTTTGAGCGCAGCATCGCCATCGCCGTGGCTCGGTTGGATGTCTGCGAGCGCTCGTTCTGGCACTGCACCACGATCCCTGTCGGGCGGTGGGTGATCCGTACCGCCGAGTCGGTCTTGTTGACGTGCTGGCCCCCGGCGCCCGAGGCGCGATAGGTGTCCACCTGCAAATCGTCCTCGTCGATCTCGACCTCGCCGCTGTCGGCCACGACCGGCGCGACCTCCACCCCGGCGAAGCTGGTGTGGCGGCGTTTGGCCGAATCGAACGGCGAGAGCCTGACCAGCCGGTGCACGCCACGCTCGGCGCCGAACAGACCGTAGGCGTTTTCGCCGCGGACCTGCATCGTCGCCGACTTGATCCCGGTTTCCTCGCCGGGGCTTGCCTCCAGCAACTCGACCGTGAAGCCGCGGCGCTCGGCCCAGCGCATCATCATCCGCAGCACCATCTCCGCCCAGTCCTGGGCGTCGGTGCCGCCGGCTCCGGCGTTGACGCTGACAAGCGCATCGCCCGAGTCATAGTGCCCGGCAAACAGACGCTGCTCCTCGAGCTCGGCCAGACGTTGCTCCACCGAGACCAGGTGCTCTGCCACCTCATCCTCGATGCTCGCGTCCTCGGCCGCCATCTCCAACAGACCTTCGAGGTCCTCGACGTCGCCTTGCAGCGTCGTGAACATCTGCAGCCGCTTGCTCGCGCGAGCATGCTCGGCCGACACCTTGCCGGCAGCCTCGGCGTCCTCCCAGAACCCGGGCGCCTGCATCTGCTCTTCGAGCGTGCCTACACGCTCGTTTAGAGAAGCGGGGTCAAAGATAGTCCCCGAGCAGCTTGAGCTGCTCGCGGATGGTCGCGATGCGCTGAGGGGAGGACTCGCTTGCGGTGCTGGCCATTGGCGCCACGCTATCAGCGCGACCGGCACAGCCTCGCCCAGACTGCCTGACACCGGTGTCGGATTGACAACTCGTTCCGGCTATCGACACGGAGTTCGGAGCACTGAGAGATTTAGGTTGAACGACGGCGGTTCTCGTGTACGCTGTCGTCATAGGAAATGCGCTACGCCGCCGCCATACGCGAAGCCCAGCCTCGACGGTTTGTTGTTCACAACACCTACGAGCAGATTCAGCTTGCGGCGGTAAGGGTTGTCGCCCGCGAGGGCTACCAAGCCGCCACCGTGAGGGAAATTTGCGCCGAGGCCAATATCTCCGCGCGCTCGTTTCACGAGCACTTCGCCAGCAAGCAGGAGGCCGTCTTCTCCGGAGTGGAAGCGGGCGTCGATCGCGTCATGGGCTTCTGCCAGGAGGTCTACCGTCGCGCTCACAGCTGGCCGGACTCCGTCTGGGACGGAATGCACGCGTATGTCGAGTGGGCAGAGAACGAGCCGGCGTTCGCGCGCACGGGCATAGTCGAGCTGCTCTCAGCCGGCCCGGCGGCGATCGAGCTGACGCAATCGCTGATGGAAGCATTCTCGATCTTCCTGGCGCCGGGCTACGATCTGCTGGAGCCCGCCGCCGCCGGAAGCCTCGATCAGCCTGTCACCCAGCGCTTCTTCGAGTTGCTCTACGTGCACATCACCACGAAGTCGATCGAGACGATCCACACGATCCTGCCCGATCTGGTGCGCACCATCCTCACCCCTTTCATGGGCCCAACGGCCACAGAGGAGTTCGTCGCGCGGCGGGTAGCCGAGGAGCCTTCTAGGCTCCGTGGCAGCGCTTGAACTTCTTGCCGCTCCCGCACCAACACGGGTCGTTGCGCCCGACGCGGGGCTCGGGGC
>JBOGXY010000034.1:0-8635 GCA_050696495.1 Solirubrobacteraceae bacterium
CCCGTTGGCCAGCTGAACGCGCCCCCACGTCATGGGGAGAACTCATGGCCACCAGTGGGGAGAAAAGATGGCCACCAGTGGGGAGAACCGATGGCCGTCCGTGGGGAGAAACCGACGGCCATTGACATGGGAGCGCTACTCGCACCGCAAGTACGTCCATCGGACCGAGCCGGGCGCGATGCTTGATCTATCGCTCGCGCTCGTTGGCGTTGGGACTCGTCGTCGGGGGAACTGGTTGTGGTCTGAGGGTGTCTACGCGCCTACACCAAAGAGACGTGCTAACTTTGCATAGAGAAGTCAGTTTAGCTAGCTGCTTATGGGTTCGATGGTTGTTATGGATTCAATGATCTCAAGTCCGATGCCCCTGGTTAGCGCCGACGGCGAGGGCTATACGTACGCTGGAGAGTGGATCGATGGCTTTGCCGATCGGCCAGAGCTGTCGCTTCCTATACGTGTTCGATTGGCCCGTCTGGGCGAGCGCTATGCACCGAAGAAGCTCTCTGTGGCGCAACGCGAGTTGCTGGCCTCCCCGATGGCCGAGCGCGACGCGACACGGCAGCCTTCGCCAGAGTTGGACGGTTTCCAGGCCGATGCCGCAGAGGCGGAGCGAGCATGGGAGGAGGGTGTGTACGCCGAGCTTTCCCCACGACAGCGGGCGTGGGTTTCCGATCCTGGCTCACATCCTGCTCTAGTTGCGGATACGCGCTATCCCTTGACACTCGGACAGCTGCATCTCTTGGCCGACGCAAGCGAACGCCAGCTGCGTCATTGGACCGACGAAGAACTGATTCCCGCGCATCGTGCTGGCACTCACCGCCGCTATTACAGTGCTGCCGTGGCTCGTGCCCTGCTACTGGCCCAGATGACCACCCAGCAGATCGCGACCCTGATTGCTCTTCGACACGGAGGAGACCCAAGCAGGCGCTTGGTCGTACTGATCGGCAGCGTGATGGCCAGCGCAGCCGGTCGTGCCGATGTCAGCGACCAGGAGCGCAGCGACATCCTCCAAGGTGCAAAGACCCTGATAGATCACCGCGATGCGCTTGCGGGCAAAGCCGCAGCGTAGAGTGTCGGGTACCGGTCCGCTGAATTGGGAGCTGGTCAGCCCCTCTGGCGTTGTTCTCGAGTTCGGTCCGGGGATGCGATGGCAGACTAGCGGTGGCGATCAGCCGGTCTTGTCGCATCGCTGATGCACGTGGGCTCCCGTTTGTCGTCGGCGGTCTTTGGCGAGTTGCGGCCGCTCGGCGGTCCTGCGAGATCCGGTGCAGGAGGCGCGAGTTGTCGCCGAAACAAACGCGTTGTGCCGGCGATCCGCGGCCCCTCCGCCCGCTGCCCGTCGCTCCAAGCAACAGGTCCGGGCGACGCAGGAGGCCTTCGGGGCGCTTTCGAGAGCGCTGAGTAGGGCTGCGGCATATCTGCCTGCGGGCAAGGATCTCAACGAAGCGCGCCGCGCGCGTCACGCGCTCTTCGCCGAAGAGAGCCGTCACGCTACCGGCGAACCCGCAGGGCCTGACTTGCGCTTTGAGAAGTTGCAGCTGCGCATTTACCGCGACGAGATCGCGCTCGGTTTGATCTGCGACGGCCAGGTCGCGTTAGCGGCGCGTCAGACCGAGCAGGGTTTGCCAAAGCATCGCAATCGCAGCACCTGGTCATCCACTAGCCTTGCCGACCGCCCACGAAACCGCCCACGCGCCCGAGAACCTGGCATAACCGTGCGGTACAGCACGTATCTACCCGACGCAACCAATGTGGTATAGAGCTGCATGTAGTCATCGAAATGCGCTATATTGGTGCAGATGCAAGCTTCTCAAGATGTTCCGATGCGAGATCTGCCGGACCTGTTGGTCTCTCGCGGCCGCTACAGCGCGTCCTTGGGCGAGATCCTGTCGCTGACCGGCCTGAGTCACGCCGCCGTCGCCAGCGGCTTGCAGCGTCTACGTAAGCAGCGGCGAGTCTTCTCCCCGACTCGGGGCTTGTATGTGGTGATCCCGGCGGAGTACCGCTCCTGGGGCGTGATCCCCGCGGACTGGTTCATCGATGATCTCATGCGCCATCTGGGTCGTCGCTATTACGTCGCCCTGTTGTCGGCCGCCGCGCATCATGGGGCCGCCCACCAAGCGCCGCAGGTCTTCCAGGTTATGGCCGACGGGCGCGTGCTTGACCGGGGGATCGAGCGGGTGCGCCTTCATTTCTACGTGAGCGAGTACACAGCCGACACGCCGACGACCCTAGTGACCGTACACACGGGATCGATCCCCGTGTCATCGCCGGAGGCGACCGTGGTCGATCTCGTGCGTGAGCCGCGCGCAAGCGGAGGGATCAGCAATGTGGCAACTATTCTCGGTGAGATCGGAGAGCTCGACGGTTCGGCGCTTGCCACGCTGGCGGCTCGCTACGGTCGGGCTCTTGCCCGTCGCACGGGATGGATGGTGGATCACTACGGCTCCTGCCAGGACCTGGGTCCATTGCGCCTGGCAGCCAGGTTGGATGTGGGGGAGCCCGCTCTGCTGAGCCCTTCGGGACCAAGGCGGGGACACGCCGACCGGGCGTGGGGCGTGCGTCTGAACATCACGGTGGAGCCCGACCTGTGATCGCGCAGGCTTACGTGACTGAATGGGCGGCTCGGGCGCCGTGAGCGTGCACTTGACGGCGTCATTGCCGCCTATGAGCGCACGGTAAGTGGTCCTGTGCCGTCCCAAGTCAACGATAGGTTTCGCGGATGACCACGGCATCGAAGTCTTGGCCGCACACGGTCATCTACGACCCGGACGCTGTCGCAGAGCTATTGACGACCGTGAAGTCCAAGGAGGAGCATCGTGCCATCCTCCAGGCGGTGCTCAAGCTCCAAGAACTTGGTGAGCGTTTGGGACCACCGCATATGAAGCCGCTGAAGGGTGCCGCAGCCGCAACGCTGCGCGAGCTGCGTCCCAAGCAAGGTCGGAGTGATTGGCGCGCGGTCTATCGCCGATCCGGCTCGATCTATGTCGTTCTTGCGATCGATCGTCATAAGAACTTCGCAACCCTGGTTGAGCGCGCCCGGGCGCGCGCTGCACGATATGAACAGCAGCCTCTTGAATCTCGATAAGTTCTGACCTATCATCCTAATCATGGCTCAGATGCCTAGCGGCTGGCCCAAGGGCATCAAGACCCACGAGGAGGTGTTGGCTGAGGCGCTGGCCACCGACCCCGAGTTCGCCGCCGAATGGGAGCGTCTCGCGCTGGCGCGCATGGTCTCCGTCCAGTTGATCGGCTACCGCTCCGATCACCGGCTCTCGCAGCGAGCACTGGCTAAGCTCCTGGGAGTGAGTCAGCCGCGGGTGGTCGAGCTTGAGTCGGGCGAAAAGAACCCGCAGATCGAGACGCTTATGAAGATCGCCGCGATCACGGGATTTGAGTTCGCGATCGATGTGGTGCCCGTAGGGCAAGAACCGAAGCTCGTGCGAAAGGCCGTCAGGGACACGCGAGCGCATATCTACGCCGGCGCGTCAATCCTCGTCGGGTCTGGTTGACCTCGGCCGCGTGTCGAATGTCAACCGCCTTCGAGAACCTGATCGCCGAGATTGAGCGCGAGGCTCGCGACGAAGGCCCGCGGGCTGTCCGTGAGCTGGAGCAGTTCCGCGACGAGTTCAAACTCGCCGCGGCAGAGATAGGGAGCAGCGATGCGAACATGCGTTCGCGGAACAATTTGGGGAACAAATTGAGCGAAACTGAGAAGAACTCAGAAACAGAAAACCCAGCAAACACGGGCTCCATCCACTGAGCCATACCCCGTCTCTCCGGCTGGGGGCCGGGCGGTCGCAGGTGCAAATCCTATCTCCCCGACTGGCGGAGGGTCCACGTAAGACCCGGGCGATAAACGGCGCTCGTGCAACGCCTCATGCATCTACATCATCCCGAATCGGGATGTATAACATCACGGTCTATGGCTGATCATGAAATTTCGAGCCAAGGTGGCTTGAACAGTCTGCTCCAGGCGCTTTTTCGCTCCCTGCTGATTGGCTGAACTCCGAGCCCGCGGCGCTACTGGACCTCGGCCTACCTGACGGATTTCTCCTTCGATCCGACCGCCGACCCTACGGCCCCGCTCTGGAGGTGCTGTTCGCGTCGCGCTTGGATCAGATCCATTTCAAGCTGTATGCAGCCGTGGATCAGGGTGCAGGCAAGCATCTCGAGGATCTGAAGGCGCTCGGGCCCACGGACTTGGAGTTGCAAGCAGCGGCGGCCTGTTCACACGGGCGGACCGGTCGCGCACCCCGACCCCTACTTCGCGGCAGCCGGTCTGCTGCGCCCCGAGGTTCGTAGCTCGGAAGGCTCTCGCATGCCCGACAGCGATTCATCGATCAATCTCGCTTTCCAGTTGCGTCGCGTGCTTGGTGTCGGCATTCGCGCGGAGGCGATCAGGGTGCTGGTGACTGTCGATGCGCCATGGGTGACGGCGATGACCATCTCCCACATGACTGCGTACTCCAAGCGCAACGTGCACGAGATGCTCGCGAATCTGACCGCCTCGGGGGCCGTCACCGCCCTCACCGTTAACAACGAACAGCGCTACAGCACGGATAGGGAGTCGTGGGCGACACTCCTGGGTGGCGCAGCGGCGTCATCGCCCGTGCACCGCGAGTGGCGGCAACTACTCGGTGCGCTACGGCGAATCTTGCGATGGCTAGCCCAAGAAGGCGAGTCGGGTGGCTCGGAGTACCTGCGCTCGAGCCGCATCCGCGACCTGCTGGAGACTCTCGACCCCGATCTCGCGTTCGCCGGGGTACCTGTGCAAATGTCCGGCTCACCGGAGAGCATCCCCCTCGTGCTTGAGGAAGTAATCGAACGCTGCCTCGCGCAACTCAAGCGCTAATCGATCCTGCGGCCCCGAGTGGGCGGCGATCAGCGCCCGGGGCCGGCCAGCCCGCGCTCCAGCAGGCTCTGCGCGGTCTCGGCTATCGAGTCCTCGATCGGCCGTGGTGACCAACCCAGCCTGGTCTTCGCCTTCTCCGCCGTGTAGGAAGCCGACTTCCCGAGATCGCCCACGACCGAGCGAACGCTCGGGTCGAACAACGCCATCGCTCGGATCAGCAGATCCGGCGCCGCCCGCGTAGGCACCTTGGCGGCCGCCGGCCCAAGCCGCTCGCGCAGGACCTGAGCCACGTCCTTCAGCCACATGAACCGGTCGACGGCCAGGAAGCGCTCGCCTCCGGCGCTCGGGTCAGTCATCGCGCGGATGTGAAGGTCGGCGACGTCGCGCACGTCGACAAAGGTGAAGCCGAGCCGCGGAACCGCCGGCATGCCGTTCAACAGTCGCTCGATCGCCTGCAGCGAATAGGAGCGGTCGTCGCTGAGCACCGGTCCGATGATCGCGCCCGGATTGACGGTGCTCAGGCGCTCCTCCACGCCCTCGGCTCTGACGTGATCCCACGCCGCGCGCTCGGCGATCGTCTTTGAGCGCACGTAGGGCGTGCGGCGCAGATCCTGCGGATCGGTCCAATCGGCCTCGCTGAAGGGCGCGTCCGCTGAGGCGGGCCGCCCGTGGCGAACCGCGGCGACCGACGATGTCAGCACGACCCGCCGCACGCCGGCATCGAGGCTCGCGCGCAGCACGCGCAGCGCCCCGTCGCGGGCGGGCACTATCAGCTCGTCGGGATCCTTCGGCTGCTCCGGCGGAAACGGCGAGGCGACATGCAGCACGTAGTCACAGCCGGCGACGGCGTCGGCCCACCCGTCGTCGGCGCTGAGGTCGGCGGCCACGATCGAAAGTCGCTCGCCGCCGTTCACGCCCGCGGTGGCGAGAGTCGCGCGTACGTCATCGGCTCTCCGAGGATCGCGAACGGTCGTGCGCACGGCATAGCCACGGCGTAGGAGTTCGACACAGCACCATCCGCCGAGAAACCCGGTCCCGCCGGTGACGAGCACCGTTGCATTTGCCTCGCTCACAGTGATCGCCGAGTCTACGCCTTCGTCTCCGCGCCGCTTGCGAGCGGCGCGACATAACGCAGAAACGGCTCGATCTCGATACCGCGCCCCGTGGCTTGTTCGACCAGCGGGACGGTGTCGAGCCTGCGCCCCCAGCGGTGCACATGCTCGGCCAGCCACCGCTTTATCGGCTCCACTTCGCCGCGCTGGAGATCCTCCTCGCGCGGTCCCACATCGGCCTCCATCGCCTCCCACAGTTGCGCGGCGATCAGGCAACCAAGCGCGTAACTGGGGAAGTAGCCAAAGCTTCCGGCGCTCCAGTGCACGTCCTGCAGGCACCCCAGCGCATCGGACTCGATCTCTGTCCCCAGCAGCCGCCGCATTGCATCCCGCCACGCGCCCGGCAGGTCGGCGACCGCCAGGTCCCCTTCGATCAGCGCGAGCTCCAGCTCGAAGCGCAGCACGATGTGCAGCGGATAGGTCAGGGGGTCGGCTGAGACGCGTATCGCCGAGCGTTCCACTCCCACGAGGCTGGCGTGCAGGTCAGCGGCAGAGATGGCAAAGCCGGCCGCGCCAAGTTCTCCGGCCAGCACGTGGGCAAAGGCAGGGCTGCGCGCCACGTGGTTCTCCCACAGCTTGCTCTGGGACTCGTGCACCGACATCGAGGTCCCCTCGCCGAGGTTGGTGCGGTTCAGCGCGGGATCGGTTTGGCGCTCGTACAGGGCGTGCCCGTACTCGTGCAGAGAGCTCAGCAGCGACTCCGCGTCACCGTCGCTGTAGCGCGTGGTGATGCGCGTGTCGCCCGCCCCGATCCAGGTCGAGAACGGATGCGTTGAGACATCCACCCGCCAGCCCTGCGGCTCCACCCCCAGACGCGCCAGGGTGCCCGCCACGGCCGCCTGTTGGACCGCGACGGGAATCTCGAGCGTGCGTCGTGGTGAACGCGCGCTCGCGTCGGCGATCAGCGGCGTGAGTTGCTCTGAGAGCTCGCCAAACACTCGCAGCAGATCCTCGACTCGCAGCCCGAAGTCGTAGTCGCCGAGCAGCGCCTCATACGTGCTCTGGTCACTCTCGGCAATGCACTCGCCGTAGGTTCGCGCCAGTTCCACATTGCGTTGCAGCGCGGGCGCGAAGGCGGCGAAATCGTCCTCGGCGCGTGCGCGCTGCCAGACCTCTTGCCCGTCGGCGCCGGCCTGGGCGATCTCCACCGCCAGCTCGTCGGGCACCCGGCGCGCCCGCTCCCAATCGCGGCGCGCCAGACGCACGATGTCGCGGTCGAGCTCGCCCAACTCGGCCGGATCGATCCGATCGAGCCACTCTCCGATCTCGGCTGAGGTGGCCCGCTCGTGAGTGAGACGCGTGAGCGCTCCCATCTGCTGGGCCCTGGCGCCCGCGCCGTCGCTCGGCATCATCACCAACTGATCCCACTCCAGCAGCATCCCGATAGAGGAGAGATCGGCAAGCTCGGCCAAGCGCCCGCGCAGTAGCTCAACTGCCGCACCCGTCGGAGAGTCGCTGCCCGCGATCTCATTTACGCGCTGACGCATCGAGATTGAAGGCTATCCGCGCTCGCCCGCGCCTGCGCGCAGCCCTGCAACAGGCCATCTCGTTGATTAATTCCAACTTTCCGCCATGATGATGTCCCACATGAGCGACGCAGCCGCTTTCGCGACAGAGCGCGATGTCTGAGGACGTGAAGATCCTCTCGATTGACGGTGGCGGGATCCGAGGTCTGATCCCCGCGCTCGTGCTCGCCCGCATCGAGCAGATCGTCAAGAAGCCGATCGCCGAGCTCTTCGACGTGATCGCCGGCACCTCGACCGGCGGCATCCTTGCGCTGGGGCTCACCTGTGCGGGACAGGACGGCCGTCCGCGCTACAGCGCCGCCGACCTGGTGCAGATGTACGTGCAGGAAGGCCGCACGATCTTTCCGCATGAGTTCTGCGCACCGGTGCGCCAGTTGCTTGGGCCCAAGTACCCTGCGAAGGGTCGTGAAAAGGTGCTCGCCGCCAAGCTCGGCGATGCGCGCCTGAAGGATGCGCTGGCAGACGTGATCGTCACCTCCTATGACATCGAACGTCGCGAACCGATCTTCTTTCGCAGCTCGTTCGCCCGCAAATCGGCCGACCACGACTTCGCTGCCCGCGACGTCGCGCTTGCAACCTCGGCGGCGCCGACATACTTCCCGCCTGTCCGGCTCTCCGCGCCAGGACCAGAAGCCGCCTACGCGCTCGTGGACGGGGGTGTGTTCGCCAACAACCCGGGCATGTGCGCTTTCGTCGACGACACCACGGCGAAGGGGGAGGCAGAGCGCGCCCTGATGGTCTCACTTGGCACCGGCGCATTGACTCGGCGACTCTCCTACAAAGATGCCAAGGGTTGGGGCTTGATCGAGTGGGCGCCGAAGATCCTCGATGTCGTCTTTGACGGCGTCAGCGACACCGTCGACTATCAGCTGAAGACGATCCTCGCCGATCGCTACTTCCGCCTTCAGGTCAAGCTCGACGAGGCCAGCGACAACATGGATGACACGAGCGCCCGCAACATCAAGGACTTGGAGCGCGAGGCCAAGAAGTTGATCGACGCCTCAGAAGCAGAGCTGGAACGGATTTGTGCAAAGCTCGTGCCGTGAGCCCGGCGCCCCGCATCCTCGTCCTCGGCGCCGGCTTCGGTGGGCTCGAGCTTGCGAGCACCGTCTCTGAGGCGCTCGGCGAGACGGTCCAGATCACTC
>JBOGXY010000035.1:0-6249 GCA_050696495.1 Solirubrobacteraceae bacterium
CCACCCAGGCGTCCTATGTGGTCAGCAAGAAGAGGCCGGGGCTGGTCAAATGGATCCTGCGCAAACAGGTCGAGCGCCGGCTTCCGCCGGGTTACGACATCGACACCCACTTCACCCCGGACTACGACCCCTGGGATCAGCGGCTGTGCCTGGTTCCCAACGGCGACCTGTTCGCCGCGCTCGGGCAGGGCAGCGCGTCGGTCGTTACCGATCACGTCGACACCTTCACCGAGACGGGCATCAAGCTGCGCTCGGGCAAGGAGCTACAGGCGGACGTAATCGTCACCGCCACCGGCCTGAACCTGCTGGCGCTCGGCGGCATCGAGCTGGCCGTTGACGGGCGCGAGGTCGTGCTCGGCGAGACCATGTCCTACAAGGGCATGATGCTCTCGGGCGTGCCGAACATGGCCTTCGCGGTCGGCTACACCAACGCCTCGTGGACGCTGAAGTGCGACCTGACCTGCGAATACGTCTGTCGCCTGCTGGCGCACATGGACCAGCACGGCTACGCCCAGTGCGTGCCGCGAAACAGTGACCCCTCCGTGCAGCCGCTGCCGTTCATCGACTTCTCCTCCGGCTACGTGCAGCGCTCGATCGATAAGTTTCCCAAGCAGGGCTCAAAGACCCCCTGGCGCCTGCACCAGAACTACGCGCTCGACATTGTTGGCCTGCGTCGAGGCTCGGTGCAGGACGGGGCGATGCAGTTCTCGCGTCTGCCCGCGGCGGCGCTGAGCCGCGAGCCGATCGCCGTCTGACGTCTTGATCCGCCCGTCTTAGGTTCAGAAGCTCCGCACCCGCCGATAACCTGCGAGCGATGCGAGGAACCAGATGAGCCAAGAGGACCGCACCCGCTGGATGACTCTGTACGTGCTGTGCGTGGGGATGCTGATGATCGTGCTCGACGTGACTGTCGTGAACGTCGCGCTGCCCTCGATCCAGGAAGACCTGCACTTCTCGCCCTCGAGCCTGGCGTGGGTCGTCAACGCCTACCTGATCGCCTTCGGCGGCCTGCTGCTGCTGGCCGGGCGCTTCGGCGACCTGTTCGGGCGCGCGCGCATGTTCCTGCTCGGAGTCGCGCTGTTCACGGTCGCATCGCTCTTGTGCGGCCTGGCGTGGACGCAGACGCTGCTCGTCGCCGCCCGCTTCATCCAGGGCATCGGCGGCGCGATGACCTCGGCGGTGATCCTGGGGATGATCGTGACGATGTTCCCGCAGCCGCGCGACCAGGCAAAGGCTCTGGGCGTCTATGCCTTCGTTGCCTCAGCCGGCGGCTCGGTCGGTCTGCTTGCCGGCGGTGTGCTCACCCAAGCGCTCGACTGGCACTGGATCTTCTTCGTGAACATCCCGATCGGGATCGCCACGATTCTGTTCGCGCGGCGTCTGCTCGAGCGCGACAAGGGGATCGGCTACGAGCAGGGAGCGGACATCCCCGGCGCCGTGCTGATCACCGCTGCGCTGATGCTGGGCGTCTACACGATCGTCAAGCCCGCCGCCGAAGATGGCTGGGGCGCGGGTGCGACGCTGGCGTTCGGGGCGGGATCGCTGCTGCTGCTCGCGGCATTCCTCGCGCGTGAGGCCACGGCCGGCAAGCCGCTGATCCCGCTGCGCATCTTCCGCTCACGCTCGCTGACCGGCGCCAACCTGGTTCAGATCGTCTCGATCGCCGGTATGTTCGGCGTCTTCTTCCTCGGCGCTCTGTACCTGCGCAAGGTGCTCGGCTATGACGCCTTGCAGATCGGCCTGGCGTTCCTGCCCACGACGATCGCGATGGGCTCGATGTCGATCCGCTTCTCCGAGCCGATCATCACCCGCTTCGGCGCTCGCGCGGTGCTGCCACCTGGACTCGCGCTGGCCGCGGCCGGCCTGGCGCTGTTTGCGATGGCCGGCGTGCACGCCGACTATCTGAACGAAGTGATGCCGGCGCTGATCCTGATCGGGATCGGCATGGGCGCCTGCTTCCCGGCGCTGATGACGATCGCGATGGCAGGCTCCACGCCCGAGGACGCGGGCTTGGCCTCGGGTCTTGTCAACACCAGCGCCCAGGTCGGCGGCGCGCTAGGGCTGGCGGTGCTGGCGACGCTGTCGGCCTCGCGCACGTCGAGCCTTTTGGCAAGCGGCCACTCGACCGCGGCGGCCCTTACCGGCGGTTATCACCTGGCGTTTTGGATCGCGGTCGGGCTGGTGCTCTCAGGGATCGCGATCGCGCTGACGGTCGTCCCGAAGCTGCCCGCGATGGCCGGCGCCCCGATGGCCGATCGGGACGGGGAGCTCGTGCCTGTGGTGGACGACTCCGCTTCGCGCGAGCCCGTCTACTCCGAGGTCTGAACCGGCGGGTCTTTTTGTTTGGATTGGGCGCGCCCGCGTCAGGATCGCGGCGGGCGCGGCGCGTAACGGTGGTGGAGCATCAACGGATTGCCGTCGGGATCCTTGAAGAAGGCCATGTGGCAGACGCTGGTGTCGAAGATGTCGCCTTCGAACTGCACGCCGCGCTCTTCGAGCCGCCTGCGCGCCTCCCCGACGTCGGCGACGTGCAGGGCGATGTGCTGGCCGCGAACGCTGTGCCCGATTCCCATCTTGTCGGCATCGATCACGCTCAGCGTCACGTTGCCGGTCTCGAACTCGGCGTAGTTGCGCTCGGGCATGTACACGGCACGCGGTAGGCCAAGGGTATTCTCGTAGAACTCGACCGCCTTCGGGAGGTCTTTGGTGGAGACTCCCACGAAATCGACACCCTCGATTAGGTTCTCAGCCATCGTCTCGCTCCTCGCTCGGGTGGTTAGCAGCGCATCTTAGGCGCGCGTGAGCTCTCAGGCGTCAAGCGCCGTTAGGCGCCCGGACCCGATCGCCGCCAGCAGGTCGGCGTGATCGCGTTCGTTCTGGTCGGCATAGGCTTCTGAGAACTCCGCGATCGATTGGTCGAACACCCCTCCTTTGCCGAGGTAGGCGGCGATCGCGATGCGGTCCCCCGAGCGTGCGTGCGCGCGGGCGAGCGTCCACGCGCACAGCGCGCCATAGCCGCGCAGCATCTTGTAGTCGAGCGCTTCGACCTCGACGCTCAGCTTGCCGTCCCACAGCTGGCGCACATAGAAGTCGCGCTCCACCTCATCGATGCCGGTCGCCGGCAGCCAGCCGAGGAAGATGTCGCCCGCGGCCTGCATCAGCCGCTGCCCCTGCACCACGCGCTGGCCGCTGTTGGCGTAGGCCGACGCGCCCGCGTAGGGCTCGAGCACCGATGCCTGGGCTTCCTTGGCCTGCAGCACGAGCGGGTCGCCGTCGTCGCGGCCGACCATCAACAGCACCCATGCGCGCGTGCCGACGCTGCCGACGCCGACCACCTTGCGCGCCATGCCCTCGAAGCTGTAGCCGTCAAAGAGCACGCCGTACTCGTCGCCGAGGCTGTCGCGGTAGCCGTCGAGCAGCTCCCGCATGCGGTCACGCAGGGCGTCGCCCTCGGCGCCGCTGAACAGCTCCTCGATCGGCACGATCAGCGGCGGTTCGCTTACGAAGCGCAGTTTGCCCTCGACGCTTTCGGTCAGCTTCATCACCGCCCGCGTGCTGTTCTTCGAGCGCGCCTTGCCCAACCGCTGTTCCATCTTGGCCAGCCGCTTGCCGCCGGTGATCTGCTGCTGGCGGATGATGTTCATGATGTCCTGCGCGTTCAGCTTCGCGTACCAGACCTCCAGATTGCTCATCTGGGCAAAGCCGCGCATCGACTGCCGGTAGGCCTGTCCGGTCCAGGCCAGCACGTCGGCAAGCTCGGGAGCGCTCAGCCCGCGTTCGCGCCCGGCGATCGCAACGCTGGCTGCCAGACGCTTGACATCCCACTACCAGGGCCCGGGCAGCGTCTCGTCGAAGTCATTGATATCGAAGAGCATCTCGCGCTCGGGCGAGGCGAAGATGCCGAAGTTCGACAGGTGCGCGTCGCCGCAGAGCTGCGCTGGCAGCCCCGAGGCAGGCGTCTTTGCCAGGTCGGCGGCCATCACTGCCGCCGCGCCGCGAAAGAAGGCAAACGCGGAGGTGGCCATCCGCCCATAGCGGATCGGCAGCAGCTCCTGTACCCGGCTAGTTCCCTGCGCCTCGAGTATCGCGATCGGGTCCTCGCGATCCTCCGCGGCTTTCCATTCGCCGTGGCAGGAGCGCGGCGTGTGCTCGCGTGCGGCCTTGCCCCGGGCCGCGCGCTCGCTCACGGTGGCGGGGCCGCTCGCGCTGCGCGTGCTCACGTCGGCTTCTCGCCGCCGGGCGGCTTGGCGGGCGGCGGTGTTGCCGGCGGCGGGGCCGGTGCGGTGCTCGCCGGCGGGCGTTCGTTAGGAGCGCCGGCTGTCGCGGTCGCTGTGTGTGGCGCACCGAGCATGCCGGCGTGCAGGTGCGCGTCGGGGAACTCCAGCGCGGTCTGGCGGCGCAGCATCTCCGCTCCGAAGAAGCCGAGCACGATGATGATCAGGATGCCGAGCCAGGTCCTGGTCGCCGGGATAGGGCCCCAGGCGAACAGCAGCAGTAGCAGCAGCCCGACAGTGCCAAAGGTGATGTCGGCGCGGTCGCGCAGGTAGGGAGCGATCAGGCGGCGGGCGCTCGTGGCGATGCGCGTCGGCCCGGCCAGCAGCCCGGCGAGGATCACGACAATGCCGATGAAGACGGCCGACCAGGCGACGTCGGCGAGCACGCTGGTGCCGATCGACCAGGCGGCCTGCGCCGCCGGTCGCACGGCTTCGGTACTCGCGAGCGAATTGACCACCTTGGTGCCGATCAGCCCGCGGGCCACGACGACCACCAGCCCGACCCCGATGAAGGCAGAGCCCGCGGCGAGCAGCGTCTGGCGGCGCCGGTCACGGGCCAGGTAGATCGCGAGCGCCAGCAGCACGAACACCAGCAGCGGCAGGGCCACCGCCAGCACGCGCAGCAGGTTCACCGCGTTCTGCATCGTGTTCAGCTGGCTTGAGGTGACGATCCGCACCTGCGCCACTTTTTCAGGGATCTTCTGCACGACCGAGGTGGGCGCTCCGACCTTTTCGGCGACTTCGGTGAGCATCGGGCGCAGGTCGAGGATCACGGCGCCGCCGCCGGGCAGCTTGATCACGCTGCCTTTGTTCTCGATCAGGTTCACGAACTGGGCGTGAGTTACTTCGTTGGCCTTGCCCCACAGTTCTTGCACCTTCGGCCGTTCCAGCAGGAACAGAATCCCGCGCTGCACCGCGTCGCGCAGCGCCCCGGCGGCCGGCGCGGCCAGCGGCTTCAGTTCGGAGGGCAGCTCTTTCTTCAGCTCTTCGCTGACGTCGATGTTGGCGTAGATCTGATCAGTGAGGAAGATCGACAGCTGTTCTTTGATCGGAGGACTGGCGATCAGCTTCTGGTTGGTGGTCTTCCAGTAGCCGGTGTCAAGCAGCTGCCGGTTGGCCCAAATCGCGAAGACCGCAACGACGCCGAGCACGCTGGCCAGCCCGATCAGGGAGCGCACCAGCCAGCGGTGGGGGTGAGAGCTCACGCGTTGCAGCCTACGGTTCGGCGCGGCGTGTGAATACCGTGTATTCCCGCAACTGGCGCTGTGGGTTTCACACCTTGCCTTCCGCCGCGGCCGGTGAGAGGGTGAGTTGTATGTCTACTCAAGCAAATCAAGCGCCGGACCTCTCCGAGCTGGAAGCAGTCGGTCGATCGTGGTGGATCGCACTGCTGCTCGGTCTCATCTCGGTCGGCGTGGGAATCCTGGCGCTCGCCTATCCAGGCGAGACGCTCACCACGATCGCGATCATCTTCGGCATTTACCTGCTGATCGCCGCTGTGATCCAACTCGTTCTGGCGTTCGGAGAGGGCGAGCGATCGAGGGGGGCATTGCTGCTCTCCGCGGCCGTGGCCGGAATCGCCGGCCTGATCGTCATTCGCCATCCGGGCGGCAGCGTTCAGGTCGTCGCGCTGGCGTTCGGCATCTACCTGGTGGTGATGGGGATCATGCGCCTGTTCGCCTCGGCCTATGCCGTGCAGGGTCGCGGCTGGCTGATCCTGTGGGGCCTGGTCGACTTCGCGGCGGGCGTCGTGATCGTCGCCTGGCCACAGTTCGGCGTGGCGACGCTTGCCGTCGTGATCGCGATAGTGCTGCTCGCACGCGGCATCGTCATGTGCGCGCTGGCGTTCGCGCTGCGCTCAGCCGGTCACGAGTTGCGGCGCGAGCAGAGCCATCCGAGCGGCGGTCCCGTCGTCGGAATGGGATAGGCGGCTCGGAGGGCGCGGCGCGAATCAGCTGCCGGCCGAGCGCTCGGC
>JBOGXY010000036.1:0-13095 GCA_050696495.1 Solirubrobacteraceae bacterium
GACGAAAACCGCCCTGAGCAGCCCCTTCTCAACAACATCGGCATAACGCCAACATCGGCATATTCGTGCTTGTGCCGATGTCGGCACAACCATGACCTGCGCCACACCTTCGGCACGCGCGCGGTCGAGAAGGCCGACTCGATACTGGAGCTCAAGGAGTGGATGGGGCACTCGAGCGTGCAGACAACCATGCGCTACCTGCACTACAAGTCAAAGGCCGACGCCGCCCGCCGGCTCTCGGAGGCCTTCGCGGCAGACGAGCCACCGACCCAACCTCTCCGCAGAGAAGCCACCCACGACGCCTCTGCTCGCCGCCGCGCGCGGACACGGCCACGCGGCGACCTCGACTGAACGCCACAGGTCACCTGCGTCCAAGCTCGATCACGTCGACGCGACTGAGCCACAGCGTCACCGCGGAAGGGCCATCACCGTTAAGCACTTCTTCGACTGCCTCCCAATGGGTCACTAGACAGCGCAGCTTCTGCCACACGTCGTATTGAGCGTTTCCGAGCGCGACCACGCGCGCCCCGCTGTCGACAACCGTCTGACGCTCGCCTTGGGACTCGAGGATCGCGCAGTCCTGGGTGAGAATCGCCATCCCGCGTCCGCTGATGTCCCTGATCCACCACTCGTCTCCGCGTTGCGGGCGCTGCATGGCTGGGTGGATGTCGTGCTGGAAGACCGCGCGCACACCATGCTTGGCGGTGAAGAGATTGATCGCACTTGCGATCGAACGGCCCACGCCGTTCTCAACATACAGCTCGCGCTTCACGCGGCCAAGCGCAGAACGCTATCGACCTCTTGCGTTGTGGCTCCCGTGTCCCGCTCGATCTCCTCGGGGGTATAGCCCGAGGACGAGCGCGACGTGATCGCGTCGATGCGTACCCCCGTCTCGGCGGTGATCGGGTGGCCCGCAGCGACACGGGTATCTACGATGATCGGCTCCTCGCGGCTGCGATACCACCACCGATAGGCTGTCTCCTTCTCGTAGTCGAGGTCACTGGTCACCGCCCGGCTGTTCTCGATCAGCGTCTGAAGGATCGTCTGGCCGTGGCGGGAGGCGTTGACCAGCAGCTGCCTGCCGTCCTTGGTCTCGGCGAACTTGGTGAACAGCTCGCCACCATGCACGTGAAAGCGCCGTGAGATCAGTGGACGCGGTTCTTTGAGCTGTTTGCCCGCATAGTCGAGCGCTCTCCGGATCGCCTGCAGCGCGGCCTCGTCGCGATAGGAGGAAAGCACCCTCAGTTCGAGCAGGTTCAGGAACGACAGCACCATCCCGCCCTCGCTCGGATCGCCGTCGAGCACGATCAGCGGCGCATCTTCTTTGAGCGCGTCGTTATAGCGTCGGCGATGACCGACGCTCCAGCGGCGCACGGTCGCGGCGGGACGACCGACTAGCGGTCCCGCTTCGGCGATCGTATAGCGCGGTGTACGCGCACGCTGAGCCAGTCGCTCGTCCATTGTCCCGATCCCTTCGCTATCGGCCGACTCGACTGGATTGATGATACAGACGAGCCACCCACGCCGCCGAGCTCGCGCGAGGACACGGCTATGCCCCGCTCGGCGGGCGATACGCTTGAGCAGGGGCACTGCGCCGCGATCACACGAGAACAGGCAGACCCTCGTCGGCTAGCTGCTCTCGCAGCAGAGCCCTAGGGCTCTTTCGCCGGTGAGGGTCAGTTTGAAGGGTAGCGATCAGCAGACAGGGCCGGCGGACGCGAGCGGCGTATCCGAAGATCACATCAGCGAACAGCGAGATCAAAGATCCGGTACCGACGGCCCCTACGACACGATCTCAAGAACACAAACTTGGTCCCGAACTTGGTCCCGAAATGAGCGTTTCTGAGGGCATCTCCGATCACCCGAAGCCTGTATTTACGGGCTCTTTGACTTCACAAAACCCCCAAAGAAGCCACTTTTAATCCGGCGGGGCGGGTTCGAGTCCCGCACGGCGCACCTCTCGATCGACGTTGGAACCGGGGCGGCGGTTCGGTCGTCGCCCTCGGCTCCGCATCCCGCGACCTCGCCCACACCCCACCCGAGGATGTCGACGAGACCGTCGTCGTGCCCTCGCCCGAAAGACGCCACTTTGAGGTATTTCGAGCACACGCCGGGAATATAGTCCGCAAAGGTCAAGCTATACTTGTCTTATGCAGGATAAACAACCACCGGACATGCGCGGGCTTGAGGCTGAGGCCTACCAGCAGAGCGGCTACTTCACAGCGAGCCAGGCCCGCGCGCGCGGCATCAGCCGCCAGCTCATCGAACACCACGTACAGCAGGGACGCTTCGAGCGCCTGCGACGGGGGCTGTATCGCCTCCAGGGATTCCCGAGCACCGAGCACGACGACATGCGAGAGGCATGGATGGCCGTGGGCGCCCGCGATGCGGTGCTCTCCCACGAGAGCGCGCTCGCGCTGCTCGATCTGAGCGACAACATTCCGGACGCCGTGCACCTGCTCGTCCCGCGCCGGCGTCACGCGCTGCGCAAGCCACCCGGCGTTACCCTCCATACGCACTCCGACAGCCAATCCATACCCACCGTCTGGCGCGTTGGTCTCCCGCTCACCGCTCCGGCGCGCACGCTCGTCGACGTCGCCGATCGCATCCAGCCCGAGCAGCTGGCGATGGCTGTAAGACAGGCGCTGCGCCTCGGCCTGGTGACGAGCAGCCAGCTCAACGAACAGGCCACGCGCCGAGGAGGAAAGCGCCTGCTCGAAGCGATCGAGAACACCGAGGCTTACGCGTGAAGTACTCAAGCGCCACGGCGTTCCGCCAAGCCCTCGAGCACCCTGGCAGGAAGACAGACCTGTAAAGGAGGAGCCGAGCACGACGATAAGACGCGCCGAGGATACGCGAAAACGTAAGAATGTCCGTTCGACTCAAAAGACGACATTTTGAGGTATAATGAGCATATGCCTACCCCACGATTCGCCGAGCTGGCCGAGGCTGCCGCCGACAGGTTCGGGCTGCTTACCGTCGACGACGCCAAGCAGGCTGGCTATCGGCCGAAGACTGTCGTCACGCTCGCCGAGCGGGGACAGCTGGAACGCATCAGCCGGGGCGTCTATCGCGTGCCGTTCCTGCCGGGCGGCGAGATGCAGGCATATATGGCCGCGGCGCTTTGGCCCCAGGGCGTACACGGGGTGCTCACGAACGAGACGGCGCTCGACCTCTGGGACGTGAGCGACGTGAACCCCGCGAAGATCCACATCGCGGTTCCCCGTGCGCACAGACCGCAACGCGACATTCCCAAGGCGTACGTCATCCACCGCGAAGACCTCGACCTCGCCGACATAACAGCGATCGAGGGCGTGCCCGTCGTAAGGCTCGCTCGCGCGATCCGGCAGTGCGCGGAGCTGCATGTCGGACGCGACCTTCTCGAGCAAGCCGTGCGCCACGGCCGCAGTCGAGGGCTGCTCGACGCCCAAGAGCACCAGCAACTCGTGCAGGAGTTCGGGCTGGACCGCGTCGGCGGTCGAGCATGAGCACGCCGCCCAAACGACCGAAGACGATCAATCGCCTTCAGCGGCTGATCACCGACTGGGAGGGAGACTCTGGCTTGCCAGTGCGACGCTTGAACCTCCGCGTCGCTTCGATGATGCTCGCCGGAGCCCTCGCGCGCTCGATCGACGACGAAGGGAGCCCCATCGGGCCCCCGAAAGGGGGTCGTGGTCGTTCCAGTCGCCCTCCTGGGCGCACGGGGCCGCATGGCGGCCTCGGGAAGCCAAGCTCAAGGCGACCAACTGACGGATGCCGTGCTCACGAGCACCCCTGGGGATACCGACGGGGGATACAGCAGACCGTGCCCGTTATCTGACTGTGACACGTCCGCCGGCGGGGCGACCAGCCTTTCCGTCATGCGTGATCGCAACCGCCCAGACGCTCAATCGCCTGCCCCGCCGCAACAGAGGCAGCGATAGCGTCACCGTCGCCCGTGACCCGGTAAGGCGGCGCGTAGCGATGACATGCCTGGCGCCGCTCAGCCCGACGACAAGCTCACCGCTCAAGGCCGGATGGACAGCCAGACGCAAACGCACGCTGGTACGATTATGAGCGCGGTTCGCCGACGCCGCGACTATCCGCACAGCCGGGTGGGGCGCCCTGTTGACAAGCACGATCCTCGTGCGCCGACCGCGGCGAATGACGGTGGCACTCAAGCGCGACGTGGTCAGAGGCAAAGCCCGTGGCGATCCCAGCTCCAGCCTCGAGCCGGCGCCAAGAACGACAGTGTCCGATTCGAATACCTGCGGCGGCTGGCCAGGACCCTCCCGCTGCACCGATATCCGCAGGTGGGTTGCAGCTCTCACCGTGATCGCCGCCGCCGCGCCAACGCTCAGGGAGACGGGTTTGTCAAAGCGGCCGGAGACCGTCACCGTATCTTGAGAACCAGCGCGTTGGGAGAGCTCCAGCCGATCGCGTCCGGCGCCACTCGGCGCAAGCGACACGAAATGGCCACCCGTGGCGATCCTCACGCGACCGCCGCCGCTTGATACTTCACCATCGACGCTGTCGCCAGCCAAGGACAGCGTTCCTGACGCGACGGTCTCTGTTGCGGTGCCGCGCCCGTCCAACAGAACGCCCGTCATCGGCAGATCCGGCGTCACCGTGCCGGTAATCGCGTTCAGAGCGTCGAGATCGCCGGCTCGACGACTCACAGGGAGCAGGTACCCCGCCTTGTCATACAGGGGCCGTCCGCGACCGTCCGTCGCCTGCAGGATCGGCCCGCGGCTGCTCACATACCCGTAGGCCTTGTCGAGCGGATCAAGAGTTCCACGAAGCGATGCGAAGGGCAGAACTCGCATGTCCCGCGCAGGCCCAGACCACGTCGCGCCCAAACCGCCGCTGAAGCTCCAGTTGCCGTTAGTCGCCACGTGAATGCTGTCGGCCGCCAGTCGAAGATTGTGCAGCAGCCCATCGGCTCCCTCCGGCGCGGAGAACGGATCGTCGGGGTCGTACACGGCGAGATCGAAGCTGCCGTCCGGATGCGACTGCAGGGCATACCCAACTACCGCGTGTCCGCCGTGACCGGTGAATATCTCCACTATCGGCAAGCCACGCCCAAACGCGCCGTCGACTTGGGCCAGCACGTAGGCGCCCAACGTCAGCTTATGCGGATAATCCTTGAGCGCCTTCAGGTAGCCGGCGTTCAAGTCATAGTTCTGTGTGCTGAATTGCCTTATCGCCTGTTGATAGAGGTAATGGCGCATTTGCTGCCCATAGGCTCCCGGATTGGACTCAAACGGCGGCAGATCCCAAACCGTCGGCTGGTTCCATGTTGGATCGCTACGTTGGGCAGTAGCCACCAGCGGGTCCAAACCTTGCGAGAGACGCAGGCTGCCGAGCGAGAAGCCGAAGCACAGACCAGACAGATAGCCTTTCCGCAGTTCTTCGTAGATCGCCTGAGCGGCACTGTTGTGGATGATGCCTGGACCATCGGCGCATCCGCGGCAGGGCGACCAAGCTTGGTAGGCATTTGCGCCATAGGCTGCCGCGACATCGGCCCACGTAACGTCCCGTCCGACACCGAGATCGTTGAGGAATTGAAAGGCCTCGTTGTCTCGGTAGTTGTTGATCACGAATGGAACGCCGGAGCCGGTGTAGCCGTACGGATCGATCAACTGCAGCCTTCCGGTGGTCGCGTTGGGAGGAACCGTAACCGTCAGACTGTTAGGGCTCTGTAGATCAGTTTGCTCGATGGCCGCTCCGTTTCCGAACTGCGCCTCCGTGCCCGGGCAGAACGACCTGCCGCTGATCGTCAGCGTGCTGGGCGCTTGGTCGCCGATGGTTACCTGTCCGCTGGATGGAGTAACTGAGCCAATCTTCGATGAGCAGTGAAACGGACCGCTTGGATAAAATGGACAAGAGCCGTCGCCAGCTGTCACCTTCTCGATGCTTTCGAACTGTGTGGCGTATAGACAAGAGTCGGGCCCGACCGCTACGAGATCACCTCGACTCCCACCTGTGACCATCGTCGTGTAGCCAGCAGGTGTGCTTGCCAAATCTACCTTCGTGATTGAGCCGTCATTGGAGTTCACAGCCAGGAACGGCGGTTCGCTCGGGTTGGTCGTTTCAGCGATCGCAATCCCGTCCGCTTCGGCTACATAACCAAGCGCGGTATCGATCCCAGGGATCGCCGCCCCAGTTCCAGTCACCGAGATGATCACGCCTTCGTCCTCGGTGTAGAGCGTTCCTTCGGGACCGAAGGCAATCCCGTCGGGGGTCGTCAGAGCTTCGCCGTAGTCGGCGACCGTGGGCGAGCCCGAGGCGGCAGCCGAGATGCGCTTGATCGGTTCTCCCACAACCGTCACGAAGAGATCCCCACTGACCGGGTCGGTGGCAAGCCCCAGCGGTAGAAAGCCCGAGGCGACAACGCGAACGACAGCGCCGGTGCTCGGGTCCAGCTGTGCTATATCACCTCCCCCTTCCACTTCCTCTCTGGCTACAAATAGATCGCCGGCCTTGTCAAACGCGAGTCCGACGAGATAGCCGGGGATCCGAGTCTGGCTGACCCGCGTCGCTGCGTCGGCCGTGCCTCCCGCCGAGGAAAAGCGGTACAGGTTGCCGTCTGTGTTATCGACGGTATAGAGCTCACCACGACCGTTGAAGGCCACCCCCATCGGACCGAAGCGAGCGTCAGTGGGAAACCCAGTGGCGAAGTCACTTACGGCGAAGCCTGGGGCCGCTACACCAGCTGCGTCCGAAACTGACGCCAGCGCTCCAGCGGTAAGGGCACCGGCGAGCAGGACACTCACGCACGTAAACAGCGCAAGATATTTGTACTTTGTAGCCGTCATGCAGACTGGATCCACGATGCCTTCTCCCGCGAGATGCTTGTCATTGCCCGAATCACTCGTCGCCTATCCCGAATCGTCCGAGTGCCTATCTGAATAAACCTCAACCTCGTCCAGTTTTAGTTGTACGGAAAATATCTGCTATCAAAATGTAGGGATTGGGGCATCTAATCACATATCGAGCCATGGCGTCCGTGAGGCGCGCAAGGAGCAAAGCGAAGCACAGCGAGCGAGTCCGCGAATGGTCGCTACGTCCATGCAGACACGACGAGAGACATCGCTGTAGGGTCCGTCGCATGAGAGGACACGCTGACGAGCGCTTTGGCATTGCGACCCGCACGGCCTTCATCACCGGCGCCGCCCGCGGCATCGGCGCCGAGACCGCCCGGCGCCTTCATTCAAAGGGCGCCAACGTCGCGCTGGTCGGCTTGGAGCCCGAGCGCCTGCAGGCACTGGCCGCCCAACTCGGCGAGCGGGCGATCGCCGTGGAGGCCGACGTCACCGACCTGGACGCGCTGCAGCTTGCGGTCGCCGCGACCGTCGAGCGCTTCGGCGGAATCGACATCGGCGTCGCCAACGCCGGCATCGCCTACACGGGGCCGCTGGCCACCGCCCCGATCGAGCAGGTCGAGCGCACGCTGGCCGTCAACTTCCTCGGCGTCTGGCGCACCGATCGTGCGCTGATCGCACAGATCACCGAGAAACAGGGCTACCTGCTGAACATCTCCTCACTCTCCGCTGTCGCGCACGCCCCGATGATGGGCCCATACACGGCCGCCAAGTCGGGGGTAGAGGCGCTCACAGACGCGCTGCGCATGGAGACCGCGCCGAGCGGCGCGAAGGTCGGCTGCGCCTACTTCGGCTTCATCGACACCGACCTCGTGCGGGCCAGTTTCAAACAGCCCTCAGCCGAAGCGATGACCGGCCGGATGCCCAGCTTCATGCGCAACCCCGCGCCGCTGAGTAAGGCGATCGACGCGATCGAGAGCGGCATCGAACGCCGCGCCGATCGCCTGTGGGCGCCCCGCTGGGTGGGCGCGATGATCGCACTGCGCGGCGTGCTGCAACCGCTGACCGAACGTCAGATGCGACGCGAACCAGAGCGTCTGCGCGCCGGCATCGAGGCCGCGCGGGCCGCGCACGAGACCGACGCCCAGGACCCGCTGCTCGGTGTCGCCATGCAAGCCGTCGAGCACTGACGGCCCGATAGCCGGCTGCGCCCCCTCGGCCATCAGGGCCTACTCGACGCTAGAGAACTCGGCTATCGCGATCGCGAGCATCACAAGCCCGATCACCGCGACGATCGCCGCCTCCAGCACGCCCGGCACGCGCCAGCCCCACAGCGTCACCCCGGGCGCCAGTGCGTGGCGCACCAGCGGGTTGATCGAAAGGTGCGCGAAGACCGCTCGGCGCATCGGGTCCACCGCGTAGGTGAGCGGGTCGATGCGGTTGAGCACCGCCAGCCACGTCGGCAATTTGTTGACCGGGAACAGCGCGCCGGAGAGGAAGAACATCGGCATGATCGCCATCTGCATCAGCGCCATGAACGACTGCATCTGGGTGACGCGGGCGGCGGCCATCATCCCGAATGCGGTGATCGCGAAGGCCAGCACAAGCAGCAAGCCGAACACCTCCAGCGCCAGGCCGAGCGTGTAGTGCACGCCGACGAGCGGGCCGATCGCCATCACGATCACACCCTGGAAGGTGGCGACGGTGGCGCCGCCGATGCACTTGCCGAGCACGATCGAGGAGCGCGCGACCGGGGCGACCATCATCTCGCGCAGGAAGCCGAACTCGCGGTCCCAGACGATCGATGCGGCGCTGAACATCGCCGTGAACATCACCGCCATGCACAGGATCCCCGGATAGATGAACGTGCGGAAGTTGACGCCGTGGGTGCTGGTCGAGACGAGCGTCGAGAGCCCGGTTCCGAGCACGAACAGAAACAGGAACGGCTGCACAAGCGAGGTGATGATCCGCAGGCGATCGCGCGAGAAGCGAATCAGCTCGCGCCGCCAGACAGCCTTGATCGCGCGCAGCTCGCTGCGCAGCGAGCGCCCTGGAACATGCGTGGCGGCAATCGCGGGCCCACCGCCGGGCGATACCGCCACCTCACCTGAGACCGCGCTTGTCGGACGCTCGGTGGTCGCCATCAGCGACTCATCATCCGCGCCATGTTGCGCATGTGGTCGTTGTTGGACCCTGACTCGGCGTCTCTGATCGTCGTGCCGGTGTAGGACATGAACACGTCGTCCAGCGACGGCCGCGCCACGCTGACCGAGCGGATCGGCTGGCCGAGCTCGGAGAACAGGCGCGGAACGAACTGCTCGCCCTCGCCGACGCCGAAAGTGACCTCGCCTTCGGCCATCCGCGCCTCGATCCCAAAGCGCTCGGCAAGCGCCGCGATCGCCGCCTGATCGTCGTCGGTGCGGATCTGCACGCGGTCCTTGCCTACGCTCTCCTTCAGCGCCTCCGGAGTGTCCAGCGCGACGATCTGTCCCTGGTCGATGATCGCGATCCGGTCGCAATACTCGGCCTCGTCCATGTAATGCGTTGTCAGGAAGATCGTGATGTCCTGCTCGCTCGAGAGCGTCGAGATGTAGCTCCAGATCGAGGAGCGCGTCTGTGGGTCAAGGCCGATCGTCGGCTCGTCGAGAAACAGCACATGCGGCGAATGCAACAGGCCGCGCGCGATCTCAAGGCGCCGCTTCATGCCGCCGGAGAAGGTCCCGACCAGCGAGCCGCGCCGCTCCCACAACTGCAGCATCTCGAGCACCGTCTTCATGCGCGGCTCGATCTGCTCGCGCGGCATTCCGTACAGCTCGGCGTGCAAGTGCAGGTTTTGCTCGGCCGACAGGTAGTTATCGAGTGTGGTGTCCTGAAAGACCAGGCCGATGTTGCGCCGAACGCGGTCGCGCTCGCGCACCACATCCAAGCCGGCGACCCGCGCCGTGCCGCCCGTCGGCCGCGCCAGCGTGCAGAGCATGCTGATCGTCGTGGACTTGCCCGCCCCGTTGGGCCCGAGGAAGCCGAACGTTTCGCCGCGCATGACCTCGAAGTCGATACCGCGCACGGCTTCGATCTCGCCGTAGCTCTTGGTCAGTCCCCGAACAGAGATCGCGGCCTCGCCGCCGACCCGCTCATCCGCGCGAGCGTTCGGCTCAGTGCTAGATATCGCGCTCACCTGGCGCTACGATAGCGAGGCTCCAGCGCTCCTCAGAGCGTCGCGCCGGGGAAAGGGTTAAGGCGACGCGGCGCTCTGACGGGCGCTGGAGACTCGTTCTCGGTGACCTCAGCCGATCAGCAGCGTCACCCCCGTGCTCAGGCGCCGTCCGTGCTTGGGCGCCAGTCGCAATGTCACACGCACCTGTAGGCGCCTGCCCGCGTGCACCGCGAGAAAGCGACGCTCGGCGGCACTGAGCGCAAGCTTCAAGCTCACCTGGCCCGCCCGGCGCACTCTCTTTACCGCACGCGAAAGGCCCGCGCCACTCGCCACCAGCACACCGGGCTCCGGTACGCGCGCCACGATCGTCGCGTTGGCGCCGTTTACCTTGTGCTCGAGCACCTCGATCGCCGGTTTGCAGCCGCTTACGGAGACCCGCGTGTTCTGCTGGAACGGGGCGCCGTTCTGACCGCGCATCGCCGTCGGCATCGCCAGGCTGGCCAGGCACAGTTTTCCACCCGGAGCGCCGAGCACCGAATGAGGTCCCTCCGGAAGCTTCAGCTCAAACGAGCGCACCGGCGCATCGGGCAATGTGGCGAACGTGCTCGAGGTGACGCCGCCGCGCACGAAGGTTTTGCCCTGCAGGATCAGCTCCACGCCTTCGGCTTGAAGCACGATCGCCAAGTCCGGGAATTCGGCGCCGCCGTGGGAGACGAGATAGGCGGGACCACTGACCTCGCTCGCCAGGATCGGCGTCCGCGCTGTTGCGAGGCCAACCGCTGAAGCGGCCGGGCAAGCGGCGGGGTTGGCGTCGAACACCTTGTCGACGCAGGCCAGTTTCAAGGTTTCCAGGCGCGCCGGGAGCTGTTGGGGCAGCGTCACGTGCACTTCGCGCACGTTGGCCGAGCCGGCCGGCGTGTGCACCTTCACATCAAGGCTGGCGCCGGTCGCCTTGCTGGTCGAGGCCTGCGTCGAAACCGAGAAGGACGGGTCGAAGGGCAGGCCGCGACAGCCCGCCACGGCAAATGGAGCGGACACCGAGACGGTCGAGCCGGGCGCGCCGTCCGGCAGCTGCCCGAGCACGCTGCCACTGACCTGCTGCTGATCGCAATGGGTTGGGTTCAGCGTGAACCCAGGCCGGTCGATCGTCACGGCCAGAGTCTTTAGCCGCAGCGGGATGCCGAAGCGCGCCAGACGCAGCGGATCGGTCTTGACCGTCACCTCGGCGGTGCGCGGCTCGACGTCCAGCCGGGCGCGCACCACTTCGGTGCCGAGATTGAACGGGCCGGCTGTGGCGGCGATGGCGATGGCGATTCCGAACGGTGAGCCGTCGTAGGGGCCCGTTAGATACACCGGGCCTTCAAGCCACAACGGCTCCGAGCCGGCGCCGGCGGCGACGTGGGCCGTGCCGATCCGCGAACTCTCAGGGCAGGCTCCTTGGCCAGCCTGCGCCTGCGGGCAGCGTGAGACATTTTCGGTCAGACCGACCAGGCCGGAGGGAAGCGTCACCGACGCCGAGCCGAAGTCCTGTTCACCGTCGCCACGGGCCAGCACGAGCGAGAAGCTTGTCGACGCGCCCGCCAGCGCTTGCGCGGCGCCGGCGCTAAAGCGCGGAGCAAACGCCATCGGGTCGCTGCAGCCCGTTACCTGGAAGGGCGGAGCGGCCGGCGTAGCCACGGGTGAGCCTGGCGCGCTCCAGGGCACTATTTGGGTCGTAGCGCTGGCCTCACGGCAGCTCTGCGAGTTGGCCAGCGGCGCGCGTTCGCCGCCGTAGAGCTTGAGGTGCAGCGCTTCGAAGGGCAGCTGCGGAGCGTCCGCGAATGTGACCGTCAACTGCCCGCTTGTTGGGTCAGCATCGATGTTGCCGCGCAGCTTGACGATCACGCCCTCGCCTGCGAGTTCGAGATAGACACCGAACAGTTCACCGTTCCGCGCGCTCGCTTCGGTGCATGCGGCCTGGCCGGCGCCGCCGCAACTCGGGGTGGCAACGTACACATGCCCGCGCAACGGTTCTTCAAGCAGCGGCGTCGTAAGTTCGACGTCGCCGACCTGAGATTTTTCCGGGCAGTGCCCGGGCGAGGCATGCGTCATCCCGTCGTCGTAGGGACTGCCGTTGCCGCCGACGTGACCTTCTCCGATTTCGGTGCCAAGCAGATCGATCTGCGTGGGCGCGCAGCCTTCGAGGCTGCTCGGACCGCTCGCGAGCGAGGACGAGAGCGACAGGCCGGCCGGCAACGTGACCGCTGCGTTCCTGAGCTCGGGCGTGGCGGGCTGACCGAAGACGTCCGGTGCTTGCGGCAGCTTCAAGGTCACTTCGTAGCCGGCGGGCGTGTCTGCCTGAGTCTTTTCCGGCTGTACTTCGATCGACGGGTCGAATGCGGCAACGCCTTGGAGTAGATCGCAGCCGGTCAGCCGCGGATAGGCGATAGCTTCACGCGAGTCGGCGCTCCCCTGCCAGGAGCTGACGTCGAGCCGAGCGCTCAACGGCTCTTCAGAGCAGATGGTGGGGTTGGTGACAAATGCGGCGTGCCCGCCGCCGTCATTGTGAGCGCTCGGGTCGCCGAACAGTGTGACCGCTATACCCTCTAGGTCGAAGTTCGCGGTGCGCAGCACTCCAGGGGTGGCGACGCGCACTCGGTAGCCGCCGGCGCTGGGCAACACACTTGCGTACATGAAGATCGGCTGCCCGAAGCCAGCCGCGTTGAAGGCGAACTCCGCCGGATAGCCACGCTCAGGCACGATGTTGTAGAGGGGGTAGGGACCGAACGCCCAAGGTCTGCCCTCAGCGGCGAGCCACACTTCACCGACAACACTACCCGACGGACAAGCGGTCGTCCCACTCTGATCGCCCCAGTTCATATCGACCTCGGGACAGCGACTGGCAACCAGCGGCTGCGCGACCAAGCCGAGCGGCAATTCGAGCGCGACATCCTTGGCTTCCTGAGACGCCCGATAGCGATACAGGTCAGTTTCGCCCGCGAACACCTTGTTCAAGCCAAACGTTGCGGTCACAGAGTACGGGTGCTCCGCCGCTTGGATATCCGGCCCACCATCAAGGCCGTCGGCCGTGAACGCAAACCCGCTAATGCCAAACTTAACCGCACCGGCGTTCACCGGCGTCGACCCGCCACCAACAAC
>JBOGXY010000037.1:0-3293 GCA_050696495.1 Solirubrobacteraceae bacterium
CGCCAGGACACCCCTGCAACGCGGCGGGGCCGCGCGTGTGCGCGCGCCCCGCCGCATCGCCTACCGGCTACCCTCGGATTTCCATTTCTTTGCTGGCTTTGATCGGCACTTCGCTCTGAAGCCCCGCCTCGACCGCGGCCGAGGTCACGATTTCCAGAGGTATCGCTTCTCCCCATTCCAGGGAGAGCGGGTTCTGCACACCCAGGGACTGTTCGAAGTGAAGCACGAAATTGCTCGTTTTCGTGTTCACCGGAGTGATCTTTGCGACCACGGTGCCTTTATAGATGCTGGATGTCGCCGTGCAGTTGGCCAGTGGCTGACTGGCCGGTTCGAAGATCACGCCTACTTCTTTGCTCGTGCCGTTGATGTAGCCGAGCCTGCCCTTGAGGTTTTTCCACACCATTTCGCCCGTTTCGGTGCCGTTGTTGCACGCTTCGACGCCTCCTTGTTTGAAGGATATGACGGCTTGGAGCGACTTGGCGCCGGAGATTTCCGCGGCGACGTTTGCGGACGTGTAGTTCCATTTTGCCTGGTTTGTCTTTTCGAAGATCGTGTTGCCGCCGACCCCGGTCAACGTCACTCCTTCGTGATTTGAGAATTCAGGCAGCGGGGTGGAACCTTCGGTTTCGACCGTCGCTTCTTCGCCGCTGAGCGCGGCCGTTGAGCCGCTCTGTTCCATCCCGCATTTTTCGGCGGCACGGCCGGAGTAGGAACACGTCAGGCCCGTCGTGACTTTGCTCCCTCCTTCGCCTTCGTATTCGGCGGGTTGCTGGCTGAATCCGGACTGCTTGATCGTCAGCGCAAGCGTTTTAGCCCGTGTTTTCAGCGGTTTGACGACCGCGATCAAAGAGCCCTTCAGGACCACTTTTACGATCGAGCAGCTGAATTCCGAGACCACTTCGCCGCTCGCCGGCGAGAGCACGAGACCCGTTTCCCGCCCTTCGGACGTGGCTTTGGACGGGTATGTGTAGGCCAGCGCTGCCTTCAGTTCTTTCGTTTCGATCCCGCTTGCGCAAGCGATGTGACTTTCCACCAGGAAGCAACCCGTGAATTTCAACGTAAGCTTGGCTTCGGTGGCGGAGAGCAGTTTCCCGGTGCCGGTTCCCGACGTGCATTCGACGACAGCGGTCGAGCTGCTGAGAGTGATCGTTCCGTCCGCTGTCGTCATCGCGGTCGGGAACGCGCCCCTTGCGAGCTGGAATTTCGGCGCTACCGTCGCGAACGCGCTGCTACCCGAACCTGCCAGGCTCAGCGCAAAGACGGCGACCGCCAGCGATGTTCTGAGACGCCGGGCGCGACGCCCGCCGATTCTATGTTTCAGACCCATGTATCCTCCTTGGTGACTATTGAGGTCGTATAGGGGCCTTCGCAACCGCGCGACTCACGATGCCGATACGGCGTCTGAGCTCTCCGGCGGTAGCACTCGGGCCACCGATACGCCAACGCACGCGGTAACTAACACGGGGCCGTCCGGCCGCGCCACTCCAATGTGGACCATCGGCTCGCCTTGCGTACTCCACGATGTAGCAACAGCGCCACATTTAGAACACGACGTCCCCGCGCCGGCGCCCAGATCGCGATCGCTGCCGCCAGCGCCGTCCTCTCTTGGCCCGGATGTCTGCCGGCGAACGTACTGAGAAACTACACCCGATAGAACCTACGCCGGTTAGCCCGTGGGTTGACCGGCATCGGGTCTAGCCACATCCACCGCGCTCTCCTGCAGCAGGCCGAGCGCCTCCAGCCGCAGCGCCACCCCGAGCTCCGCCTGGTGCGTGCGCAGCCGCTGGCCGAGCCGCTCCTCGATCGCGCGCAGCCGCCGCTGCACCGTGTGCCGGCCCACGCCCAGCGCGCTCGCCGCCGAGGAAGCGTTGCATTGGGCCGCGAGATAGGCGCGCAGCGTCTCGCGCAGCTCGCCGCCCCCGTTTCGCCGGTCCCCTAGCGGCGTCAGGAAGATCTCCACCAGCGAGCTCGCGAGCGCGTCGTCGCGCAGCACAGCCGCGATCAGCGCCACGTCGGCGTAGCGAGTCACCGCGCGCTGGCTGCGCAGCGCCACCGCCAGCGCCGCCTGCGCCTGCTGGTGGGTGGTCCGCCAGCCCTCATAGCCCCGGCCCGGCTCTCCCAGCGCCAGTAAGCACTGCCCCGCCGCGACCTGGGCGTCCCCAACGCCCCCGAGCGCGCGCTGCACCTCGCCCGGCTCGACCGGCCGCGCGCCCCCGAGCCAGCCCCACGCGGCGTCGCGACCCCACGGGATCTGCAGCAGCCCTACCTCGAGCCGCGCCGCCACCCGCTCGAGCGCCCGCGCGGCGGCCGCGCTGCCGCCGCCGCTGGCGATCGCGCCCAGATGCCAATCCTCCAGGCGGTAGCTCCCCAGCTCCTGCGCCTCGCGGCATTCCCCCGCCAACAGCTTTCGCACGCGCTCGACGCGGCGCTGCTCGGGCAGGCTCTCCGCGTGGCTGAGCTCGCGCGTGTACTCCTCGGTGATCGCGCTCATCAGGCGGTTCAGAACACCCGCCTGGTCGGCGAGCATCTCGCGCAGCAGCGCTCCTTTGCCGGGAAAATCGACCCGCTCCGCCTCCTGCATCAGGAAGTCCCCGACGACCGTGCTGCCGAGCATGTAACGCCGCAGCACCGTGTCGAGGCTGACGCTCGCGCGGGCGGCGCGCCGGACCTGCGCGATCGCCTCCGGGGGCGCCGCGCCCATCCGCTCCCGGCCCCGCTCGCCGCCGGCCAAGCCGTGCTCGATGCCGGCCAGGCCGTGCTCGACGGCCGCCACCACCGCCGCTCGCAGGCCGACCACGTACCCGGCGTCCTCTTCTCCGGCGAGGCTCGCGGCCAGCTCGCCGATCCGCGCCAGGATCGCCTGCTCGAGCTCGGGCCTGCGCGCCCGCACCCGCTCCACCAACTCCATCCGCACGCTCTCGCGCGAACGCGCGACCACCCTCATGTCCATGACAAGACCCAATTCTTACGAGCCTTAGTGCGCAACAGAAGCGGCATCGTAAACGTAACGGTCCGTCCAAATCAAGGGGTACCCGCCTATTCTTTTAACTAGAGAATTATCATTTAATACGAGCAATGGGAGAAGCCGTCGATTATCCAATTTAGGTGTCCACGGGCCGTCCCAACCAACGCTTTGCTCTCGCTGGCGCTCGGAGCTTCTGCGCTACAGCTCGACGACTTCATCGAGCGCTAGTAGTACTTTGTTAGAGTTGTGGTCTGTGTTTCATTCGTCTCGTGGTGGGTGGCGTAATGGGAGGTTGGCGAGGTTTATCGGTTGCTGGCAGGTGTGGCAG
>JBOGXY010000038.1:0-2842 GCA_050696495.1 Solirubrobacteraceae bacterium
GAGAAACCCTGTCCGGCCGCGGGTGGGTGGGACTTCATCACCTCGAGGAGGGGACTCGGGGTGAGGTCTTCCGGTCCAGGCACTGGGAGCGTCCGACGCTTGCGAGGCGATAGCGGCGGATGCGAACGCCCTGGCCTGAAACGCCCGCCTCTTCCTCGGGCAGGAGGAGAAACCGCCGAGGAGGAGTCATCGAGTTGGAGGTCGGCCTGTTCATAGCCAGCATGATGCCCGCCGCAGCCGTTCGTGCCATTGGACTCCCGTCCAAAATGTCGCCCGGCCGGCTGGTTCAGATGCCTAGTTGCTCGTTCACGAGTCGCGTGACCTCGCCGCCGTCTGCGCGGCCCTTGGTCTCGCGCATGACGTAGCCGACGATCGGACCGATCGCCTTGGCGTTGCCCGAGCGCACGCGCTCGGCCGCGTCGGCGTTGGCCGCCAAGGCCGCCGCCACGACCGCCGCCAGCTCATCGCCGCCCTCGATCGCGGCAAGGCCCTGAGCCTGCACGATCGCGCTCGGATCGCCGCCCTCGGCGATCAGCCGGTCGAGCACCTGGCGCGCCGCTCCCGTGCTCACCTGTTTGGCGTCGAGCATCCCGCACAGCGCCGCCAAGGCCTCGGGGGCGACCTTCGAGCGATTGGGGTCCCCACCCGCCCCGTCGATCTCGCCCAGGCGCGAGAGCATCTCGCCGGTTATCCAGTTGGCCAACAACTGCGGCGGGGCGGGCGGATCGACGTGCGCCGCCAGCGCGCCCTCGAAGTAATCGGCCAGCTCCAGGCGAAAGGCGAGCAGGCGAGCGCTGTCGGCGCTGAGGCCCAACTCGTGCTCGAAGCGCTCTGCCCGTGCGGCCGGCAACTCGGGCAGCGCAGCCGCGGCGGCGGCGAGCATCTGCTCGTCTACCGCCACCGGCACCAGATCGGGCTCGGGGAAGTAGCGGTAGTCGTGGGCCTCCTCCTTGGAGCGCAGGGAGGTGATGCGCCCGGAATCGGGATCGAAGTGCAGGGTCTCCTGGACCACCCTGCCCCCACCGGACAGGATCTTTTCCTGGCGGGCGATCTCGGCGCGGATGCCGCGTTCGATGAAGCGGAAGGAGTTCATGTTCTTCAGCTCGGTCTTGGTGCCGAGCTCCTGCGAGCCGGCGGGGCGCAGCGAGATGTTGGCGTCACAGCGCAGCGAGCCCTCCTCCATGTTCACGTCTGAGACGCCTAGCTGGCGCATCGTCGTGCGCAGCAGCCGCAGCCACTCCCCGGCCTGCTCGGCCGAGCGCAGATCGGGCTCGGTGACGATCTCCGCCAGCGGCGTGCCGCCCCGGTTGAAGTCGACGATCGAGGCGTCGGAGGCGTGGATGCGGCCCGACTCGCCGACGTGGATCAGCTTGGCGGCGTCCTCCTCCAGGTGCACACGGTGGATGCGCACCTCGGCCAGCTCTCCGCCGAGGCACAGAGGCTCGTCGAATTGGGAGATTTGGTAGCCCTTGGGCAGGTCGGGATAGAAGTAGTTCTTGCGGTGAAAGATCGAGCGAGGCGCGAGCTTTGAGCCGAGCGCCAGGCCGATCGTCAGGCCGAAGTGGACCGCCTGGGCGTTGGCGACCGGCAAGGCACCCGGCAGGCCGAGGCAGACCGGGCAGGTGCGCGTGTTGGGCGGCTCGCCGAAGGACAGTTCGCAGCCGCAGAACATCTTCGTGCGCGTGGCCAGCTGGATGTGGATCTCCAGGCCGATGACGGGCTCGAAGTCAGGCACGTGCCGGGCTCCCATCGAACTGGAGCGTCTGCTCGAGCGCGAACGCCGCATCGAGGATGCGACTCTCACTGAATGCGGGACCTGCGATTTGCAGTCCGACCGGAAGCGCCTTGCTTAGCCCACATGGGATCGAGATCGCGGGTATGCCCGCCAGCGACATCGGCACCGTGCAGAAGTCGTTGAGGTACATCGCCAGCGGATCGCCGGTCTTCTCGCCCAGCTCGAAGGCGACGCTCGGCGCCGTCGGCGTGACGATCAGGTCGCAGCGCTCGAATGCCGTGCGGAAGTCCTCGACGATCTTCGTGCGCACGCGCTGGGCGCGGCCGTAGTAGGCGTCGTAGTAGCCGGAGGAGAGCACGTAGGTGCCGAGCATCACGCGGCGCTTTACCTCGGCGCCGAAGCCGTCGTGGCGGGTGTCGGTGTACATGCTCGTCAGGTCGCCGCCGCTCTCGGAGACGCGCAGGCCGTAGCGCACACCGTCGAAGCGGGCCAGGTTCGAGGAGCACTCGGCGGGCGCGATGATGTAGTAGGCCGACAGGGCGTGCGGGGCGTGCGGCAGGCGGACGCTCTCGACGGTGGCGCCCAGCGCTTCGGCCTTTGCCAGGGCGGCCTGGAAGGCGGCCAGCACGCCCGCTTCGATGCCCTCCCCCGTCAACTCCTCAGGTACGCCCAGGCGAATGCCGTCAAGGCGCTCGGCGCTCGGCATCGCGATCTCGCCGGGGAAGTCCAGCGATGTGGCGTCGCGGCGGTCGCGGCCGACCATCTGGCGCAGCATCAGAGCCGCGTCGGTGACATCGCGCGAGAGCGGGCCCGCCTGGTCGAGCGATGAGGCGAAAGCGATCATGCCGTAGCGCGAGACGGCCCCGTAGGTGGGCTTGAGCCCGACGATCCCGCACAGGGCCGCGGGCTGGCGGATCGAACCGCCCGTGTCGGTTCCGAGCGCCCAGGGAGCGAGACCGGCGGCGACCGCTGCCGCGCTGCCGCCGGAGGAACCGCCGGGGACACGCGTCGGGTCCCACGGGTTGAGCACCGGACCGTAAGCGGAGTTCTCGTTGGAGGAGCCCATCGCGAACTCGTCCTGGTTGGTCTTGCCGAGCAGTGTCGCGC
>JBOGXY010000039.1:0-9804 GCA_050696495.1 Solirubrobacteraceae bacterium
GCTGCTGGCGCTGCTTGTCGTCCTTGTACTTCTCCTGCAGGGCCTTCAGCTCGGGCGCCAGGCGCTGCAGTTCCTGCATCGAGCGGAACTGCTTGAGTGTCAACGGCAGCAGCACAGCCCTCATCACCACCGTCAGACCGACGATCGCCAGACCCCAACTTCCACCCACGACGTCGTTGTGGATGAAGACCAGGATCGATTCGAACACCGTGATCAGCGGCGAGAACGCTTCCTCGATTACGTTGGCTGAGATGGGCATGTCGGTGCGGGCCGCGCTTGCGCGCTAGGCGATATGGCTGCGGTCGGCCCTGAAAAGGTGTTGAGCCTCGACCGGGTCATACCCGCCGTGACTCCACGGATTACACCTGAGCAGGCGCCACGCCGCAAGCGCGAGGCCCCTCAGTATGCCGTACTCGCCCAGTGCCTGTAGCGCGTAACGAGAGCACGTCGGCTCGTACTTGCAGCGTCGCGGCAGGGCGGGCGAGATGAAGCGCCGGTAGAGCAGGACGGGCGACTTGACGGCGCTCACGGCTACTCGGGAGAGCGTTCGGCCATGCCGAGTCTCATGTTCTTGCGTTCCGGTCATCTGGACTCCGCTCCCTCCTTCGGGCCGTTTTCGCCCGCGGTCAGACCCGCTCGGCCCAATAGCTCCCCCAGCGCCTCCTCGATGCCGGCCAGCCCCTCGCGGCGTGCGAGCTCGCCTGCCTCGGGGCGGGCGACCACGACAAGATCGTGACCTTCGCCCAGCGCCGGCTCAGCGGCAGCGAACGCCTCACGCAGCAGCCGCTTGACCTGATTGCGCTCCACCGCGCCGCCAACCTTGCGAGAGACCGACAGTCCCAGTCGTGGCCGCGCGACGGCCTCGTTGGGAAACGAGTAGAGCACCAGATGGCGGTTGGAGATCGATCGCCCCTGACGGTAGACGCGCTCGAACTCAGCACTACGGGACAGACGTCGGCCGCGGCGGGATGCACGCGCCATACCGTCCTCCGAACTAGACCGACAGGCGCTTACGGCCCTTGTCGCGCCGGCGCTTGAGGGTCAGCCTGCCGGCACGCGTGCGCATGCGCGCTCGAAATCCGTGAGCACGGGCTCGCTTGCGTTTCTTTGGCTGATAAGTGCGCTTCACGTCGTTTTCTCCTGCCGTGCACGTGCATTCAGGGGAGTCCGCGCGGCAGCCGCAGGTTGCGGCGCGCGCATCTGAAGTATAGGTGCATCGCGGCTCGCGCCGCAGCCAGCGGAAATTCTCGCCAAATGCGGGGGTGGCCCTCGCGGACCCGATCCGCTCGGATATATTCGCCAGACCGGGCCGATCGTTGGTCCCAAGCAAATGTAGTCCGCCCAATCTCTCCCGCAAGGAGCAGGTCAACGCTGCCGTGAACGCCGAGCTAGAGCACATTTGGTCCCGCGTGACGAGTGGGTTGGCGGAGGCGGTCGAGGAACCCGTCTTTCGCATCTGGCTCGAGCCGCTGAGACCGCTCGAACTGGACGGCGGCAAGCTGACCGTCGCGGCTCCCCCCCAGACCTGCGCATGGATCAGAGAGCGCTTTGGCCGCACGCTACAGACCGCTGTCGCCGCGGTCCTCGGCCCCGAGACGAGCGTCGACGTAGTCGAGGCGACCTCCACGCACTCCAGCGACACCAGGAGCAAGCGGCCCGCTCCCACGAAGCGCTCGCACGACGATGCTCCGAGTGAGCCGGCCACGGCGCTAAACCCCAAGCTGAACTTCGGTCAGTTCGTGATCGGCGACTCCAACCGCTTGGCCCACGCCGCGGCTCTGACCGTCGCAGAGATGCCCGCGCAGGCCTATAACCCACTGTTCATCTGCGGGCCACCCGGGGTTGGCAAGACCCACCTGCTGCGCTCGATCGAGGCGTACATCCTTGCCCATTCCCCTGGCCTACAGGTGCGATCGACCACAGGGGAGGCTTTTACAAACGAGTTTCGCCAGGCGCTGACGAGCAGTCGTATCGACGCTTTCAAGGCCAGTTTTCGCCACGTCGACGTACTGCTGATCGACGATGTCCAGTTCCTGGAGCGCAAGGCCAAGACCGAGGAGGAGTTCTTCCACACCTTCAACGCTCTCTACGAAGCCGGCAGCCAAATCGTGCTCAGCTCCGATCGCCCGCCACGAGACCTACAGGCACTCGAAGACCGGCTACGCGAGCGCTTCCAATCCGGTCTCGTGGCCGACATCCGAGCGCCAGATCTCCCGACGCGCATGGCGATCTTGCGTAAGCGAGCCCAACACGACGGCGTTGAGGGCATCGACCACCTCGCGCTGGAGGCCATCGCTCGGCGTATCTCCGTGAACGTACGGGCACTGGAGGGCGCTCTCATTCGGGTGGTGGCCTACAGCTCGCTTACGGGCCGAGCGCTGAACGCGGAGCTTGCCACGGAGGTCCTCGACGGCCTCTACCCACAGGCACCGCCGCACGAGCGCTCGCTCTCGGAGATCAAGTCGATCGTCTCAGCCCAGTACGGCATCACCGCCGATGAGTTGATATCGCCGGCCCGTGGCGCACGAGTGTCGCTACCCCGACAACTCGCCATGTATTTGGCGCGCGAGCTAACCGACGAGTCCCTGCCGAGCATCGGCCGTGCTTTCGGCGGTCGCGACCACACCACAGTTCTTCATGCCCTTCGCCGAGTAGAGCAACGGATCGCTACCGACCCCACCTACCGCACCAGCGCCCATACACTGCTCGCATTGCTCAGCGACCGCTCTGCTGACCGACCAGCCTGAGAGACTTCACAGCCCAGCTCACAGGCTCTCCACAACCACTTTCGGTCTGACTGCACAACATCCACCTTCCTCGCCGGCAATACACAACACCTACAACTACTGATCCAGGACAGTTGCTTTCGTGAAGCTTTCTCTTTCTACCCCAGACTTGCTCGCCCAAATGCAGGCGGCGAGTCGCGTCGCCTCGACCCGGGCCTCCGTCCAAGCCCTCTCCGGTGTGATGCTTCTCGCCGAGAACGAGCGGGCGTTGCTGCTTGCGACAGACATGGAGATCGGGCTGCGAGTTCCCCTTCAAGGAGAGGTCTTGGAACCCGGCTCGGCCGTTCTACCTGCTCGCCTGTTGCTCGATGTCGTGCGCTCGCTCCCAGGCGAGACCGTCACGCTCGAGCTGCGCGCGCAAGAGCAGGACGTCGAGGTCGTATCGGGTACCGCCAAGTTCCATCTGCGCACGCTGCGCTCCGAGGACTTCCCCACGCTGCCAGACGCCGGTGCGGCTACGACGATCAAGCTCCCCAGCAAGGCCTTCGTCGATACCGCTCTGCAGGTCTCCCGCTCGGCCTCCAAAGACGAGACCCGGCCGGTCCTTACCGGTGTTTTGATCTCAGCCACCGGCCAGGATCTGACGATGGTCGCGACAGACTCCTATCGGCTGAGCGTCAAGCACACGACTATCGAGGCCAAACTGGATGCTCCGCTCGAGGCAAACGTGCCGGCTCGCGCGCTGCAGGAGTTGGCGCGCATCGCTCAATCGATCGAGGATGCGGAGTTGGGCGTAAGCCTAGGTCAAAGCCAGATCGTCTTCGAGGTCGGTGAGGTCGTTTTGTCCTCGCGGCTTATCGACGGCCAGTTCCCCAACTACCGGCAGCTGTTGCCGGAGTCTGTCGAGCATGAACTGCGCCTGGACAGTGCGGAGATCGTCGAGGTCGTTCGCCGCGTAAGCCTGCTGGCTCAGAAGAACGCGCCGCTGCGCCTGAGCTTCACCGAGGGCGAGCTGACCGTCTCGGCTCAGACCCCCGACGTCGGAGAGGCCAGCGAGAGCCTGCCGGTCCCATTCAGCGGTGAGCCCGTGGAGATCGGCTTTAACCCGGAGTTCCTGCGCGACGGCCTGGAAAGCGTGGAGTCAGAGCAGCTGGTGCTGAAGCTGATCAGCCCCTTGCGCCCAGGCCTGATCGAGTCGCCAGAGGCCGGCGAGTTCGTGTACCTGATAATGCCGATCCGCCTGAATACGTGACCCCATGACCGGCGTATCTCTGCGTCCTCGCCCGCTCGCGTACGCAGTACGCCACGCGGGCTGCGTCCTTGAGCTACTTGGTCCTGAGGTCACGTATTAGATGCGGCATGCAGGTGCTCGCCGTGCAGTTGCGCGACTTTCGCACCTACGCTCGCGCTGAAGCGCAGATCGGGGACGGGTTGACGGTCGTGCACGGCCCCAACGGGGCGGGCAAGTCCAATCTGCTGGAGGCGCTGTACTTCGGTTGCACCGGACATTCGCAGCGCACACGCAACGAGCGCGAGCTTGTGCGCTTCGGGGCCCAGGCGGCGCGAGTGGTGGTCTCCCTACGCGAGCAGGGTAGGCCCCATGAGCTGACCGTCGGCTTTCAACCGGGCTCGCCAAAGCACATGACCGTCGACGGGGCGCCCGTGGAGCGATTGACAGACACAGAGCAGCGACCGCTTGTGAGCGTGTTCTCGCCCGATCGCCTGGACTTGATCAAGGGCCCGCCGACCCTTCGCCGCTCGCATCTGGACCAGCTGGTGGCGGCGCTGTGGCCTGCTCGCGCGGCCACCCGCCGTGACTATTCGCGCACATTGGCGCAGCGCAACGCGTTGATAGCGGGCATTCGCGCCTCTCGTGCCTCACGCGCGACGCTTGCGAGCTGGGACGCTGAGCTCGCACGTCACGCGATCGCGCTACGCGAGGACCGCTCAGAGCTCGCCTTGCTGCTCGGCGAGCCGTTCGCCGAGCGCGCAAAGCAACTGGGCTTGAGCGGCGACTGCGCACTCCAGTACAGACCGCGCTCGAAGGCGCTTGGCGTCGAGGAGTTCGTGCAGGAGCTGCGAGAGCGCCTTCCCCGCGACATCGAGCGGGGCTTCTGCACGCACGGGCCACACCGCGACGAGTTGGCGTTCGTTCGCGACGGACGCGAGCTGCGCTCCTACGGATCGCAGGGCGAGCAAAGATTGGCACTGCTTGCGCTGCTGCTGGCCGAGCGCTCGGTTCTGGCCCAGCAGCGCGATCGTCTACCGCTGATGCTGCTCGACGACGTAATGAGCGAGCTCGACTGCACTCGTCGCGAACTATTGGCGAGGGAGCTGGGCGACGGCGGCCAAAGCCTGATCGCGACCACGGACCTCTCACACGTACCCGGAGCCACCGGCGCGTCGGTAACGCGCCTGCGTATTTCCTCCGGCGCGATCATGCAAGAGGCGATCGCGGCATGAAGCGCCGGGCGCCCAGACCGCTCGCATTGGCGGTCCAAGGACTGGCGGGGGATCTGGAACCGGCGGTTCCCCTGGCGAAGGTGCAGCGAATCTGGCGCCAAGCCGTCGGAGAGCTGATCGCCGACGCCGGCGCGCCCACCGCCGAGCGAGACGGTGTCCTGACGGTGACCTGCTCGGATGCCGTTTGGTCGGCGGAGCTCGAGATGATGGGCGGGCAGCTCACAGAGCAGCTGAACGCCGCCCTCGGCGAGCCGCTGATAACGAAGCTTCGCTGCCGAACCGGCTGAGTTCGCCGGTCTGGCGAGCGTCGCGTGGGCCCGGCTTGGGCGGTTGGTTCGTCTGAGCGTTGCTCACGGCACAAATCTGGCTTGGTTGCAGGCGTTTCTCGGCCTTCTACGCCCAAGTTCCGGGTGCTCTCTGTGCTATCATTCGACAAACAGATTCCCCGCCCCGGACCGAGGTGCAGGACACCCGGATCTGGGGCGTTTTCACGTCATCGGAGGATCATTGACGGACGAGACATCGAGCTCGCGCAGCTCACAGGAGGACACGGCGCCCGGTACGGGTTCCACAGCCGGCGAGGCCAGCTACGACGCGCAAGACATAACGGTGTTGGAGGGACTCGAGGCGGTACGCAAGCGCCCGGGCATGTACATCGGCTCCACCGGAGTGATGGGTCTGCACCATCTCGTCTACGAGGTTGTGGACAACTCTGTGGACGAGGCGCTCGCCGGCTTCTGCAGCGAGGTGTCTGTGACGATCCATCCGGATAACTCGATCACTGTCGTCGACGACGGCCGCGGCATCCCGGTCGCGATGCACGAGAAGGAGGGTCGCCCCGCCGTCGAGGTCGTGCTGACCGTCCTTCATTCGGGCGGGAAGTTCGGGGACGGCGGCGGTTACAAGGTCTCCGGCGGGCTGCACGGCGTCGGGGTGTCCGTGGTCAACGCGCTCTCTGAGCGTCTGCAGGTGCAAGTGCGCCGCGACGGCTACGTGTTCAACCAGGAATATTCGCGAGGGGCGCCCCAGCACGAGCTAGAGCGCGGCGAGAAACTCGCGGCCGGCGAGAAGACGGGGACCATCATCACGTTCCTGCCCGACCCCGACATCTTCGAGGCGCTCGACTTCGACTTCCACACGCTTGAGGAGCGCCTGCGCGAGACGGCTTTTCTCACGCGCGGCCTTGCGATCTCGATCTCCGACGAGCGAGGCGAGGGGCACTCCGCCGAGTTCCAATACGACGGAGGTATCGAGGACTTCGTCGCCTACCTCAACGAGAACAAGGACACCGTGCACCGCAAGGTCGTGTTCTTCTCAGCAGAGGGGGAGGAAGGCGCAGTCGAGGTGGCGATGCAGTGGAACTCCTCCTACCAGGAGTCGATCCATTCCTTTGCCAACAACATCAACACGCGCGAGGGGGGCTCGCACATGTCGGGCTTCCGCTCGGCGCTGACGCGCACCCTGAACAAGTACGCCCGAGATCACGGGCTGCTCAAGGAAAAAGAGGACAACCTCTCCGGCGAGGACGCCCGCGAGGGCCTGACGGCCGTCATCTCCGTGAAGCTGCGCGAGCCCCAGTTTGAGGGGCAGACCAAGACCAAGCTCGGCAACCCGGGCATGGCCGGCCTGGTCGAGTCGATAGTCAACGCCGGACTCTCGGAGTTCCTTGAGGAGAATCCCAGCGAGGCCCGCGCGGTGATCGTCAAGGCCGTGCAGGCTCAACGCGCACGCGACGCGGCCCGCAAGGCCCGAGACCTGACGCGCCGTAAGTCAGCGCTCGAGAACTCGACGCTTCCCGGCAAGCTCGCCGACTGCTCGGTCAAGGACCCGAGCCTGGCTGAGCTGTTCGTGGTCGAGGGCGATTCCGCGGGTGGTTCGGCCAAGCAGGGTCGCGACCGCAACACGCAGGCCGTCCTGCCGCTCCGAGGCAAGATCCTCAACGTCGAGAAGTCACGGATCGACAAGGTTCTGCAGAACACCGAGATTCAGGCGCTGATCACCGCCGTTGGGACAGGCGTTCGAGACGAGTTCAATCTAGAGAACGCTCGGTACCATAAGATCATTCTTATGACTGATGCTGACGTGGACGGAGCTCACATCAGGACGCTCGCGTTGACGCTTCTGTTCCGCGAGATGCAAGAGCTGATCGAGGCCGGCTACGTCTACATCGCCAAGCCGCCGATCTACAAGATCAAGCAGGGAAGCAAGGAGCGCTATATCGAGAAGGAGCACGAACTCGAGGACATTCTGCTCGCCGACAAGTGGGAGAAGCTAAACGTCTTTGACCGCCACGGCAGCGAGTTCAAGCTGACCGAGGCACGCTGGCAGAAGTTCGTGCGGCTACTCAAGCAGTACGAGGGATGGGCCTCCTCGCTACGTGCCGTGCATGGCCACGAGATGGTCCAGTTCCTCGAGGAGTCCTCGCTGCTCGGCGAGCAGGTGATGAGCGCCGAGGCCGCAGTGAAGTTGCTCTCGCGCGAGGGCCTCGAGGGCGAGACCCATGCCACCGAGCTCGTCGGCCAAGACGAGCAAGAGCTACGGGTGAAGGCAACCGAGACCCGTACCGGTTTCGCTCGCACCCACCGCCTCAAGCAGGGATTGTTCGAGTCTCAGGAGTACCGACAATTGGCGGCTGTGCACGCCCAGCTGATCGACCTGGCGGGCACCCCCGCATTTGAGGTGAGCCTTGGCGACGTGCGCGACACGGCGCCGTCGTTTGAGGCGCTGCGCGACGTGGTCATGACGGTGGCGCAGAAGGGCGTAAAGCTTCAGCGCTTCAAGGGCCTCGGGGAGATGAACGCCGAGCAGCTCGCCGAAACGACGATGGACCCCGCCAGCCGTACGCTAGCCCAGGTGACACTAGAGGACGCGGCCGTAGCCGACAGGATCTTCTCGATGCTGATGGGCGACCAGGTAGAGCCGCGTAGGGCATTCATCGAAGATAACGCTCGAGCCGTGGCAAACCTTGACGTGTAGTTACCACATGAGCGTCTTGGTCCTCAGGATCAAGCAGGTCAAGGACGCAGGGAGCGAAATGTGCTCTGCACATGAGCGACCGAGGACGCAGATATGCGCAGATCAAGGGGACCAAGATGGCCACGCCTGAGACTTTGAGCGGCGGCAATATCGAACCGCGCGCGCTCGAGGAGGAGATGCGCACCGCCTACCTCGACTACGCGATGTCGGTGATCGTCGGCCGCGCCCTGCCGGACGTGCGCGACGGCCTGAAGCCCGTGCACCGCAGGGTGCTTTACGCGATGAACGAGCTTGGTCTCGGCCCGACCCGCTCCTACGCCAAGTGCGCCAAGATCGTCGGAGAGGTGATGGGCAACTATCACCCGCACGGCGACAGTGCCATCTACGACACGTTGGTGCGCATGGCCCAAGACTTCTCGATGCGCTACGAGCTAGTCGACGGCCAGGGCAACTTCGGCTCGGTTGACGACGATCCGGCAGCCGCCATGAGATATACCGAGGCCCGCCTGGCACGCATCGCCACCGAGATGCTGCGCGACCTCGACATGGACACGGTCGATTTCGTGCCCAACTACGACGGCTCGCGCCAAGAGCCGCTGGTGCTGCCGGCGCGCTTCCCCAACCTGCTGGTCAACGGCTCCTCGGGGATCGCGGTCGGGATGGCGACGAACATACCCCCGCACAATCTGCGCGAGGTGATCGCCGCGACGATCGCCTACATCGACGATCACGACATCGACGTCGCCGGGCTGATGGCCCATGTCAAGGGGCCGGACTTCCCAACGGGCGGGATCATCCTCGGCCACGCCGGCATCCGCGACGCTTACGAGACGGGCAAAGGACGCGTGCGCGTCCAGGCCAAGGCGCACATCGAGCCGCTCAAGCAGGGCAAGGAGGCGATCGTCGTCACCGAGCTTCCCTTCATGGTCAAGAAGGGCGGCGAGGGCGGCCTGATCCAGAAGATCGCCGACCTCGTACACGAGAAGAAGATCCCCGAGATCTCAGACCTGCGCGACGAGTCCGACAAGCGCGGCATGCGCCTCGTGATCGAGCTCAAGCGCGACGCGATCCCCAAGGTGGTGCTCAACAAGCTCTACAAGCACACCTCCATGCAGAGCACGTTCGGCGTGAACATGGTGGCGCTCGTGGACAACGTGCCGCGCACGTTGAACCTGCGCGCGGTGATCCACAACTACGTGGCGCACCAGCGCGAGGTGATCGTCAGGCGCACCAAGCACGAGCTGGCGGAGAAGGAGGCGCGTGCGCACATCCTCGAGGGGCTGTTGATCGCGCTCGACAACCTCGACGCGATCATCGACCTGATCCGCGCTTCGCGCGATCGTGAAGCCGCGCGCGAACAGCTCGTCGAGCGCTTCGAGCTGAGCGCGATCCAAGCAACTGCGATCCTCGACCTGCGCCTCTCCCAGCTCACGGCGCTCGAGGCCGACGCGATCAAGCAGGAGCACGCAGACGTGACCGAGCGGATCGTCGAGCTGCGCGCGATCCTCGGTGACGAGAGCCGTGTGCTCGGGGTCATCAAGGAGGAGCTCGGTGAGATCTCAGAGCGCTTCGGCGACCCGCGGCGCACCGAGCTCAGCCACTCCGAGGACGAGATCGACATCGAGGACCTGATCGCCGA
>JBOGXY010000040.1:0-16905 GCA_050696495.1 Solirubrobacteraceae bacterium
GCCGGACGGTGCATGCACCGTCCGGGACAGGGCCACATGTGGCCCTGTCGTCCCTATATCGGTCCTAGCCGCGACGCGACACGGGCGCGTAATCGGCCATCAGCTTGCGCTCCGAGCCATCGCCGGAGAAGCGCACGACGATAATCCCGCCCGGCTCAACGCCGGTGACAACGCCGTCGCCGAACGCGGCGTGCACGACGTCCTCGCCGAGACGGTAGGCCTGCGTGGACCCGGAGCGATCGGCGCCCGCCGTCGTCGATCGAGCTGGGGCCATGCCAACCCGCGCTCGCCGACCTCCCCCGGGCGCGGCGCCGATCAGCCCGCCGCGCGTGGCGCCGATCCCACCCAGCCCGAGACCGGCACCGCCCGGGCGCGGTGGCGCCAGCTCGTCGCGTTCGGTCAGATCGGCCGGTATCTCATCCAGGAAGCGGCTGGAGAGGGCATACGACGGCGTGCCGAACACCGTGCGCCTGCGCGCGTAGGTGAGGTAGAGGTCGTTCATCGCGCGTGTCACCGCGACGTAGAACAAACGCCGCTCCTCCTCGATCTCGCCTTCGTCGAGCGCGCGCTGGTGGGGAAAGACGCCCTCCTCGCAGCCGGCGACGAACACGATCGGGTACTCCAGGCCCTTGGCGTTGTGCAGCGTCATGAGCGTCACGAGACCCTGCTCGTCGCGGCGCGAGTCCGAGTCGGACTTCAGCGCCAGTTCCTGCAGGAATAGCTCGAGATCCTCGTTGGCGATGTCCGCCTCAGCGCCCGGGCCGCTGCCTACGGTCCCGGCCTCGCCCGCCACCTCGCCGTTTGTCGGCCCGCCGTCGCCGCTGGGCGTCCCCATCTCGGAGCGAGCCGCGTCGAACTCGTGCGCGACCTCCACCAGCTGCGCGAGGTTTTCCAGCCGTCCCTGCGACTCGAACGCCTTTTCGCCGTGCCCGACCGACTCGGCCTCGAGCGCCTCGATGTAGCCCGAGCGCTGCAGCACCGCCTCCATCAACTCGCCCACCGGCACTCCCGTGTGCGCCAGTTCGCGTAGATCGGCCATCGTTGCCATGAAGCGCCCGAGCGCCTTGATCGCGGCGGCGCCGAGGCCGGGGATCTTCTCGGCGGCGGCGGCGACATCCCAAACCGGTTCGCCGACGCTTGCGGAGTGGGCGACGATCCGCGAGAGCGAGGTCTGCCCGAGCCCGCGGCGAGGCGAGTTGGCGACGCGCTGAAAGCTGACGACGTCATACGGGTTTGCGATCCAGGCCAGGTAGGAGATCGCGTCCTTGATCTCCGCGCGCTCGTAGAACTTGGTGCCGCCGATCACCTGGTAGGCGATCTCACGCCGCACCAGCGTGTCCTCGATCACCCGCGACATCGCGTTTGTTCGGTAGAAGACGGCGATCTCCGCGCGCGAGGCGCCCTCGTCAACCAGCCGCTCGATCTCACCGACCAGAAAGCGCGCCTCGGCGTGCTCGTCCTCCAGGCAGCGCACCTTGATGGGAGCGCCGTTCCCTCGTTCGCTCCACAGCCGCTTGGCGATGCCGCCGCGATTGTTGGCGATCACCGCGTTGGCGGCCGAGAGGATCGTCTGTGTGGAGCGGTAGTTCTGCTCGAGCTTGACGACACGGGCGTCGGGGAAGTCCTCGGTGAAGTCCAATATATTGGAGATGTCCGCTCCACGGAACCCGTAGACCGACTGACTGTCATCGCCGACCACCGCCAGGTTGCGATGCCCGGCCAGGTTCACGGGCTCGCCCTGGGCGGGTCGCTGACGACCTCCACCTACCAACAGTTGCAGCAGCCGGTACTGGGCATGGTTGGTGTCCTGGTACTCGTCTACGAGCACGTGCTTGAAGGCGCCGGCGTAGCGCTCGCGCACGTCTCCAAAGAGCTCGAGCAGGTTGACGGTGCGGAACAGCAGGTCGTCGAAGTCCATCGCGTTCATCCGCTGCAGCTCTTTCTCATAGAGCAGGTAGACCTCGCCGACGACCTCCTCGAAGACCGAGCCGACGCGCCCGGCGCAGTCCTCGCCGCCGAGCAGCTTGTTCTTGGCGCGCGAGATCTCGCCGTGAATCGCCGCCGGCGCGAAGCGCTTGGAGTCGACGCCGATCTCCTCCATGCAGCGCTTGACCATCCGCCGCGAGTCGGCCTGGTCGTAGATCGTGAAGCGCGAGGTGTAGCCCAGCCGCTCGCCCTGAGCGCGCAGGATTCGCGCGCAGGCGGCGTGGAAGGTCATCAGCCACATCCCGCGGGTACCGGCGCCTCCGAGCAACCGCTCCACCCTGCCGCGCATCTCCTGCGCCGCCTTGTTCGTGAACGTGATCGCCAGGATCTCGCTCGGATGCGCCTGCCCCGTGAAGATCAGGAAGGCGACCCGGTGGGTGAGCACACGCGTCTTGCCGCTGCCCGCCCCGGCGAGGATCAGCAGCGGCCCCTCGCCGTGAGTGACCGCCTCGCGCTGGGGCTCGTTCAGGCCCTCCAGGAGGGCGTCGACGCGCTCGGCTTGCTCGGCTGGGGACACCCTTTGGAGCATAGGGGCGGGGGCGGCGAGCACTACGGCGGGTCGCTACAGCCCGCGCCTGTATAGTTCTGATCCGAAAGGCGGACTAGTGGCGAGATTTGAGATTCAGTCGCTAAAGACGGACACCACCCTCCAGGGGCTCTCGCAGCATCCAGAGGGATTGCCGCTACCCGCCGGGGAGGCGCTGGAGCTGGACATCACAGTCACCCCGCCTGGTCCCGGACGCACTGTCAAACCAAAAGAAAAATCCGGTGGGGTCGTGCTCGTGGCCCCGACTGACATCGCCGACCAGTCGCCCCAGGAGCTGCTGAAGAGCGTGACCATCGAAGGCGACACGGCTCGGATCGGACTGGTAGACGCCGAGGCGGTCGACGTGGGGACGTTCGTACCACTGGCCCAACTGGTCGACGAGCTGGGCCTGGCCCTAATCGTCGAGGTGGGACCGGAGGATGGCTGAAGCCGCTCCGACGGTCGTCGGCGAATACCGCAATGCAGCGAACGCGATCCGCGAAAACGCCAAGTGGGGCCTGAAGAGCCTTGGCGGCGTGGCCGCCGCTCTGATCGCGGGACTGGGGCTCTCCAGCCTCGCAAAAGTGCACTCGACATCTTATCTGGCGCTTGCCCTTGTCGGCATGACCGTAGCCCTGATGGGCGTCGGATGGCTTTTCTACACGACCGCCTCGATCCTCAAGCCAAGCACCGTCTCGGCGAGCAGTCTGGTCGTAACCGAGACCTACTCGCCCCCGTCCTACCTATCCTCGATGCTCGACTCCGAGGCGCTGCTCAAGGGCCTGGCTCTCAACGTCGAGCAACTGGTGGAGAAGACGAGATCAGCAGAAGCCGACTACGCGAAAGCGCTGCTCGACAACTTCAAAGAGCGCACGGAGGCGAGCGCTCTCAACGCCGAAGCAGCCGAACACCGCGCTGAACTCTACGAACAAACGGTACGGGCGATCGAGGCGCAGGCCGCCTACCTGGAGATCGCCAATCGCGTGCACGCCGTCAGGCAGATGCTTGCGGGCGCCATCGTGGCGGCCGGGGTCGGGATCTTCGCGGTCGCGCTCGCTCTCCCGACCGACCCTCCGCCGGACTTCCACGGAGCGAACTTGACAGGCACCGACCTCGCCGGCACCAGCCTCGTGGCGTCGAACTTCAAAGGCCTAAAGCTAAAGTCAGTCGATCTCAGCCAGGCCAACCTCCGCAAGGCGAACTTCGACGGGGCCGACCTGAACGAAGTCAACCTGATCGGCGCCGACGTGAAAGACGCGTCGTTCAAAGGCGCTCATTGGTTAAACACCGTCTGCCCCGACGGAGCCAACAGCGCCAACGCCGGCCAAACATGCGAGCAGCACCTGGAAGCGCGCACGAACGTGGCGACGCCCAGTACGACCAAGACGGTTTCGGCGCGGCCGACGGGTTCGGCGAAGCGTCCGCCGCGGTAGCTCGCGCCGCCCTAAGCTTGCGGCGTGTCGCTGGTGGATGACGTCCGCACCCACGGCAGACTGGTTGCGGCCGGGGCGCGTCAAGTCAGGATCGACCTCGACGCGTGCGCGCAGGTCGCGCCAGCGGAGCCGCCGGCGCTCGACCCCGAGCGCCATTACCTGGAGGGCTCGCCGGCGGACGTCGCCGATTACATGCTCGCGCTGGACGCGATCAACTTCGGCTCGGGCTGGTTTCCGACGTTGCGTAAGCGGATGGCGCACGGCGAGCCGGTCAGCGGCTACTTCACGGTCGCCTGGAACTTCGCTGACCATGTGCGCACGCACGGCCCCCCGACGAGCGCGTGGCTGGCGCGGGTGGACAGCGTGGAAATCGCCGTCATCTTGGGGCAAGACCCCGGCAGCGAGCTGATGAGCCTGTACGCACAGGCGCTGCGCGAGCTGGGGCGTTTTTTGGCCGGCCCACCCGCCCGACGAGCGCTTGACGTCGTAGAGCTGGCAGGCGGTTCAGCGGTGCGACTGGCCGAACTTGTCGGCACCGGCATGAGGATGTGGGCCGACCACGGCTTCTACAAGCGCGCTCAGATCCTGCCCAGCGACCTCGCGCTGGCCGGCGTCGCCGAGTTCGCCGACCTCGACCGCCTGACGATCTTCGCCGACAACCTCGTCCCTCACGTTCTGCGCTGCGACGGCGTACTCGTCTATGACGAGGCCCTTGCGGCCCGAATCGATACCGGCGAGCGCCTGTCGCTGGGCGGCGCCGAGCGCGAGATCAGAGCCTGCGCCGTGCATGCTTGCGCGCTGATCTCGCAGCGTACAGGCATCTCAGAGCGCGAGATCGACAACTGGCTGTGGACGCGAGGGCAAGCGCCCGAGTACAAGGCGCGCCCGAGACACCGCTGCCGGACGGTGTTCTACTGAGCGTCACGGCGGAATTGGTGCGCGATCGGACGCGGCAAAGTCGCCCGGTAGTTCTCCCCAAACTTGCGTACCTGTCGGGCGTATTCGGGGTCCGTGAACAGGGTCGCATTGGGCTTGACGAGACCGTTGATGACCGCGATCTGCGGCCGATCAAATCCTCGTGCGGCGAGCTCCTCAGGGGAGCCGTTGTCGAGCACGCAGTACAGGCGATAGTGCCGCCGTCCCGGTCCGGTGCAGCGGATCTCGTAGTAGCCGTTCATCTTTCCGTGCATCACCTCCCACTTGCCGCCGCCGCTGAATGCTGGAGGCGGGGCTGCTCGGACAACCTCGATCACAGCTAGCAACTTGGCGCGTACCGCGAGCGGACAGCCGAGCAGGAACTGCAGCGCGGGCACCGTGTCGGTGCGCGTTTGGTAGTAGACAACACCCCATATCATCGCGTTGACCCTACGCGCATCTGCGGATAATCGAGGGTTGCTATGCAGCCTTTCGACTGGTCGGCGCGCTTCGACGGAGGACCTTGACATCGGCTCCGAGAGCCTCCGCCATGGCGATGATCGTTCGCAACTCTGGGTTGCCTGGAGCAGTCAGCGTGCGCCGCACGCTTGCCGGATTCTTGCCGATCTGGCGAGCAAGCTCTGCCTTGCTCAGACCGCGCTCATCGCGCAGACCGTCGAGCGCGCCGACGATCGCGTCGACCGCCTCTGCCTCGTGGCGCTCACGCTCAAATTCAGTACGAAACTCTGGATCGGAGAGTTGGTCAGCGAGAAACCGATCATGAAAGGTCGTATCTTGCATTTGGCAGATTGTAACACACAGGTTACGCACCCACGTCACCGTCGCCGTTTCGCATCCCGTTTACGACGCCCGAGCGTGCAGCGATCAGCCCCCGGCCGGGCTCGGCCCCTTGACGGTGCGCAGCGGGCGCACCTCCGCCGGCGGCTCGGCGTCCTCACCGGAGAGCTCGGCCACCGCGCGCTCGAGCGCACCGATGCGACTGGCCAGGCCTCCGATCGCCTCGGCGATCGGGTCGGGGAGGTGAATCCAGTCGGCGTCCGGGCCCTCGGGGCGGCGGCCTTCGACTCGCACGGGATGGCCTGGATTGCCGACAACCGTCGAGTTGGCCGGCACGTCGGTGATGACGACGCTGTTGGCGCCGATCTTGGCGCCGTGGCCGACCACGATCGGGCCGAGCAGCTTGGCGCCCGAGCCGATCGTGACGTTGTCCTGCACGGTCGGGTGACGCTTGCCGGTCACAAAGCCGGTACCGCCAAGGGTCACCCCCTGGTAGAGGGTTACGTTGTCGCCGATCTCGGCCGTCTCGCCGACCACGAGACCCGACCCGTGATCTATGAACAGGCCCTTGCCGATCGTGGCGGCCGGGTGGATCTCGATGCCGGTGAACATGCGCGCGATGAAGGCGATCAGGCGCGGCAGCAGCGGCACGCCTGCCCCGTGCAGGGCGTGAGCGAAGCGGTGGGCGAGCAGCGCTTGGATGCCCGGCCATGTGGCAAGGATCTCGATCAGCGCGACTTTGCACGCCGAGGGATCGCGATCGCGCGCTGCGGCGACGTCGCGACGGAGCTCCGATGCGACCCGCGTCGCGGTGCCAATGCCGAGCATGATGAGGAAAGGGTAGCGGGGTTATGCGGGCGCGAAGAACGATTGAGAGACGTAGCGCTCGCCCGAGTCGGGGATGATCGTGACGATTCGCTTGCCCTTTGATTCGGGGCGCTGGGCTACTTGCAGGCTGGCCCACAGCGCCGCGCCGCCGGAGATGCCGGCGAGGATCCCCTCGCGCCGCGCGCACGTCCATGCCGTCTGGATGGCGTCGTCGTCGGAGACAGGGATCGTCTCGTCGATCAGCTCGCGGTTGAGTATCGGTGGAACGAAGCCGGCGCCGATGCCCTGGATGCGGTGCGGGCCGGGCGGCGCGCCGGAGAGCACGGCCGAGCCGCGTGGCTCGACTGCGACGACACGCAGGTTCGGGTTGCGCTCGCGCAAGCACTCGCCTACCCCGGTGATCGTGCCGCCCGTGCCGACGCCGGCGACGAGCACGTCGACGCGGCCGTCGAGGGCCTCGTAGATCTCCGGGCCGGTGGCGCGGCGATGGGCCTCGGGGTTGGCGGGGTTTGAGAACTGGTCGGGCAGGAAGACGTCTTTGTCGCGAGCCATATCCCGGGCGGCCTGCACGGCCTCGCTCATACCGCCGAGCGATTCGGTGATCTGGACCTTGGCGCCGTAGAGTTTCAGCAAGATCTCACGCTCGCGGCTCATGCCCTGCGGGAGGGTGAGGACCAGGTCATAGCCCTTGGCGGCGCAGACGAAAGCGAGGGCTATGCCTGTGTTGCCGCTGGTGGCCTCGACGATCGTGCTGCGCCCCGGCTCGATCCGCCCTTCGGTCTCAGCCGCCTCGATCATGGCGACGCCGATGCGGTCCTTGACGCTGCCGCCGGGATTGAAGGACTCGAGCTTGGCGTAGATCTCAGCGTCCAAGCCGGCCGCCGCACCCTCCCGGAGCATGCGCTCGATACGCATCATCGGCGTTTTGCCGACCAGCTCTGAAATGTTGATCGGAATTGATGTCACCTCACGACGACAATAGTGATCCGAGCGATCGCGACACCGGCGTCGCACCTGTGAGCGACAGCTCAGCCGTTTTTAGATGTGGTACATGCCGGCGCCCGCGGCTCGCGCCTCGGACTCCACCACATCGGCGATCGTGGTGGCGGCAAGCACCTCGCGTGCCGCCCGCGCTGCCTCGGCGAACACACCCTCGGCGTCGCGGCCCAGCGGCCCGTCAAGCAACTCGACGATCTCAAGCACCGTTATCTGAGAGGGCTCGCGCGCAAAGCGATAGCCGCCTTTGACCCCTCGCTGGGAGTTGACCACCCCCGCCCGTCGCAGCGCCGCGAACAGTTGCTCTAGGAACTGCACCGGCATCTCGCGACGCCGCGCCAACTCACCGATCGGCACGGGATCGGCTCCGCTCGAGCGCCCCAGCTCGGCAAGCGCGGCCACGGCATAAGGAGACTTGCTGGTGATCGAGATCATCGCGCAAGCGCGATGCTACGCGTCTAGAGCCAACCGCGCTCGGTGGCCATCAGAACGGCCTGAGCTCTATCCACCGCGCCGAGCTTGCCGTAGATGTTGTGCAGGTGCGTGCGCACCGTGCTGGTGGAGAGCGTCAGCTCATGGGCGATCTGCTTGTAGACCTTGCCTTCGGCCAGCCGCTCGAGCACGCCCAGCTCGCGTCCTGAGAGCGGACAGGGATCGATCGTGCGCTGACGCTGAGCTTGCGAGTTGGGCAGCTCATACATCACACGGCGCAGTTCCTCGGGCCCGAGCCCCAGCGAGCGCGCGCAGGCGAGCATCTCAGCCGGCGCGACCGGCGCCCCGTGGGCGTAGTGGGCAAGCATGTCGGCCAGGCGCACAAGCGCGGCCTCGCCGCTCACGTCGGCGTTGTGGTGGCGCTCGATCACGGTGGCGATGCTCGCCGGCAACCCCCAGCGACGGGCGAGCACGCCACCGACCAGCGCGTGGTCGACCCCCAGCTCGCGGCGTTCACGGTGGATGCGCTTCTCGGGCGTCTGTTGACCCTTCTGCACTTCGCTTGCGTAGCCCGGATAGGCCTGCACGAGCACAAGCTTGCCCACGTCGTGCAGAAGGCTTGTGACGGTCAGCCGGTCGCGGTGCTCATAGCCGACCTCGGCGGCGAGCCTGTCGGCCGCCTGTTGGGTGGCAAGCGCGTGCAGTCGAAAACGCTCGGGTGCCGTGTCCCAGCCGCCGGTGCGCTCGAAGAAATCAAAGGTGCGCACGCGATTGGCAAGCCCCAGCACGGCCTGGGGGGTCAGCTGCTCGACCGCCTGCACGACCGTTTCCACGCGCTCGCCATTCGTGCGAGCGTCGTTTGCCAAGCGCATCACGGCGATGATCAGCGCGACGTCTGACTCGACAGCGGTGACGACGTCCGCGGTGGCGACGTTCTCCTTGGAGATGACCGCCAGCAGACGCTCGCGCGACTCTGAGAGCGCGGGGAAAGCATCGAGCGCCTCGAAGGCGAGCATCAACCGGCGGCCGTGCCCCTCGTTCTGATGGCGCTCGCCGCCGCCCGCGCTCGCCAGCGCGACGCCGGCGCCCTGGCCGGCTCGCTCAGAGCCCGCCGGCGATTGCTCTCGCTGGGCGCGTTCGGGTTGCTGCTTTGTTGCTGTCGCCTGTGTTGGCATAGAACCTTGCCTGTGAATGGGAGGCATCCGAGCCGCCCCGTGGGCATCTGGGGGTCCTATCGGCAACTCGCGGCTACGGGTTGAGCACCGCCTCGATGCGACGCACTGTCTCCTGGCGTCCAAGCAAGGCCACGCTCTCAAAGATTCCGGGTGAGATCGTGCTGCCGGCGATCGCCACGCGCACCGGTTGGTAGACCTCGCGCGGCTTGACGCCGCGACTCTGCACGATGCCGGTCAAAGCACTCTCGACCGCGGCCACGTCAAAGCCGGCGCTCGCCAGCAACTGCTCGCGGGCGTCGCCGAGCACCTCGATGCCTCCCTCCCCCAGCCAGCGCTCGCGCGCGGCGGCATCGTCGGCCACGCCGACGAAGAAGAAGCGGGCAAGCGGCCAGAAGTCCGCGAGCGTCTGGATCTTCTCCTGGCTGATCGCCACCGCCCCCTCCAGCAACGCACGATCGGCGCCGGCCGCCTCAGCGGCCTCCGGGTCGTTCAGTCGCAGGTACTCCAGTAGGCGCTCGGCAAGCTCTGCCACCGGCAGCGTACGGATGTGCACGCCGTCGAGCCAGCGCAACTTGACCTCATCGAAGCGCGCGGGATTACGGCTTACGCGCTCGAGCGTGAAGCGCTCGACAAGTTCCTCGGTCAAGAGCACGGTCGCGTCGTCGCCCGCCCCCCAGCCGAGCAGGGCGAGATAGTTGCGCACCGCTGCCGGCAGGTAGCCGGCGTCACGCAACTCCTGCACCGAAGCGGCTCCGTGGCGCTTTGAGAGCTTCTTGCCGTCCGGCCCGTGTAGCAGCGGCAGGTGGGCGTAGACGGGCTCAGGCGTCTCGCCACCGAGGCCGAGCGCCCGAGCGGCGCGCAGCACAAGCAGCTGCTTGGGCGTGTTTGAGAGGTGATCCTCGCCACGCACGACATGGGTGATCTGAGCGTCCAGGTCGTCGATCGCGACCGCGAAGTTGTAGAGCACCGACCCGTCGGCGCGAGCGATCACCGGATCGTCGAGGTGCACGTGCTCAAAGCGCGTGTCCCCGCGGATGACGTCGTGCACGACGGTGCTCTCGCCCTCGGGCACACGCAGGCGTACCGCTCCTTCCCCATCGTCCTGTCCACGAAAGCCGCGCTCGGCACCGTACAGCCGCTTGTAGGCGGCTACATCCTCGGCGGTCGCCCTCGAGCGATACGCGTGCCCGCTGTCGAGCAGCGCCTGCAGCACATCGCGGTGGCGCTCGCTCCTATGAGTCTGAAACACGGGTCCCTCGTCCCAGTCGATTCCCAGCCAGCGCAACGCGTCGAGGATCTGCTCGACGTTCTCGGGCGTGGAGCGCTCGCGGTCGGTGTCCTCGATGCGCAGCAGCAGCACGCCGTCGTTGTGGCGGGCGAGCAGCCAGTTGAACAGGGCGGTGCGCGCGCCGCCGATGTGAAGAGCGCCGGTGGGAGATGGTGCGAAGCGAAGCCTCATAGGATGCGCCCATGCTAATCGGAGCCCATGTTTCTCCGGCCGGTGGTCTGCCCAAGGCCGTCGAGCGGGGGCTCGAGCGCGACTGCCGGGCGATCCAGATCTTCAACCAATCGCCGCGGATGTGGCGCCCGACCGTCTTCTCCGATGAGGCGATCGCCGCTTTTCGCGAGGCGATGGACGCGAGCCAGATCGACGCTGTGTTGATTCATGCCGTCTATCTGCTCAACTGCGCAAGCGAAGACCCCGACATCCGCTCAAAGACGCTCACTTCGCTGACGCAGTCGCTGCGCGTGGGCGCCGCGATCGGCGCCAGTGGCGTCGTGCTTCACCCGGGCTCAGCCAAGACCGGCGATCCGGCCGCGGCGGTGCGGCGGGCCGGCGAGAGCATCGCCGAGGCATTGGCTGAGAGCGAGGACTGTCCGCTTCACCTGGAGAACACGGCGGGAGCCGGCGGCACGCTCGGCCGCTCGATCGATGAGTTGGCCGCGTTGCTCGAGGCCTCCGGCGCTAAGGGCTCCAACAGCGAGCGGCTCGGCCTGTGTCTTGACTCCTGCCACCTGTTCGCCTCGGGCTATGACATCCGCACGAACGCGGGCATGGATACCCTCTGCGCCGAGATCGACGAGAAGATCGGCCTTGAGCGGGTCGGCTCGCTACACCTCAACGACTCGCAGACGCCGCTTGGTTCCAACAAAGACCGTCACGCCAATATCGGCGAGGGCGAGTTGGGCGAGGCCGGTTGTGCCGCGTTCCTGTCCGCACCGCCGTTCCAGGGTCTGCCGTGCGTTCTTGAGACCCCCGGCGAGAACCGCTCAGGCCCAACGCGCGAGGAGATCGAGCATGCCGTGGCGCTGTACGAGCGCGGTGTAGCCGAGCGTGCGGCCGCGAACTGACCGAGTCCTGGCGGCGCGCGAGCGCCGACGCTAAGCCGTAGCCGCGAGGGCAGGCGACGGACTGACCGCCGCTTCGAGCTCCGCGAGCACGAACGGTGTGTGCTGCACGCGGTAGTCCTCGCCCAGGCGCAGGATGCGGGTGCCGGCGCTGGTGATCATCTCGAGCACCACCTCCGCGGCGCCCTTGTGGGTCTCGATGATGTCCTTGATCTCTTCGATCGCGCCGGCCGGAAGACGGGTGGCGTCGACCTGTAGGCGCACCGGCTCGGCCGCCGCGGTCTCGGCCATGCGCGTGCTGCGCGCGGCCTTATCGGCTCGCTGGATCTCCTCCTCGCTAGGGGCGAACGCCTCGACCGATTGCACGACCACGCAGGTCTTGCCCGCCTCCTTGTGATCGACGCGCCCGCGTACGAGCACGACCTGATCGACCGCCAGAGCGGCCTCGTGCTCTGCCAGCGCCTTGCCGAACACCAGCATCTCGACCGCGCCCTCCAGGTCGTCGAGCGTGGCGAACATCATGTGATCGCCGTTACGGGTGCGGATGCGCTTTGACTCGGTGATGATGCCGCCGACACTCACCCAGTCCTTGTCGCGGCGCCCGGCAAGGGCGCTCAGCGAACAGTCGGCGCGGGCGCGCAGCGCCTCGCGCATCGGCTTGAGCGGGTGCGCGGAGATGAACAGGCCAATCGCTTCCTTCTCCACCGCCAGCAGCTCGGCCTGCTCGAACTCCTCGACCGGGATCGGAGGATGGGTGGGCCGCATCAGGCTCGCTCCCGGCGCGGCCTGGGCCGCGCCGGGCAGAGCGCTCGGCGCGCTGGTGGCCGGCTCCAGATCGAAGATCGAGCCCTGTCCGAGCAGCGCGTCCTGCTGGGCCTTCTGGCCCGCCGACTGGGCGGTTTCAAGCACCGCGAGCATCCCCTTGCGACTGGCGCCGGTGGAGCCGAGCGCGCCACACTTGATCAGCGCCTCGATTGCCTTCTTGTTTACCGCACGGCTGTCGACGCGCTCGCAGAAGTCCCAGATGGAGGCGAACGACCCGCCCTCCTCGCGTGCATGCTTGATCGCCTCCACGGCCTGGTAGCCGACGCCCTTCACCGCGTCAAGACCGAAGCGGATGTTGCGCTCAACGACCGTGAACTCGTGATCTGAGAGGTTGACGTCGGGCGGCAGGATCTCGATCCCCATCTCCTCGCAGCGAGCGACGAAGAACGGCACCTTGTCCTTGGTGGACATGACCGAGGAGATCAGCGCGGCCATGTACTCGGCGGTGTGGTTGGCCTTCAGCCAGGCGGTGCGGTAGGCGATCAGCCCGTAACAGGCGGCGTGGGACTTGTTAAAGGAGTAGTCGGCGGATTTTTCGTTTGTCTGCCACAGATACTCGATCACATCGGAACTGGTGCCGGTGGCGCGGCAGCCCTCCACGAACTCGGGCTTCAGGGCGGCCATCGCCTCGCGGTTCTTCTTGCCGATCGCCTTGCGCAGATCGTCGGCCTTGGCGCCCGAGAAGCCGGCGATCTCCTTGGAGATCTGCATCGCCTGCTCCTGGTAGAGGATCACTCCCTTGGAGGACTGCAGGATCGGCCGCAGTCGCTCGTCGCGATAGCTGATCTGCTCAGGATTGTGCTTGCCCTTGGCATAGACGGGGATCTGGTCCATCGCCCCCGGCCGGTACAGGGCGTTCAGCGCGACCAGATCGTCAAATTCGTCGGGGCGGACCCTCTCGAGCGCCGCGCGCATCCCCTCGGACTCGAACTGGAAGACGCCGATCGAGTCGCCGCGAGCGAGCATTTCGTAGGTACGCGGATCGTCGAGCGGCAGCTTTGACATGTCAAGGCGTCCCGCGTCTGGGTTGGAGCGCTCGATGATGTCCAGCGCGTCCTCGATCACATCCAGGTTTCGCAGCCCCAAAAAGTCCATCTTCAGCAGCCCGATCTCCTCGATCGGCTTCATCGAGAACTGCGTGACGGTGCGGTAGGCGCGCTCGCCGTCCTCGCCGGTGCCCGCGTCGGCGAGCTGTAGCGGCACGATGTCGGTCAACGGCCGGTCGGCGATCACGACCGCGGCGGCATGAATCGAGGAGTTGCGCACGATCCCCTCGAGGCCCTTGGCGACATCTACGATCCGCCGCGCGTCGGGCTCCTCGTCATAGACCTTGCGCAGCGGTTCGCTGCCTTTCAGGCAGTCCTCGAAGGAGGGCGAGCGGCCCATGATCGGGTCGGGGATCAGCTTGGCCAGACGATCGCCGGCGCCGTAGTCATAGCCGAGCACGCGCGCCGCGTCGCGGGTGGCGGCGCGCGGGAACATCTTGCCGAAGGTGACGATCTGGGCGACCGACTCGCGCCCGTACTTCTCGGTCACGTAGCGCATCACTCGCTCGCGCCCGCGCACGGAGAAGTCGATGTCGATATCTGGCATGGACACCCGCTCGGGGTTCAGGAAACGCTCGAAGAGCAGGTCGTAGCGCAGCGGGTCCACATCGGTGATCGCCAGGCAGTAGGAGACCAGCGAGCCGGCGGCCGAGCCACGGCCCGGACCGACCGCGATTCCGTTTTGCTTGGCGTAGGAAACGAAGTCCCACACGATCAGGAAATAGGCGTTAAAGCCCATCCGGTCGATCACGCCCAGCTCCATCTCCATCCGCTCGATCGCATGCGCCGGCGGCGGGTCGCCGTAGCGCACGCGCATCCCCTCCTGCACGCGGGCGCGCAGATAGTCGCGCTCGCTGCTGCCGTCAGGCGTGGCGTAGCTGGGGATCAGCTGCCCGCCGAGCTGCAGCTCCACATTGCAGCGCTCGGCGATCTGCACCGTGTTCGCGATCGCCTCGGGCCACTGCGCGAAGGCGCTTGCCATCTCGGCGTTATCGCGCAGGTAGAACTCGTTGGTATCGAAGGTCATCTTCGGCTGCGCGAGCGTGCTCTTGGTCTGCACGCACAGCAGCGCTGTGTGGTGGTCGTAGTCCTCGCGGCGCAGGTAGTGCACGTCGCCGGTGCCGACCAGCGCTCCGCCCATCTCACGGGCGATCGAGACGATCCCCTCGTTGCACTTCTCCTGCTCGGTAAGACCGTTCTTCTGCAGCTCGAAGTAGACGTTCTCGGCGCCGAAGATGTTGACCAGATCGTCGGCGTGTGCGCGCGCGTCCTGTGGCCTGTCGTCGAGCAGCCGCTGACAGAAGCGTGAGGCAAGGCAGCCCGTCAGGGCGATGATCCCCTCAGAGCGCTCCTGTAGCTGGGCGAGGTCGAGCGTCGGCTTGCCGCGGTGCAGTCCCTCCAGGAACCCGAGCGAGGAGAGCTGCACGAGGTTGCGATAGCCGGCGTCGTCGCGGGCCAGCAGCGTCAGGTGGTTGCGCTCCTTCTTGGTCGAGCCGCCGGCGGCCGTGGCCTTGCCCGCGGCGTGGTCGTCGACGAGATAGATCTCACAGCCGAAGATCGGCTTGATGTTCTGCTTGGAGCAGGCCTTGTGCAACTCGACCATGCCGTTCATGACGCCGTGGTCGGTCAGCCCCAGGGCGGGCTGGTCGAACTCCGCCGCACGCTTGGCCAGAGCATCGATCTTGCAGGCGCCGTCGAGCAGCGAGTACTCGGAGTGGACGTGCAGGTGGGCGCAGGGATCGGTCACGACGGCCCGCTGATGGTAAGCCCCGGGGCGGTCGGACCCGAGGGGTCGATCAGGCGCTTTGTCGCTGTTTGCGCTTGTTGCGCCAGCGGGCGATGGCGGAGAGGCTGTGCTTGTGCGACGGGCGTGCCGGGACGGGCGCTGGCTGAGTTCGGACAGGCTCACCGGCGGGCTGGACAACGTCGGGCTCGGGCTCGACCGTCTTTGCCTCATCCACTCGCGCGCGTAGGCGCTCGACGGCGGAGGCAAGCGCGTCGACCATCTCGGCGCGGTGCTCGGCCGCGACCGTGTCCTCGGCGCTCGGACGGGGGGCCTGGGCCGCTCTTGCCTGCAGCGCTTGGCGCAGCGAACCGGCCAGTTCGCTCAGCTCGCCGACCAGCCCGCGCATCCGCACGCCGGCCTGTAGCGCTTCCTCGAGCAGCGCTTCGACCTGCTCCAGCCGGCGCTCTGCATCGAGCCGGCGGCGTTCGGCGGCAAAGCAGCGGCCTTCGGTCTGCAGGCGCTGCTCCTCGGCGGCGCGAGCACGATCTTCGGCCAGGCGAACGCGCTCCTCGACGTGTGCCGCGGCGTCGAGCGGCGGGGCGTCGTCGTGATCGTCGTGGTGGTCGTGGTGCCACTCGCTGCGCTCGGCCATAGCCATCGAGCACCCACCCTACGCGCGGCGGCGGACGTCAGCTGTTGCGCAGGCGCCAGGCCATCCTCGATTGCAGCGACCACAGCTCGATGAAGCCGGGCGAGGCGGTCTGCGAGAACAGGCCGCCGGACTGCGCGAAGGAGGCCAGCGACTGGTCATAGACGGCATTGGGAGAGGAGCGCGTGACCACACGCGCATGGCCCTTGTAGAGCTTGACGCCGATCGTGCCGCTGACCTGGGCGTTGACGCTGTCGATGTAGGAGTCGAGGTCGCCGCGCAACGGCTCCCACCACAGTCCGGCGTAGACGAGATAGGCCCACTGGCGGTCGATCTGCGGCTTGAACTGGTTCTGGTGGATCGTGCAGACGAGCTTCTCGAGCTCCTGGTGGGCGCTCAGCAGCACCGCGGCGGCGGGCACCTCGTAGATGTCGCGCACCTTCAGCCCGACGATCCGATCCTCGATGTGGTCGACGATGCCGACGCCGTGCCGGGCGGCGATCTCGGCAACTGCTTCGAGCAGCGCGACCAGCTCCATGCGCTCGCCGTTCAGGCCGACGGGAACGCCGCGCTCGAACTCGATCTCGACGGTCTCGGCCTCGTCCGGAGCGCGCTCGGGCGGGGTCACCAGCTGGAAGACGTCGTCCTCGGGCGCGTGATCGAGGTCCTCGATCCAGCGTCCCTCCGATGATCGGCCCCAGAGGTTGTCGTCGATCGAGTAGGGCGCCACCTCTGAGGGTGGGTGGGACCCGATTCCAGCCGACTTGATCGGGATGCCGTGCTCGTTGGCGTAGGCGATCTCCTCGTCGCGCCCCATCTTCCAGGAGCGCACCGGCGCGATCGTCTTCAACTCGGGCGCGAGCGTTGCGACGGTCGCCTCGATGCGCACCTGGTCGTTGCCCTTGCCCGTGCAGCCGTGGGCGATCGTGTCACAGCCGGTGATGCGCGCGTAGTCGACGGCCAGCTTGGCGATCAGCGGCCGCCCGAGCGCCGTGAACAGCGGGTAGCCGCCGCCGTACAGCGCATTGGCCTTGATCGCCGGCGCCACGTATTCGCGCGCGAACTGCTCGCGCGCGTCGACGACGTGGCACTCCAGCGCCCCGAGCATCTTCGCCTTGCCCTCGATCACCGCATAGTCCTCGCCGGGCTGGCCGAGATTGACGGTCAAGCAGACGACCTCCGCCTGGTAGGAGTCCTGGATCCACTTGAGCATCACGCTCG
>JBOGXY010000041.1:0-11385 GCA_050696495.1 Solirubrobacteraceae bacterium
GGATCGAGGGCTATGCCAAGGGCACGGTCGTCCTGGCCACCGTCTTCGGCGATGTCCACGACATCGGCAAGTCGCTCGTCAACACGATCCTCACGAACAACGGCTACACGGTCGTCGACCTCGGCAAGCAGGTGCCGATCCAGACGATCCTCGACGCCGCCGTCGAGCACCAGGCCACGGCGATCGGCCTCTCCGCGCTGCTCGTCTCGACCTCCAAGCAGATGCCGGCCGCGATCCAGGAGCTGCACGCGAAGGGCCTGGATTACCCGGTGCTGATCGGTGGCGCGGCGATCAACCGCGCGTTCAGCTATCGCGCTCTGTACCCCGGCGGCAAAGACTCCGAGGAGCCCTACGAGCCGGGCGTCTTCTACTGCAAGGACGCCTTCGAGGGCCTGGCGGTGATGGACCAGCTGGTCGACGACGACGCGCACGCGGCGCTGCTGGAGAAGCTGCGCACGGGCGCCACGGCATTCCGCGCCAAAGGCGAGGAGCCCGTCGAGGAGCTCAACTTCGCCGACGACTCCGTGCGCTCGGCCGCGCGCGCCGACGCGCCGATCCCGACGCCTCCGTTCTGGGGCGTCAAAGAGATTCCCGTCGACCTCGACGAGGTCTACCCACATCTCGACACACACGTCTTGTTCAAGCTCCACTGGGGCGGCAAGGGTGTCAAGGGAGAGGCGTGGAAGACACTCCTGCGCGAGGACTTCCGACCGCGGCTGGAGCGGATGTGGAAAGAGCAGACCTATCTACATCCACGCGCACTGCTCGGCTTCTTCCCCTGCTATTCGGCCGGCAACGAGATCGTGGTGCTCGACCCGCGCGTGGCCGGCCCGGACGCAACGCTCGATCCTGCCGATCCGGCGAGCGAGCTCACGCGCTTCGTCTGCCCGCGCCAGCCGAAGGGCGATCGCATCTGCCTGGCCGACTTCTACCGGCCGGCGGTCGACGCCGAGGGCGAGCCTGCGGTCAACGGCTCGCCGCCGGCCGAGCTCGACGTGATCGCCGTGCAGGCCGTGACCGTGGGCGCGGAGGTCACAGAGCTGATGGCAAAGCTCGAGTCCGACGGGTCTTTCGCCGAGCAGCTGTTCACCCACGGCCTCGGCGTGCAGACCGCCGAGGGGCTGGCCGAGTGGCTGCACTACGAGGCCCGCAAGATGCTCGACATCCCGGCCACCCAGGGCCGGCGCTACTCGTGGGGCTATCCAGCGGTGCCAGAGCAGGCCGAGCACCTGAAGGTCGAGCAGCTGCTCGACCTCGCACAGATCGGGATGCGCATCTCCGACGGCTACGCGCCGATTCCCGAGCAGTCGACGCTCGCGCTGATCGCCCACCACCCCCAGGCGATCTACTTCGGCACGCGCCAGGGTCGCCTATTGCCCGACGGCTCGCCCGACGACATCATCAAGGGTTCCTACCGCGATCCCTCGCTGTTCGGCGAACTCGGCGAGGAGGACCCCCCGGAGGGCGCGGTCGAAGCCGAGGATCAGCCGGCTACCGCCGGCGCCTGAGCGAGCATTTCGAGCTTTGCCGAGCGTGGCAGCCGCTTGATTCGGGCCTCCTCGCGCATCGCGGCGCCACGATCTGACATCGGCCAGGCCGCCGCCAATTCGATCGGCAGACGGCTGGCCGTATAGCGGCTGGCCTTCCCGTCGGCATGCCGGACGAGGCGCTTGTCCAGATCGTTCGTCCAACCCGTGTAGAGCGACCCGTCGCGACAACGCAGCACGTAGACCCAAGCGTCAGCCATCCCTGCCGATTCGCCGCGACGCCCGCCGGTCCTGCGCGTCCTTCAGGACTGCGCCTGCGACGGTGCGCCGCGTGAAGCACCCGGCAGCGGCCCCAGCTTGACCGGCGTCGCGTGCATCGTGCGCAGGCGCACGTCGCGCCAGGACAGGCCCTCGCCCACCAGCGCGGGGGCGCCCATGATCACCGCCGTGGCGACCTCCACCGCCTGCAGCACGATGCCGTAGGCCAGAGCGTCGGCGGTGTGCACGTGGTAGGCGCCCGCAAGCACCGCCACGCATGCTGCCTGGAATACGCCGACGTTGGCGGGCGTCGCTGGGATCACCGCGGTGACGTTGACCGCGAACAGAACGGCGGCCGCCGCACCAAACCCAACCTGGCTCGAAAGACCCAGCGCCATCAGCAGCAGGTAGCAAGACGCGCACTGCAAACCCCACGCCGCCAACTGGATCGCTGTGGCGATCGCCGCTTGACGCGGCTGGCGAAACACGCTCAGACCTGCACGAACCCGCACAAGTGCGATGCGCACGCTCGCAAGCGCCTTTCCAGCTCGGCGCGAGCGCGAGACCGCTGCCGGCGGCACCAGCACCGGCGCGAGCACGAGCGCAACCAGCAGCGCCAGGGGGCTGAGCGCGACGACCAGCAGAGCGGCCGTGTGGCGGCCGGCGAAGTCGACGCTCGAGAACATCACGCCGCCGAGGATCGCCAGGGCCAGCAGGTTCAGCAGCGTCTGGGAGACCATCGTGCCGAGCACCACCGGCAGCGTCTCGCGCGCTCGGCCGATCCGTCGCGCCACGATCAACGCACGCGATGGCTCGCCCAGTCGGGCGGGGAGAGTGGCGGACATCAGCACGCCGATGAACGTGCCCTGCAACGCGTCGCGCCTGCGTGCCGGGCGCCATGTGGGCGCGGCCTTGAGGATCGCGTGCCAGGCGATCCCGCGCACGAACATCGACGCGCACATCACTCCCAGGCCGGCGGCCACGAGGCCAGGCGAGGAGGCCACCAGGCTTTCCACCACACGCGTGACGCCGATCTTCTGAAGCGCTAGGAACGCCAGCGCGATGCCGGCCACCGAGGTGAGCGCCAGCGCGGCGCGCGAGAGCACACGCACCGCGCGGTGGCGCACAGGCGCGGGGGACTCAAGGCTCGGTAGTCGTCGGGGCGGCTTGCGCGGGCGCAGATCTGCCGGCGCGAGACCGTGACGCACCGCCACGCGCGCAAGTCGGGTGCTGGGCTGCCCAACCGCGATCGCCTCGCGATAGACATCGGTGACCTCCGCGGCCACGTGCTCCCAGGAGAAGCGCTCTGCACGCAGCCCTGCGGCGCTTGCCATCGCGGCACGTCGGGCGGGGTCAAGCGCGAGTGTGCGCAGCGCCTCGGCCAGCGCCAGGGCATCGCCGGGCGCCACGAGCAGTGAGTCCACGCCGTCACGCGCGACGTCGCGATAGCCGGGTATGGCGGAGGCCACGACGGGGGTGGCGGCGGCGAACGCCTCGGTCAGCACCATCCCAAAGCTCTCTCCGCGCAGCGACGGCGCGCACATGACCTCAGCCTCGCGCAGCTCGCGCAGCTTCTCCTGCTCTGAGACCTTGCCGAGCGCCCGCACTCCCCGGTCATCGAGCAGCATCGGCGCAATCTCCGTCGCGGAAGTTCCTACGAGCGTCAGCGTAGCGGGCACCTGCTCGCGCAGCGCCTCGAACGCGCGCAGCAGCACCGGCAGCCCCTTACGCTCGACGGCCTGGCCGATGAACAGGATGCGCAGCGGCTCGCCGTCCTCGCGCAGGTTGACCTCGCGGTCCACTTCCGCTTCCAAGCGCACCCCGTTGGGGATGATCCGATAGCGGCCGCCGTAGAAGCGCCGCGCGGTCCACGCCGCCGCCTCCGAGACCGCGATGCGCGCATGCAGGCGGTTCATCCGCCGCCGCCCGTCGAACACCAGCGCGCCGAGGTTATTGGTGAGACGATTGGTCGAGTAAGTGTGAAAGGTGCCGACCAGCGGCAGCTCGCCGCTTGACATCAGCGCGTCCCAGCCGATCATCGGCACGATCGGCTCGTGGATATGCGCCACGTCATAACCGCCGTCGCGCAGCTCGCGACGAAGCGCGAGGATCGCACCGGGCAGGCCGGTCAAGTTCGAGACGGCGCCGTTGGCGGGAACTCCGAACGTGCGGCCCAGCGAGACGAAGTTCTCCGGCGGATCGAGCCGCTGCGGAGCGGCGCCGCGGTGGACGCGTCGCGAGAACGCGTCGTCAGGGTCGAACGGCGCGAGGATGCGCGCCTCGTGACCTTGGGCGAGCAGCTCGGCCGACAGCGCCTCGATGTGGCGCGTGACGCCGCCTGGATAGGTCCATGAGTACGGCGACACCAGAGCGATCCGCACACCGCAGACTGTAGCCTCTTGGGCGGAAACATGAGCGAGCGACACTTCGTCAAGTACACCTTCCTGGCACTCGACCCCGCCTGGCGCCGTTTGGACGCCGAGACGCGGGCCGAGGGCAAGCGCGAGTTCGCCGCCGCCTGCGAGGACTTCGCCGACGGTCATTTGCTGCAGAGCTTCTCGCTGGTGGGCACGCGCGGCGACGCCGAACTGTTGTTGATCTCCGAGGCCGAGAACCTCGACCGTATTCACGAGTTCCACGTCGTGCTCGCCCAGAGCGGGCTGATGAAGTGGGCCGCGCAGCCCTATTCGTTCCTGGGCATGCGCAAGAGTTCTGAATACTCCGAAGACGAGCGCATCCGCCCGCGTGGGTTCAAAGGCAAGTACGTGTTCGTATACCCGTTCGTCAAGTCGCGCGAGTGGTATGCGTTGCCGGCGGATGAGCGATGGCGGATCATGCAGGGACACATCACCGTCGGGCGCGAATACCCGGGCGTGGACAATCACACCACCTACTCCTTCGGCCTGGACGATCAGGAGTTCGTGGTCGCTTTCGACACCGACGACGTGGGCACGTTCCTCGATCTCGTGCAGCGGCTGCGCACGACCGAGGCCTCGCGCTTCACGGTTCGCGACACGCCGAGCTTCACCTGCATCGCCTGTTCGCTGGAACGCGCACTGAACGCGCTCGACGGCGAGCCGGTGGCCCTAGACGCCCCGGTGCCCTCCACGGGCGAAACGCGCGAAAGCGACCCCGCGGTCGTCCGAGCCGACTGAGCAACTTGAGCCCACGCATCTCCCAGAAGGCCGCGGTGGCGGCGCTCGCTGCCGCGGACCCGGTGATGGCGGGGCTGATCGAGCAGGTCGGCACGCTGCCCTCCCCGCCACGCACCCGGGCCGACCCACAGGAGCACTACGGCGCGCTGCTTCACGCCGTCGTCAACCAGCAGCTCTCGGTCAAGGCCGGCGCCGCCATCTACGGACGCCTGAAGGAGCGCTTCGGCGGGCACACGCCGACGCCTGAGCAGCTGCTGGCCGACGACCCGGAAGAATTGCGACTGGCCGCCGGCCTGTCGCGCTCGAAGGTCGGCTTCATGCGCTCGCTGGCCAAGCACATCCTCTCCGGCGAACTGGAGCTCGAGCGACTGGACGATCTCTCCGACGAGGAGGTGATGGCAGAGCTCGTGGCCGTCAAGGGCATCGGCGAGTGGACGGCGCACATGTTCCTGATGAGCCACCTGCATCGCCCCGACGTGCTGGCACCTGGAGACCTCGGAATCCGCCGCGCGATCGAACGCGCCTACGGCCTCCCGGAGATCCCCGACACGGAGACCGTCGAGCGTCTGGCCGAGCGCTGGCGCCCGCACCGCACGCTGGCCTGCCGCTACCTGTGGCGCTCGCTGAACAACGAACCGGCCTGAGCGACCGAGGACGCAGCCTCGCATCGCTCCCCCGCCGTCAGACCGCCGATACCTGCTCTTCGTCGGCGACGCGGAACGACGAGCCACAGCCGCAGGCCGCGACCACGTTGGGGTTCTCGACCTTGAAGCCCGCGCCCTGCAGGCTTTCCTGGTAGTCGATCACCGAGCCGCGCACGAACGGCAGACTCTCGTTGTCGACCAACAGCTTCAAGCCGTGGGACTCGAAGACGACATCGCTGTCGCGCTGCTCGTCGAAAGCCAGCTGATACTGGAAGCCCGAGCAGCCTCCCCCACGCACGCCCACCCGCAACCCCGCGAGGTTGACGTCTGCCTGCTGAGCGTCGAGAAACTCGTGGACCTTCTCGGCGCCCTTGTCGGTGATCGTGATCATGCTTTCCAAAGTATAGCGTCGCCGGGCGTGCGCCACCAGACCATCCGACGTTCCGACGGGCGAGATTCAAGGCAATTCATGCCAACCTTATTGGAAGCTAACCGCCAAAACATGCTGCCCTTTTTGAAAATTATCTTTCAATAATAGGGGCATGAATTGTTATAATCGCAAACCACCATGGCTATCTCCGATGAGCAGATCTTCGAGCAGAACCCCTGGTGGACAACCCCCGGCTGGCGGGCGGGCGACCCCCACCTGGCGTCGCTCGACACGCAGCCCGTACGCCTGGCTTCCGACTTCGTCGCAGATCTCGACCTGCGCCAACCCGGGATCCACATCCTGCGCGGACCGCGCCAGGTCGGCAAGAGCACCGACCTGAAGTTGCTTGTAGAGCGCGCTCTGCGCGAAGAGACCCCACCACGGTCGATCGTGTACCTCGCGCTCGACCTGCTGGAGGGAAGACACCTCTCAGAGCTCGCGGCAAGCGTCCGCCGCGCGCTTGACCTCGCGGGTCACGATGACGGTCCCGGCCTGCTCCTACTCGACGAGGTGACCGCCGTGAGCGGATGGCAAACGGCTATCAAGTCGCTTTGGGATCACGGTCAGATTCGCGAGAATGTCGTTGTCTGCACTGGCTCCTCCGCAATCGATCTCCAGCGCGGCGCCGCCGAGCGACTGCCGGGACGTCGAGGAGACGGGATCGATCACCTCGCGCTGCCGCAGAGCTTCGCCGAGTTCGCCGGTGCGCTGGACGATGACATCCCCCCATCGCCTGCTTTGACCGTATCCGACCTGCGCGAGGACGCCGGCGCCGCGCTACTGCACGACATGCGCCCATACGGCCCGGCTCTGAAGGCGGCACTCGAACTCTATCTGCGCTTCGGCGGTCTGCCCGCCGCGGTCGCCGAGGCCGCAAACGGAGAGCGTGAGCCTTCACGCGCGCTACGACGAGTGCTTTGGGACTCACTGCTGCGCGAGCTACAGCGCAAGGGCGCCGGTGTCCCGGCCGCACAGGCGCTGCTCGAGCGGGTGGTGCGCTCGCTCGGTGCCAAGGTCAGTTGGAGCAGCATGGCGCGCGAGATGGATGTCCCACTCGGACGCGGCAGCGGCTCGCCCAGCCACGTCACCCTGCGCGACTACATCGAGTTGCTGGCCGCCGGCTACTTCCTGTTCGTCACCTACTTCTGGCGCGGCGGCTCGCAGAGCAACGAGATCTCCAAGGACAAGAAGGTCTTCTTCGCCGACCCACTGCTGCACACGATCGCATTGGAGGGCGCGCCCGGCCTGCGCGCCGACATCCCGGCGCTGGTTGAGAATGCCGTCGGCATCGCACTGCTGCGCCGCTATGAACCGTCTGAGCGGCTGATCGAGACGTTCGTGTTGCCCGAGCGCATGCACATATGGCAGACCTCCCGCGGCGGCGAGATCGACTTCGTCTGCGGGCCGCGACGCAAGCTCGATCTGGTCGAGGTCAAGTACCGTGAGCATCCGAGCCTCTCGGCGGCCGCAGCCGCGGCGCGCGTGCAGCCGGGCCGACCGGTCGTAATGGCCACGAAGGACACGCTGCGCGTGAGCGAGCACTACACGCTGCTGCCGGCGCATACCTTGCTGTGGGCGCTCGGATGAGCGGCTAACCTGATCCCCATGCCCAGCGCAAACGAGATCAAGCAGCGCATCGAGGCCGCCATCCCGGGCGCCACGGCCGAGGTCGAGGACTACACGGGCGGCGGCGATCACTTCCGCGCTACCGTGGTGGCGGCGGCGTTTGCCGGTCGCAGCCGGATCGAGCAGCACAAGCTCGTCTACGAGGTGTTCGGCTCGGAGATCGGCGGAGCGATCCACGCGCTGTCGCTGAAGACGCAAGCCGCCCACGCGCACGAGGCCGACGCAACGTCAGGAGCAGTCAATGTCTGAGAGCGAGTCAAACCCCATCCGCGACGCGATCGCCGAGGCGATCTCAGAGCACGAGACGATCCTCTTCATGAAGGGCAACCCCGACGCGCCCGCCTGTGGTTTCTCGGCGCGCACCGTGGCGATGCTGCAGTCCCTGCAGGCGCCGTTCGCCGCCGTGGACATCCTGCCCGACCCGCGCATCCGCCAGGAGCTCTCGGCGATCTCCAACTGGCCGACGATCCCCCAGCTGTTCCACAAGGGCGAGCTGATCGGCGGCTGTGACATCGTGACCGAGATGTACGAGTCCGGCGAGCTGGCCGACGCGCTCGGGGCACAGGAGGCACAGGCCGAGCAGATCGAGACCGAGCCGACCGTCGCGGGCTCGAACGGCTTCACCCAGATCGAGAACCGGCTCGGCTGAAGCTCTGCCCGGCTCGCACTCGCGCGGGCGAGATCCGGCTCGGCTGCGGCTCGGCTGGGGCTCGGCTGAGTGTCCAGCGCCCGCACGGTGCTGTAGCGTCCCCGCGCGTGCCACCTGTAGCGGTCGTCGGCGACTCAACCAACTATCTCCCGCGCGAGCTGGCCAAGCGCGAAGGCATCGGCCAGGTCAGCCTGCACGTCGGCTGGCAGGGCGAATCGCAGCGCGAGTCAGAGATGGAGAGCTTCGACGCCTTCTACGAGCGGCTGCGCACAGACCCGGAGCTGCCCACCACCTCCCAGCCCTCGATCGGCGACTTCCTGGCCGTGTGGGAACCGCTGCTCGACGAAGGTCACGACATCGTCTCGATCCACCTGGCGGGCGGCATCTCCGGCACCTGTGAGTCCGCGCGCCAGGCGCACGCGCTGCTGGGCGAACGAGGACTGGCCGATCGCGTCGAGGTGATCGACGGCGAAACGGCCTGCGGCGGCCTCGGATTGCTGCTGCTGGCGGCGGCCGCCGCGGCGCGCGGTGGGGCCGACAAGGCGGCCGTCGCCGCTCACGCGCGCGAGACGCGCAAGGCGATGCGGATCTGGTTCTGCGTGGACACGCTCGAGTATTTGCGCCGCGGCGGGCGCGTCGGCAAGGCGCAGGCCTGGATCGGCACGACGCTTCAGATCAAGCCGATCCTCTCGCTGGAGTACGAGATCGTGCCGGTCGAGCGCGTGCGCACCTCCAAGCGAGCGTTCGAGCGGATGGTCGGCTATGCCCAGGAGCTGCACGACGCGGGCGCCGACGGCTGGGTGGTCCAGCACATCCAGGCCCGGGAGCTGGCCGATCGCCTGATGGATCGTTGCCGCGAGATCTTCGGATCGGAGCCGGTCTTCACCTCAGAGGTCGGCCCCGTGATCGGCACCTACACGGGCCCCGGTCTTGTGGGCGTGGGCGCTATCCCGCGCTCCCTACTCGCCTGAGCGGCGGTCCTGAGCCTTACGCGCGCGGGCGCCGGCCGCCCGACATGTCCGCGCCGCCTGCGCGCGCGGAGCTAGCCGCTGCGGCGACGTTTGCGCCGCCTGCGTGCGCTCAGCGCCAGCAGGCCCACGACCGCGCCGGCGGCGATCGTCACCTCGCGCTGGTGGCGCTGAAGCTGGCCGCGCCAGTCGGTGATGCGCGCCACTTCGCCGTGCAGACGGTTCAGCGAGACCGCCAGCTCCGCGCGGTTTGACTCGATCGAATTGCGGATCTCAGCCGCTGAGCGTTGTGCCATAGCCGGCCCCCTTGTTGATGTCGCTATCGCTCGGCTCCGCCCCCGGCGAGGGGATCGGCGGCGCCTCCGGCTGGGCCGGCGCGCCCGAGGCGCTGACCGTCTCGCGGATCTTGCGCGCCTCTTCGATCGCCATTTCCGGTGTGGGCGGCGCGCCTTTGCGGACCGCCTTGGCGGCCAGGATGCCGGCGATCGCGCCAAGGATCACGAGGATCAGCGCCATCGCGAAGAAGCCCCAGAAGAAGGTGAAGGCGTTGCCGATCGGCAGCTCGTAGTAGAGCAGCCAGGCGCAGCCGATCAAAACGAAGAACAGGGCCGTCAAGAAGAACACGCCGGCGACGATCGCCACGACCGCGCCCTTGGCCAGACGCGTGGTCTTCTCGGCGATCTCGGTCTTGGCTAGCTCGATCTCCTCGCGGATCAGCACGCTTGCGCGCTCTGAGACCTCGGTGATCGCCGCCGCTATCCCGGACTGCCGGCTCTCCCCGCCGGAGGGGGCGCCGCCGCCGCTGCTCACTCGGGAGGCTCCTCGTCGAACATCCTGCGCCACACGGCCGCGGCCGTGCGCTGCGTGAGGATGCTGGCCAACGCGCCGAAGGCGGTCAGCAGGCCCGACCACACCATCTTCTTCACAAGCTCGTTCTCCATGCGCGCAAGTCTATTGCCCCGGCAGGCGAGTGTTCATGCCCCCTGCTGGGAGAGACCGCAGACGCCCTGAGCGACGCTCAGCACGAACGCCGCCAGCTTGCGCGTCACGACCGGTTGCGTGGGGGCGTTGTCGGCGAAGCTGACGGTGCCGTCCTGGTCGCGCACGTGGTAGGCAAGCACCGAGCCCTTCGCCGCCGGAAACGATTCGTGGCGCGAGGCGGGGTCTTTGAGGTCTTCCTGGATCACGCGCGCTTCGATGATCTGCGGGTCGCTCAAGTGGTGCGGCGGGCCCGCGTTGCAGTGGACGACGCCTTCTTCGCTGACGAGCATCGTCAGCTTCGCCCCGGGCGTGTCGCCGGAGCGAGTGACGACGAACAGGTCAGGCGAGAGGACACCGCCACAACCCCCGGCCGCGAACGCGACGCATACGGAAACGCTCACCGCCGACGCAGCGCGCGCCCTGCGCATCGATGCCCTCTTCGACAGAGACCTCACGCCACCACCGCCACACCGCCACGGCGCGGATCGCCGGCGCCTAGCAGGCCGCCCCCCGGCAGGCGCTGCACGGCCTGCACGCCGCCGAAGAACAGGTTGAGGTCGTGGAAACGAACCACCTCCCGCTCGCCCGAGCACGCGCCGCTCCCGTCCGCGCCGCTCCCGGCCGTGGCGCGCCCTGCATGAGCAGGATCCAGCCCAGGCTCGTGGTAGACGATCCCGCCCTCGAAGTGCACCCGCGGCGCGCATACCGCCTCGCGCACCGAGAGGCCGCGATCGACCACGCCCACGATCGTCTGCAGGATCGCCGAGCGGATGCGGTTGGAACCCGCGCTGCCCAGCACCAGCTCGACCTCTCCATCGCGAAGGACCACCGACGGCGCCATCATGCTCGGCATCCGCCGTCCGGGCGGATGGGTGTGAAAGCCCAGCGGCGAGAGGTCCTCCTCGCCCATCACGTTGTTCAGGTGGATGCCGGTGCCGGGAACGACAACCCCGGAACCCTCCCCGTTCGTGCATGTCACAGAACACGCGCTCCCATGCCCGTCGAGCACAGAGATGTGGGTCGTGGATCCAAGCCGCGAAGACAGGAAGCGCGCCAAAAATCCCTCCTCTGAGAGGCCCTGGACGAACTCGGGCGTGCGCTCCTTCTGCGCCGCTTCCATCGCGCCGAGCACAACCTCGAGCGTCGGCGGCGCCGGCTGGGAGTCGAGCAATCCCAGGGCATAGGCG
>JBOGXY010000042.1:0-8545 GCA_050696495.1 Solirubrobacteraceae bacterium
GCTCAGGCCGGCGCCGGGCGCGGCGCGCCCAAGTAGTCGCTCCAGCCGGGCAGGCGAGGGTTCTCAGCTCGAGCTGAGGCTCGCGCTGCCGATCACCACAGGCCTCTTGGGCGCACCGTCCTGAGGCGGGTCGGTTGGTACTTTGGCGATCGCGTCGACTCCCGTCATACCACCGACCACCTGGCCGACGAGAGCGTAATCGGGAGGCAGCGGCGCGCGGGTGGCGGTGACGATGAAGAACTGGCTGCCCGATGCGCCCGCCGGATCGGTGCTCGTCTTGGCCATCGCCACCGTGCCGCGCGTGTAGCTGGTGTCGCTCGGAGGAGGCTCGACCACGGAGTAGCCGGGGCCACCGGTGCCGTCGCCGTTGGGGTCTCCGCCTTGGATGACGAAACCCGCCGCCACGCGGTGAAACGTAAGGCCGTTGTAGAAGCCCCGCTTGACCAGATAGGCAAACGATGCGGTGGTCCGCGGGGCCGCGCCGACAGCCAAGCGGATGTCGATCGTGCCGCAGTTGGTGCTGAGCGCAACCAGGTAGCGCTTGTGCGCGTCGAGCGAGAGCGTCGGCTTGGGCACTTGCCGCGGGCCCTTCGGCGCCGGCGCGCTGACCGAGGCGCAGGCGCGCGCGTGGGCCTTGCTTGCGCTCGAGGCGACCGCGACACGATTGGACGTCGATGTTGCCATCGTGCTGATGCTCGATTTGCTCGATCCGCACGCGGCCATGAGAACGGATGCGCCGATGACGAGCATGGGCGCAAGCCGGCGGCTAGGAGCGGCGAGCATCGAGCGCAGGATAGTTGCGCCTCCCCCGCCCCTGCGTCACTCTCGCGGACTCTTAAGCAGGTCTTCTCAGTTCCGCAATACGCTTGCAGGCCATGAGCGAGCCCGTCCTACTGCTTGTCAATCCTTCCGCCGGTGGTGGCCGCGCCGGACGACTGGCTCCCGAGGTGCTCGAGCGGCTGCGTGGCGAAGGCGTACAGGTGCGCAGTGAGATCACGCGCGACATCGAGCATGCACGCGAATTGGCCCACAGCGCGGCGCTTGCCGGCGAAGTCGTCGCCTGCCTGAGCGGCGACGGTTTGTTCGGAGCGGTCGCCGACCGTGTGCGCGAGGTTCCCGGCGCGGTGCTTGCCGTGCTGCCCGGCGGTCGCGGCAACGATCTGGCGCGGGTGCTTGGGATCGGGCAGGACCCGGTCGCCGCGTGCGCCCTCCTGGCACGTGGCGTAGCGCGCAAGCTCGATCTCGGCGAGGTGGCGGGCAAAGCGTTCGTCGGGATCGCCAGCGCCGGCTTTGACAGCGACGCCAACCGCATCGCCAACCAAGCTCCCTCGTGGCTCGGCAACCTCGTCTATGCCTACGGCGCGCTGCGAGCGCTGGTCGGCTGGCGCCCGGCGCGCTTCATGGTCACGCTCGAACCGGACGGCGACGCGCACGTCAAGCAGACACACGAGATCGTGGGCTACAGCGTCGCGGCGGCCAACTCGCGCGCATATGGCGGTGGGATGATGCTGGCTCCAGATGCGCTGCTGGACGACGGGATGCTCGACATAGTCGCGATCGAACGTGTCGGCAAGGGACGCTTCCTGGCCAATCTGCCGAAGGTGTTCAAGGGGACGCACGTCAAGCTCGACTCGGTCCGCCACTGGCGGGCGCGCGAAGTGCGAGTCGCCTCAGACCGGCCGTTCACACTGTATGCCGACGGCGATCCGATCGCCGAGCTGCCGGCGCGTGTGCGAGCGCTGCCCGGTGCCGTGAGTGTGCTCGTGCCGGCGGGCGACACGCCGTCTCAGGCGTTCGGCGGATCAGGCGACACACTGTCTAGGCAGCCCAGCGGATGAGCAGGATGCTCGCGCCGAAGCTGGCGCTCGCTCGGGCCGCGGGCGGCGTCTCGCGGCTGCTGGCCGATCGGCGACTCGGCCGATTTCAGGTCGGCGGCGGTGGCACCAGCCTCCCGGGCAAGCTGCTCGTGCGGATGGACGCCGGCGCGATCGCATCGCTCTCAGGCCGCCTCGCGCGCGGCAGCGCGGTTATCTCCGCCACAAACGGCAAGACGACGACCGCGGCAATGGCGGCGAGCATCTTCGAGCGAGCTGACATCGCGCTCGTGCACAACCAGGCCGGCGCCAACATGGCCGGCGGGATCGCCTCCACGCTGCTTGCGGCTTCGCGACGGCACGGCAGCATCGCCGGCGAGCTCGGGCTGTTCGAGGTCGACGAGTTCTGGCTCGACCGGCTGATCCCCCAGTTGAAACCCAGCGCGATCGTGCTCGGCAACCTGTTTCGCGATCAGCTCGATCGCTACGGCGAGCTCGAGACGATCGCCGAGCGCTGGCGCGGCGCGCTCGCGACAACCGCCGGGCAGCGGGCGCAGCTGGTCTGTAACGCCGACGATCCGCTGCTTGCCGACCTCGCGCGCGAGCGCGAGACGATCTTCTTCGGGGTGCAGGACGACTCGCTGTCTCTGCCGGGCATGTCACACGCGGCCGACGCCAAGCACTGTCGCCGTTGCGGAGCGCCCTATACGTTCGAGGCGATCTATCTCGGGCACCTCGGGCGCTACCACTGCGCGGCCTGCGGACAGAGGCGCCCCTCCCCCACCGTGTTCGCCGATCGCGTCGAGCTGGAAGGCGTGCGGCGCGCGCGCTTTTACCTGACGACGCCGATGGGCGGCGCACAGATCGAGCTGGGACTGCCCGGGCTCTACAACATCTACAACGCACTCGCGGCCGCTGCTCTGGCGGTGGCGCTTGAGATACCGCTTGCCATGATCGTCGAGGGGCTGCAGGCCACGAGCGCGGCGTTCGGGCGGGCCGAGACCGTCACCATCGCGGGGCGCCAGACGCGCATCCTGCTCGTCAAGAACCCGGCCGGCGCCAACGAGGTGCTGCGCACGCTGGCGCTGGAGCCCGGCGAGCACGACCTGCTCGGCGTGCTCAACGACCGCACCGCCGACGGGCACGACGTCTCCTGGATCTGGGACGCGGACTTCGAGCTGCTCGCCGGCCGGGTGCGCCGCGCCATCTGCGCGGGCACGCGCGCCCCCGAGCTGGCGCTGCGGCTGAAGTACGCGGGGGTGCCGACGCAGCGCATCGAGGTCTGCGAGGACCTATCCGCCGGGCTTGAGGCAGCGCTCGCCGGCGGTGAGGCCGACCGGCCGCTGTACGTGCTGCCGACCTACACGGCGATGCTCGGCCTGCGTGAGCTGCTCGTGCGCCGCGGAGAGGCGACATCCTCATGGCGGTGAACGGGGGCCCGAAAGCCACTCTGCGGGTGTGCGCGCTCTATCCCGAGCTGATGAACATCTACGCCGACCGCGGCAACCTGCTGATGCTGGAGCGCCGCTGCAGCTGGCGCGGGCTGGGATTCGAGCTGAGCGCCAGCACGCTCGATGAGTCGCTGGACGGCGCCGCGCACGACCTCTACTACATCGGCGGTGGCCAGGACCGCGACCAGCGATTGTGCGCCGAGGACCTGCACGAGCACAAGCGCGACGCGCTGCACGAGGCCGCCGCGCGGGGCGCGGTCGTGCTTGGCGTATGCGGGGGGTATCAGTTGCTCGGCAGCTCTTATGTTTTGGAGGGCGACACCCTGACGGGTGTCGGATTGCTGCGTGCCCGCACCGTAAGGGAGGCCGGTGCGCGCTTGATCGGCAATGTGGCGATCGAGGTCTCGCTGGAGGGGGCGGGGATCCAGGGTCCGCGTGTGCTCGCGGGCTTTGAGAATCACGGCGGGCGTACTTATCTAGAAGATGGCGCTCAGGCGCTCGGATGTGTTCTCAAAGGCCACGGCAACGACGGGCGCAGCGGCTACGAGGGTGCGCGTGCGGGCAATGTGATCGGCACCTATCTGCACGGCCCGCTCTTGCCCAAGAACGCCTGGTTTGCCGACTGGCTGATCGCGACCGCGCTCGGTATCGAAGTCGGCGAGCTGGCCGCGCTCGACGACGATCTCGAGCGCCAGGCCCATCGCTGCGCCAGGCGCGCCGCAGGGTTGGCGGGCGCGTAGGATCACGGGTATGGATCTCAGCGAGTACCAGCAGATCTCACGACGCACGGCCGAGTATCCGCGCGAGGCATGGCTTGCCTACCCGGCGCTGGGGCTAGCGGGAGAGGCCGGTGAGGTGGCAGAGCACGCCAAGAAGGCGATCCGCGACGACGGCGGCTCTGTCAGCGAGGAGCGCAAGCGCGCGATGTCCAAGGAGCTTGGCGACGTCCTCTGGTACGTCGCGCAGATCGCCACCGAGCTTGGCCTCGACCTCAACGAGATCGCCGATCAGAATCTCCAGAAGCTGCTCTCCCGCCAGCAACGCGGCGTGCTCTCCGGCTCAGGTGACGAGCGCTGAAGATCAGGTTCCGGTCCGCGTCCCGCGTCAGTGTTGAGCCACTACGCTGGGCCGCCGGCCAGGTCCGCCTGCGCCACCGAGAAGCGAGCGAAGCGCTCAGCCAGCCTTGCCGGCACCAGCGCACGCACGCGCACTCCCTCGGGCGTGTCCTGGCGGCGCAGATCGCCGGCCACGTCGTGTAGCTCGGCCAGGCTGCCGCCCTGCGTGTAGGGGACCAGTAGGTCCATCGGGCGTAGCGTGTGGCGCAGCTCGCGCTCGATCCTTGCCTCGAGGTCGTTCAGACCCTCCCCACTCGCGCCGCTTACCAACAACGCCTCGGGATGGCGCAAACGCAGCTCCTCGCGCTCCTCGTCATCGAGCAGGTCGGCCTTGTTCAGGACAAGCACCCGTGGGCGCTCACCCGCTCCGATCTCCTCGAGCACCCGCTCGACGGCTTCCCGCATCGCCTCGCGATCGTGCTCGTCGGCCGAGGAGTCGATCACGTGCAGCAGCAGGTCGGCTCTGCGCGTCTCCTCGAGCGTGGCGCCGAAGGAGTCGACCAGTTGGTGCGGGAGCTTGCGGATGAAGCCGACCGTGTCGGTGAGCAGATGCGGGCGGCCGTCGATGCGCAGCATGCGCGTGCTCGGGTCAAGCGTGTGGAAGAGGCGGTCGCGCACGGGGACATCCGAGCCGGTCATGGCGTTCAGAAGGGTGCTCTTCCCCGCGTTGGTGTAGCCGGCCAGGGCGATGCTCGGCAGCGCCGCGCGCTCGCGCTCGGCGCGCATCACCGAACGGGTTCCCTTGACGTGCTCCAGGCGCCGGCGCAGTGCCGCGATGCGGTTGCGCGCCAGGCGGCGATCGGTCTCGATCTGTGTCTCACCGGGGCCTCTGGTGCCGATGCCGCCGCCCAGTCGCTCGAGGTGTGTCCACAGACCGCGCATGCGCGCGAGGTTGTACTCCAGTTGGGCCAGCTCCACCTGCAGCTTGCCCTCGGCGCTGGAGGCATGGGTGGCGAAGATGTCGAGGATCACGGTCGTGCGATCGACGACCGGCACCCCCAGCTCCTGCTCGAGATTTCGCTCCTGGCGCGCGCTCAACTCGTCGTCGCAGGCAATCACGTTGGCGTCGCAGGCCTTGGCGGCGGCCTTTGCCTCGGTCACCTTGCCGGGCCCCAGGTAAGTGTTCGGGTGCGGCGCGTCGCGGCGCTGGATCATCTCGCCGAGCACTTCCACGCCGGCGGTGGCCAGCAGCTCGCGCAGCTCGTCGAGGTTCTCGCCCTCGGGCAGTGAAGCGATGCAGAAGGCGCGCTGCTTGGCGCGCCGGGTCGGTTGGGTCATCTACTCCGGGTTGGTTGGTCCATCGGAGTTCAGTGTAGGGCGCCGACCCGGACGGTTCCAGCGCACGCTAGGCGTGCGCTGCCCTCCCCTCCCCTCAATCGGCAAGCGAAGACAGCCGCGCCACGGCCTCGGCCAGGCGATCGTCGGGCGTGGTCAGCGAAATGCGAAACCAGCCCTCGCCGCTCGGTCCGTACGCTCCGCCCGGAGAGATCACGACTCCCGTGCGCTCCAGCACGTGCTCGCAGTAGGCGGCCGAGCTCTCAAAGCCCTCCGGGATCGGCGCCCACACGTAGATCGTGCCCTTCGGTGGCTTGACGTGCACGCCGGCCTTGGCCAGCGCGTCGCAGACCAGGTCGCGGCGGCGGCGGTAGAGCTCGTTCATCGAGGCGACCTCGCCGTCGCAGTCGGGCGAGAGGGCGGCGACGCCGGCCAGCTGGACGGCGTCGAACAGGCCGGAGTCGATGTTCGTCTTCAGGCGCCAGTAGTGCTCGATCGCCTCGCTGTTGCCGAGCACCGCCGCGCAGCGCCAGCCGGTCATGTTGTAGCCCTTGGACAGCGAGAACACCTCGATCCCGACCTCACGCGCTCCCGGCGTGGCCAGGAACGACGGGGCGCGGTAGCCGTCGTAGGTCGTCTCGCTGTAGGCGTTGTCGTGCACGATCAGGATGTCGTGCTCGCGGGCGAACTCGATCGCACGTTCGAAGAAGCCGTCGGGCACGACCGCACCGGTCGGGTTGTTCGGGTAGTTGAGGAACATCAGCTTCGCGCGGGCGGCGACGTCGCTGTCGATCGCGTCGAGGTCGGGGACGAAGCCGAGCTCGGGCACGAGCGGCATGACCACCGGCTCGGCTCCCACCAGCAGCGGGCCGCCGGTATAGACCGGGTAGCCGGGATCGGAGGCGAGCGCCACCTCCCCCGGGTCAAGGAACGCCAGGTTCAGGTTGAAGATCGCCTCCTTGGCGCCGATCGCCGGGATCACCTCGCGGTCGGGGTCGATCTTCACGTCGAAGCGGCGTTCGTAGAAGTCGCTGAGCGCCTGACGGAAATCGCCGCGACCGCGATTGCTCGGGTACTGGTGGGTCTCGGGCTCGGTGACGGCCTCCTGCATCGCCTCGACGATCAAGGGCGGCGTCGGGCGGTCGGGATCGCCGATGCCGAGGCTGATCACGTCCACTCCGGCCGCCTTCTTGGCGGCGATCTTGCGCTCCAGCTCGGCGAACAGGTAGGGCGGGATGCGGCTCAAACGCTCACTCGGTTGTGTCATGCAGCTCCTCCAGGAAGTCTTCGCTGATCTGGCCCTCGAACACAGGGCGCGCCCAGCCTGTCAGGTTCACGCGCAGATCGTCGTCGATCTCCACGTCGAGCTCGCCGCCGTCGAGCAGCACCTGAACGGTGGACGGCCCGCCGCTCAGGCGATAGGCGATCGCGGCGCCGCTTGCGCCGGTGCCCGAGGAGAGCGTCTCCCCCACCCCACGCTCGAAGATCCGCGCGCGGATGCGCCCGGCGCCCTCGTTGGCGGCCTCCGCCGGCGGGGTGAGCTCCGTGTACCAGGAGACGTTGGTGCGGTTCGGGAACAGCTCGTGAGCTTCGATGCCCGGGCCGATCATCGGCAGGTCGAGCGCCTGCAGCGTGGGCAGGTCGGGGACGCGGATCGCGCACTGCGGATTGCCGATCGAGACGTGCTGAAAGCTCCACTCGCGACCGTCGGCTGAGAGCTGCCCACGGCCGTCGCCCGCGCCGGAGGGATAGTCCTTGGAGGTCAGCGAAGCGCTGCCCATGTCCACTCGGCAGATATCGGGGCCGGTGATCCTCGGCCGTATCTCACCGGCGGCGGTGTGGATGGCGAACTCGTCCCGGTCTGTCCAGCCGCGCCGGCGCAGGTACATGATCGCCTCGCGCGCGCCGTTGCCTGAGAGCTCCGCCTCCGAGCCGTCGGGATTGTAGATGCGCAGGTTGGCGACGATCTCGGGGCTCTCGCTGGGCTCGAGCAGCAGCACGCCGTCGGCGAACACGCCGAAATGACCCGCGCACAGCTTGCGAATGCGCGCGGCGCTCAGCTCGAACGGCAGCTGTGCGCGCTCCACGATCAGATAGTCGTTGCCAAGGGCCTGCCACTTCTCAAAGCGCATGCGGCGGCAGTCTATTGCGGAGCTTGGCCGGACCAGTCAGGCTTGCTCCCCGCCGCCGAGCCTCGTAGCGATCTCCGCCGCCGCCTCGGCGGCCGAGCGCTCGGTCAGGTCGATCGTGAGCGGCGGCGCCAGCTTGCGCATCCACGTCAGCTGTCTGCGCGCGTAGTTGCGGGTGCGTCGCTTCATCGCCTCGACGTCCCCCGCCAGGAGATCTTCGAAGCCGAGCGCCTTGCGCGCGGCACGTCCGGCGCCTGCCGCATGCGCGGCTCTGACCTCCTCGAGGACGCCCGCCCGCAGCATCTCATCCACCCGCGCGTCGATCTGGGAGTAGAGGGTCTCGCGCTCGAGCACCAGCCCCACCAGCAGCGTCGGTCTTCTCATCTCCTCGCTCCATAGTTGAGATGGGCCGTCAGGTGGCGCCGGCTCGAAGTCCAGTTCGGCGAGCGCCGCACGCAGGTACAGGCCGGTGCCTCCGACGAGGAGCGGCCGGCGGCCTTCGGCCAGGGCGGCGTCGATCTCCGCGTGCGCCAGTTCGGCGTAGCTGCCCGCGCTGAAGCTCGCGTCGATCGGCAGGAAAGAGATCAGCCGGTGCTCGAGCCGCGCCTGTTGGGAAGCATCGGCGACGCCGGTGAGGATCTCAAGGCCCCGATAGACCTGCAGAGCGTCGGCGGAGATGGCAACCGGATTCTCTCCCCGCGCTCGCAACAGACTGGCCAACTCGATAGCCACGGCGGTCTTGCCGACACCCGTGGGGCCGA
>JBOGXY010000043.1:0-7065 GCA_050696495.1 Solirubrobacteraceae bacterium
GTCCTGCTCCATGTCCATCAGGAAGTAGGTCAGGCCCTTGTGCTTGGCGACGCCGGTGTCGGTGCGCGCGACGAGCATGCACCACTTCGAGTACTGCGCGCCGCTCGTCCACACCTTCTGCCCGGTCACGACCCATTCCTCGCCGTCGCGCACCGCGCGCGTCTTCAGCGAGGCCAGATCCGAGCCGGCGTCGGGCTCGGAGAAGCCCTGGCACCAGATCTCCTCGGCGGAGAGGATCGGCGAGAGGTAGCGCTCCTTCTGCTCGTCGGTCCCCCACACCATCAGCGTCGGACCGCCCAGCAGCAGGCCGAGCACATTGGCCGGCAACGGCACACGCGCGCGACCCAGCTCCTCGAAGTAGATCGCCGACTCGGTCAGCGACGCCCCGCGGCCGCCGTACTCCGACGGCCACGCGGGCGCCGCCCAGCCCGCGTCGTACAGGCGCCGCTGCCAGTCGCGCCGCCAGGCATAGTGGGCGTCTTCGCCGCCTGTTGTGGGCTCAGGCTCCGGCGGGTTTTCCGCAAGCCAGCCGCGCAGTTCCTCGCGGAAGGCGTTCTCGCTGTCGTTGAAGGTGAGATCCATTATTTGCGTGCTCTGCGGCGTGCCGTGGCCCGGCCGCGCGGAACATCACATTCAACTACTCGACGGCCGCTTCGCGCGTGCCGGGTGCAGCCGTCTTGCCTGGATCCATGTTCGGCGCGATCAGCTCGTCCACTTCGAGGCGGCCCACCTTCAGTTCGCCGATCTCGACTCGACCGGCGGAGGCGCGCTTGATCGCCAGCCGGCGAATCGCAAGCGCGCGGATCGCAAGCGCTCCGATCGCGACCGCACCGAAGGCGCTGGCCCCGAGGGCGAACGATCCGAGAGCGACCGAGCCCACCGATCGCGCGCCGCGACCGCGAGCGCCGCACGCGCACTTCTTCTTGCCACAGTGCTGACAACGTCCGCTTCGGCGTTTGCCCTGGGCCTTGCTCAGCGAACTTGCCACCCGCGCAAGGCGAACCGCCGCCATCGCCAGGGCAATCGAGCGCTTGCGCTGGGCGCGTGTCATGCGTGCGGATGCTTTGCGTTTGTCTGCCATCACCACTCTCTTCCCGTTCAGCGCGAGCTCCACACCTGCCCGACCCCTTCGAAGCCGAGCGCGCGCTTGGTCGCTTCGGTCAGGTCGAAGTCACGCCCGGCCACATACGGCCCCCGATCGACCACCGGCACGCGAATACTGCGCCCACCATAACGGAGCGTCACGAGCGTCCCGCACGGCAGCGTCTTGTTGGCGACGCCGAGCGTCGAGCTGGTCAACTGACCGCCGCACGCCAGGCTGCCGCCACCTCCGTACCAGGAGGCGCCGGCGAGCCGGAACACGCCAAGCATGCCCAGACGCCGCGACGCGGCGCTTGCACCGCCGTCGCCGGGGAAGAACACGCGCAGGCGCTGCTCGCGCAGTCCGTGCGGCGTGTAGCTCAGCCAGAAGCGCCCGCCGTGCCCGGTGAACGAATGCGCGAGCGTGCGCCAGCCGCGACGGCCGTGGCGCTGCAACTCCACCAGATGCCCGCCACGAGCCGGCAGCAGCCGCCCCGCGACCGACGCCATGTGCCCGTCGAGCACGTCGAGCGTCGCGCGATCGATCTGAAACCGCAGTCGCCTCGACGGCGCCGGAGCTATCGCGTGCGCCGGAACGCCGACCGGCATTACGGGATTACCCGTCAACAGGGGTAGCAAATGAGTCTCCTTGCGTATCCGCCTACGGGGTTAGCTGTCGGGCTCACACCCGCTCGAGAGCACGCATAAAGACGCGCTTCGACCGGGCGTTAGGGCCGCATCAGCGGCCGATTCGCCCCATCCGGTCCTCGTCCCAGAGGTCCGGCAGTGGGTCCCCCGCTCGCCTCCATCCACGGAGACGACTCGGCAGGTTCAGGCAGTCACAAGGACGCTAGAAGAGAACATGCGTCCAGCAGTGTGCGAAGGCACACATATATGACCCGTAGACACGGGGAGCAGAGGTTTATCGCGCCTGTCGGATGGGTTCGTAGGCGATGCGTGCATAGCAGTACATTTTCAGCAGGGAAGCCAGACGCATGTCAAGGGACTTGACAAACACTAGTTTGTCAAGTAAGTTGACACTGTGCCTCCGGTTAACCGTCACGCACCGACCCGCGCCGCGTCGTCGGAGTCGTCGTTTTCGCTCATGGAGTTCCTTCGCGAGAGAAGTCCTCGACCTCGCTGCACCTCTGGTATTACGCCATGTACTTGATGACGAGCACTCGCTGCGGAATCTCGGCCAAGCAGCTTGAGCGCGAGATCGGCGTGTCCTACAAGACCGCTTGGCGGATGCTGAACAAGATTCGCAACGAGGTGTCGTCAAGGCGACAGTCTTGCCGTCCAGGCGCGGACCGAAGCTCAAGGAAACGCTGATCGAGTGGGTAGAGCCGGAGTCGATCATCGTCACCGACGAGTGGTCGTCCTACAACGGGCTTGACCAGCACTTCATCTCCCATAGTCGGATCAACCACTCGACCGGCATTTACGTCGAAGGCGATACGCATACCAACACAATCGAGGGATTCTTCGGGCACCTGAAGCCTGCGATCAAGGGCACCTACAGGAAGGTGTCGCACCGTTGGCTACAGGGATATTTGGACGAGTTCGTCTGGCAGCGTAATGCGCGCTACTCGCCAACGTCGATGTTCGAGGCGCTGTTGGAGCGGGTGGCAGCGTGAGCGCCAACGACGCGATCCGGGGTATTCGACGCGCTGCTAAGCAACGCGTGCGCGCCGACGAGATGAAGCAAAAGGCGACCACCGACCTACGCGACTACTGTCGTGCGGCGCAAGCCGAGAGCGTGCCTATCAGTCGGATCGCTCGGGAGGCCGATCTTTCCCGCCAGGCCGTTTACGACCTGCTGGCGGACCAGCGACCTTCCTAACGAACCGATCAAACGCTCCCCGCGTCGGGACCGGGATCGTCATCGGCTTGCCCTTCTGCCCTAGCTACATGAGGGGTGAGTTGGCGTGAGCTTGCGCTGCCTTCACCCGGCATCACCTCCTTGGGCGTTGGTTGCTCGATCGCTTTCCTTCTCACGGGCGGAACGGTCGCATCATGGAGCTTGCCTTCTTCGTGCCATGGCCCCCGGCAGTTCGTAGCTGCGCGGGGGCCAAAGTTTTCAGGGTCCAACGGACCGTAAACCACCCCGGCGACAGACGAAGCCCATCAAACCGGGCTTATACAGAGATGACCCATATGTGCGAAGGCGCACAGTCTAGGCACGTGGGCCCTGAGGGCCCTACTCCTACTCCTCCTCGCCGCACGTGACGCCACCGAGCCTCATTCGGACTCGGACTGCGTGCCGGCGAGGCCACGCGATGCGCCCACCGTTGATTCGGTCGATCGAACGCTATGCGCCAACGCATCCCCTCCTATCGCTACTCGCTCGATGGACCCGTCGCGCATCACGTCGTAGATCGCTCTGGCCGACACCAGGATGAGCGCTAGACCGGCGAGCGGGATGAAGACACGATCCTCAGACTCAAACGGCCCGAGATTGCCTGCGGAGATCGAGACGGCACCCAGACGCACACCTGCGGTGATGGCAGTCGTGGGCGCGACAATGCCGACGATGTGACCTATGTCCGGCCACTCCCGCCTGCGCAGCGCTCGCAACCCGACGTACAGCGCCACCAACAGCCCCGCCAGGATCAGACCACCGGTGATGTATGGACCCGAGGAGGAGCTGGGATCAGCCTGTGTGCTCGTGCTCGCCGCTGTGTGACTCTGCGCGAGCGCGATTGATGGCCAGAACAAGGCCGACGATGCCACCAAGTACAGCGGCCACCACTGCGCCCTCAGGGCCGACCACCAACCCGAAGATCGCTGCCCCACCTGCCGCGGTTGCCACCGCCTGACCCGCAGAGCTCCATGTCTCTTGAGATATCTCGTGGATACGAGGTGGCTCGCCATTACTTGTAGCTCGTGGCGGACACTCTTGTACAGGGGTCATATCTCTCAGAATACCCTCTCGTCACATCCCTGCAACCCGTGCAGGGACGAGGTCCAAACCATTGGAAGTTGACGAAAGACTACCAAGCGGTGCAGACGGTGCCCGGCCGCCAGCCCTACTCCTCCTCGCCGCGCGTGACGCCGCCAAGCCGGTTGAGCATCATCGCCTCGGCCATCCGCAACAGCCCGATCGTCGTGTGCGGCCTGGCTTCGCTTGAGCGCACAGACACGTCGGAGCCGTGCGGTCCGAGCACCTCGACGATCGTGCAGACGTTCCCGATCTCGCAGTCATCGCCGTAGCGCCCTTCAAGCGCCTCCATCTGCGCGGCGACGACCTGCCCGATCTTTGATTGGTCAAAGCTCATCTGAAAAGACTGTACCTGACGCAGGCGGACGCACCCGAATAGGATCATCGATGCTCCGATGGCCCTACAACCCCCCTTCTCAAACTACGAGCACGAGATCTATGCCGCCGGCATGCTCGCCGCACGCAAGCCCGCGCGCACGCTCGACTGGCGCGAGCTGGAGGCCAGTGCCTACGCGATGCTTCCGCGCGGCCCGCGCGGCTACATCCAGGGCGGGGCCGGCCTGGGCGAGACGATGCGCGCCAACCGCGAGGCCTTCGATGACTGGCGGATCGTGCCGCGGATGCTGCGCGACGTCTCAGAGCGCACGCTTGAGCGCACAGTGCTCGGCACGAAACTCCCGGCGCCACTGCTGCTCGCGCCGATCGGCGTACAGACCGTCGCCCACCCTGATGGGGAGCTTGCCAGCGCGCGCGCCGCCGCCCACGTCGGCATCCCGATGATCGCAAGCACCGCCGCCTCGCACACGATCGAGCAGATCGCGCAGGCCGCCGGTACCACAGAGGGCACAAGCGATCACACCTTCTGGTACCAGCTCTACTGGCCGCGCGACCCTGAGCTTGCGCGCAGCTTCATCGCCCGCGCCGAGCAGGCCGACTACAAGGCGATCGTCGTCACGCTCGACACGTGGCTGCTGGGTTGGCGCCCGGCCGACCTCAGCGACGGCTTCCTGCCGTTCCTGCGCGGTGAGGGAAACTGCAACTACCTGCAGGACCCGGTCTTCCGCGCCGCTCTGCCCAAGCCGCCCGAGCAGGACATGGCCACGGCCGTGGCCTACTGGGCCTACCAGTTCTCAAACCCGTCGGTCAGCTGGAAGGACCTGGCGTTCCTGCGCGAGTGCACGAGACTGCCGATCGTGCTCAAGGGCATTCAGAGCGCGCAGGACGCCGAACTAGCGGTCGAGCACGGGATCGAGGGAGTGATCGTCTCCAACCACGGAGGACGCCAGGTGGACGGCGCGATCGGCGCCTTGCAGGCGCTCCCGAGCGTCGTGGACGCCGTCGACGACCGTTGCGAGGTGCTTTTCGACAGCGGCATTCGCTGCGGCGCCGATGCTCTGAAGGCGTTGGCCCTCGGCGCCCGCGCGGTCTGTCTCGGCCGGCCGTATGTCTGGGGCCTTGCGCTCGGCGGCGAGCAGGGCGTGATCGACGTGCTGCGCGCCTTCCTGGCCGAGCTCGACCTGAACATGGCACTATCGGGCCACGCGAGCATCGACGAGGTCGGCCCGCACACGCTGCGCGCGCAGCCGGCCGGCGCTCGCTGAGCCGCTTCCGATGAGCACCCGCGAGCTACCGCGTTGACGCCCGCCCGCGCAGCGGCGACAATCGACTCAGATGAGTAACCCCGATCGCCTCACCGGCCTTGACTCCGCCTTCCTGCACCTGGAGGCAGGCGGCACAGCGCACATGCACGTCGCCTCGGTGATGGTCTTCGAGGGACCCGCGCCGAGCTATGACGATCTGCTCGAGCACATCCTCTCGCGCCTGCATCTCGTCCCCCGCTACCGCCAGCGTCTTGCGTTCGTGCCCTTCGGGCAGGGCCGGCCCGTGTGGGCTGACGATCCGCACTTCAACCCGCGCTACCACATCCGCCACACCGGGCTACCCAAACCGGAGGACGACACGGAGCTAAAGCAGTTGGCCGGCCGCATCTTCTCCCAGCGCCTGGACCGCTCAAAGCCGCTGTGGGAGATATGGCTCGTGGCGCACATGGCCGGCGATCGCTTCGCGCTGATCGCAAAGACCCACCACGCGCTGGTGGACGGCATATCCGGCGTTGACATAACGACAGTGCTCTTCGACGCGGCGCCCGACGGATACGGTCCCACCCGCCCTGCGCGCCCGCCGGTGCCGTGGGTGGCACGACCGCTACCCGGGCAGGCCAAGCTGCTTGCCGACGCCCTGATCGAGCGCTCGACCGCGCCGGCAGAGATGCTGCGCGGCGCGCGCGCGATGCTGCGAGCTCCCAGACGCGCCCTGGGCCACGTCAAGGACACGCTTGTAGGCGTTGGCGCGACGACGCTTGCGGGAGTGAGCGCGCCTGCGCCGCCCAGCCCGTTCAACGTCGACATAACCCCGCACCGCCGCTACACCTGGGTCGACGCGGAACTCGCTCAGTTCAAGGCGATCAAGGACTCCCTCGGCGGTACGCTCAACGACGTCGTGCTGGCCGCCGTCAGCCTCGCGCTGGGCAGGCACATGCGCGTGCAGGGCTTTGACACCGAGGGCCTGCTGCTAAAGGCGATGGTGCCCGTGTCGGTGCGCGCCGAGAACGAGCGAGGCGCGCTCGGCAATCGTGTCGCGGCGATGTGGGCGCCGCTGCCGGTCGGCGTGACCGACCCGGTTCAGTGCCTGGCCCAGATTCGCGTGGAGATGGACGAGATCAAGCACTCCGGCCAGGCCGTCGGCGCGGAGGCACTGACAAATCTGGCGGGCTTCGCCCCGCCGACGATCCTCAGCCAGGCGGCACGCCTGCAGGCCCGCCAGCGCTTCTTTAACCTGGTCGTCACCAATGTCCCCGGCCCACAGTTCCCGCTGTACCTGCTCGGCCACCGCCTGCAGCGCCTGTACCCGGTCGTTCCGCTCGCCCACCGCCAAGCGCTCGGGATCGCGGTGATGAGCTATGACGGCCATCTAGGCTTCGGCCTGCTCGGCGACTACGACGCGCTGCCCGAGCTCGAGCGGATCGCGCGCGAGCTGCGCTGGGC
>JBOGXY010000044.1:0-3154 GCA_050696495.1 Solirubrobacteraceae bacterium
GTAGAGCATCGCGAAGCCATAGAGAAGCGTGGCCGAGCCGAGCGAGACGATGATCAGGTACTTCAGCCCCGACTCGAGCGAGTGCTCGCGGCGCAACTCGGTCGCGCACAGCACGTACAGCGGGATCGACAGGAGCTCCAAGCCGACGAACACCGCGATCGTGTTCTGCGCCGAGGCGAGCAGCGACATACCGCCGATCGAGGTCAGGAGCAGCGCGTGCCACTCCCCATGCGCGGCTTCGCGCGCGGCGAGCGAGCGCCAGGCGAGCAGCACGGTGAACGCGCCGCCCGCGATCAGGACGAGGTTCAGCGTGAGCGCGAGGTCATCGATCCGAAGTGCGCCGGAGACGATCGACTTCTGCGCGTTCCATTGCCAGATCGTCACCCCGAGCCCTGCCGCGAGCGCGACCAGGGTGAGCGCGGGGACCGCCTGGGCGCGCACCCACCGCGAGCCGATCAGCCCGACGAGCAGCACGACCGTGGCACCGCCAAGCAGCGCGATCAAGGGCGAGAGCCCGGCAAAGTCGACGTGCGGGCCTTTCAGGTGAGTTGTTGCGATTAGGGTCGGCACAACGATCACTTGACGATGACGAGATGGCCAATTCCAGCCGTTACATAGCCGCAGCGGGTTTTGCACTGCGCGGTGAGTCTCGCTGGCCCGACGGCCGCCTTCACCGACCCTTCGCTGCGCCGCAGCGCCAGCTGCGGGTACAGCGCCATGAACACGATCACGGCGAGCACCGGCACGAGCACGGCGCCGTCGAGCCCGGTGATATCCCGCGAGTGCACGTTCTCGCCGACGCGGTTGTGCATCGCGCGGATGAACAGTCGCAGCTCATACGCGCTCGCCATCACGACGCCGCTGAACGCGATCACGGCTATCGCGAGCTTGGCTTTGAAGACGCCGAGCAGGATCAGGAACTCGCCGACGAAGTTGGCCGAGCCAGGGATCGCAAGCGTGGCGAGCGCGACCACCAAGAAGACAGCGGCAAGCACGGGCGCGCGGAACGCTATGCCGCCCATCTCGCGGATGTCCTGCGAGCCGCCCGCACGCGCTGCCAGCAGCGAGATGATGAAGAAGATCGGCGCGACGACCAGCCCGTGGTTGACCATCTGAAGCAGCGCCCCCTGGGCCCCTTGCGGGTTTAGCGCGAACACGCCGAGCGTGATGAAGCCGAGTTGAGCCACCGAGGAATAACCGGCGACCAGCCGCGCGTCGGTTTGGGTGAAGGCGACGGCCGAGCCGTAGAGGATCGAGCACAGCGCGATCACCAGCATCAGCAGCTGGAAGTGCGCGGCGGCCTTCGGGAAGAGCGGCAGCACGATCGCCAGGAACCCGTAGGCGCCGACCTTCGAGAGCACGCCGCTGAAGACCATCAGCACCTCGCTGGGCATCGCCCGGTACCCGTCAGGCATCCAGCCGTGCAGCGGGAAGGCGGGCATCTTCACAAGGAAGGCCGCCGCGAAGAACAGGAAGATCCACTCCTGCGAGCCGGTCGAGAGCGGCAGCCCCTGCAGTTGGGAGAGCACGAAGGTGATGTGCCCGCCGTGCTGCTGCCCGGCAAGCACCCCCGTTGCGATCGCGGCCGCCAGCATCAACAGCGAGCCAACCAGCGTGTAGATGACGAGCTTGATAGTGGCTTTGACGCGATCCGGCCCGATTCCCCACCCGCCGATCAGGAAGTAGAAGGGGATCAGCATCAGGTCGAAGAACGCCACGAACAGGGCCAGGTCCTGCGCCAAGAACGCTCCCAGCACCGCGGACTCGGCCAGCATCATGTGGAAGTAGAAGAGACGGGGTCGGGCAGGGCACGAAGAACTGGACACCCCGTCAGGGGTGTCCTCATCCCCATCTCCAGCCGTGCTGTCCGAGCCCCGCAGGCTCGATGCGAGGATGGCGGCGAAGAACAGCAGCGTCGTCATCGCGACCAGCAGGACGTTCAGCCCGCTGAGCCCGAGCTTGTAATGGATCCCAAGTTCAGAGATCCAGACGACGTCGGTGACGTCCTTCAGTCCGTGCGCTCCCGGTCCGTACTGGACGAGCGCCGCGATCGCCAGCCCCAGCGCGCCGATCGTTCCGGCGAGGGCGGCGAGTCCCGGCAGCCGCTCGTCGCGGCGGCCGGCAAGCGCGCCGAGCAGCCCGCAGGCGGCCGGCAGCCAGATCAGTATCGATAGCGGTGGCATCAGCGCCTCACGTCTGCAGCAGGAAGTAGAGGCCAAGTCCGGCGACGCCGAGCAACAGCAGCGCCGCGTAGTAGCGCAGCAGTCCGGTCTGGATCGCGCGCACCGAGGCCGATCCCGCGCGGACGACCGAGGTGGTGCCGTCGATCAGCGCGCCCTCGACGAACACGCGCTCGAAGGTGCTCGCCGCAAACGCGCCGGCGGCGCGCGCGGGCCTGACGATCGCGAAGTCGATCAGCTCGTCGAAATACCACTTGTCGTGCGAGAGCGCATATGCCCAGCCGAAGCGTGCTCGAAGGCGTGCGGGAATCTCCGTCGGATGCCCCCACAGGCGCCAAGCCAGCGCGATCCCCGAGAGCCCCAGCAGCGTCCCAAGGATCAACCCGAACACGAGCAGCCCGTCGCGCGTGTGCACCGTGTAGAGCGTCGAGCCGTAGAAGCTCGGTTCGAGGAATTTGGTGATCACTTCGTCCACTTCGGGGATCTGCACGAGCCCCGCGCCCACGGCGCCGACCGCCAGGATGCTCATCGCGACCCGCATCGGCAGCGCCCGCTCGGCGATCGCGTGGTGAGGGCCCGGGAAGCCGACGTCGGTGTCCTCGACCTCGCCATTGGCGGGATTGGTCGGCTGCTCGGCGTGGTGCAGGTGTCCGGCTTCCAGCTCCTTGGCCTCGGCCACCGGATCGCCGTAGAAGGCGCGGAAGATCATCCGAAACGTGTAGATCGCCGTCAGGAAAGCCCCGATGTAGCCGAGCACGTACAGCGCCCAGTGCCAGCCGCCGCGCTCGCCGACGACGAGCAGGATCTCGTCCTTGGAGAAGAACCCCGAGAAGGGAGGTATGCCCGACAGGGCCAGTCCGCCGATCACAAAACAGGCGAACGTGAACGGCATCGCCTTCTTGAACCCTTTCATGCGATCGAGCGACTGCTCGCCGCCCATCGCGCCGATGATCGAGCCGGCGCACATGAACAGC
>JBOGXY010000045.1:0-7859 GCA_050696495.1 Solirubrobacteraceae bacterium
GCCCATCTTCGACTGCTGGGCCGGACACTGCCACACCTGCCAGCAACCGATAAACCTCGCCAACCTCCCATTACGCCACCCACCACGAGACGAGTGAAACACAGATGACAACTCTAACAAAGTACTACTAGCGTCCGGGACCGTCTGTTTGCGGCGTTTGCATTGCATGCAGAGGACCCTTATCTGCCGCTGCACGCCGAGGCGAGAGTGCTGACGAAGGCTGCGCGAGAGGCTGAGATCGCCTACGACGAGCTGTTCTTGGCGTTTACGGCCGAGGACCTTCTGTCCGCCGGCCGTGACTCGTCGATTGTCCATCTAGCCGGTCACGGTCGCGGCGGACGGTGGCGCTGCTACTGGCGTGGCGACAGGGAGGTGGCCATACTTACCTCCCAGGACCTCGTCGACGCGTGGAGAGACGCGCCGCCGCGGTTGTTCGTGCTCGACTTCTGCGAGTCCTCGAGTGAGGCCGACGCACTGCGTCTGGCGGAGGCGATCAAAGGCGCGATCGCCCTGCACGCATACTCGCAGCAGACATTCTCGCGCGAGCAGAACGCGCCGACGTCGTCGATGGCGTTGGATCTAGTGGCTTCGCTACCCACAGCTGTGCTTGCTCTGCGGACGACGGCCGACGATACCCAGGCCCGGGAGTTCGTCGGCGCGTTCTATGACGCCCATCTAGTGGACGGGCTGCCGCTGGAGGAGGCGTTCGCTCAGGCCGTCGCTGAGCGGGGCTTTCATGATGATGCGGGACTGCCGGTGCCTTGCCTATACATAAGTACCGACCAGCCAGCGACCCATCGCGACGGGACGAGAGCATCGGACCAACCGGGACCCGTGGAGTCTCTCGATGACCGGCAGCGGCGCTGCCTCAACACGTTCTATAAGGCGATCGGCCCGCTGGGTCGGGCGATGGGCGGACAGCGGATGTGCTCGGTCACGGGTGACATCGGAGATTCGCGCGAGCTGTTGATCGAATCCCTTCGAGACGCTACCGCTCTGTGGACATCGATCACCGCCGGCGTCGAGTGTCCCGAGCCGGTCGTTGAGGTTATTAACGACCACCACCACCTTGTCAAGTGGACCCTCGGAGCGGAAGGTCACTCTGTGGGAGTCGGGATCGACCTGGAGGGCCTGCCTCCCGACACGACAATCGGCGAGCTGCTCGCGTGTCGGCGCCGACTCGCCTTCGAGGAGCTATTGCTGGTGGCGTATGCGACGTGTGACGTCCCGCCGATCGTTGAGGCGGTCATCGCCTGTAACGTTGGCGCGATCGCGAAGCGGTTGCAGAAGGTTGCCGCTGGGCGGTCGTCGCTGACCGACCGCAAGGTGCGCTGGGACCTCGCGAGTGAGCTGATTGACTGTCTGCCAGCCGATCGTCGCTCGACGATCCGCGCCTGGTCGGACGCCAAGTGGGAGAAGTTGCAGTCCTTCGGTCCGATGGCGATCGACATCTTCGCGTCGCGCTTCCTGCTGAGCGCGTACAGCTGGATGATGGTTACAACAGTTCGGGCGCTCGACCATATGGTCGAGCGCCTGGAGCTCAATCCCGAGATCGTCTGGGCGAAGCTCACGGAGCTGATCGCCGCTGGGCTGGCCCAGCGTGGAGTGGATCTCTTGGCCAATGGTACTCCGCCACTGCTGTCGCTCGACCTACTCACCGCGGCACGTGCGTGGGCGGCATGCTCAGACGAGGCCGCCCATGCGTTCGCCGAGCACGCTATCGACGGAGAGATCGTCGCTCTCGGACTCGACCACGGGATCGACGGACAGGCGACCGGACGTCTCGCCGCACTCGCTCAGACCTGTCTCACCGTCGGCGATCCACGCGCTGGCCGACTGCTGGCCGAGCTGGCAGTACGTGATGACGGCGCGGCAGTGGCGGCCAAGTTGCGGGAGCGCGCCGACACGACGGTCCGACAGGCGATGGACGAACATATGGCCGAGGATGTTCCAAACGCGTGGGACACCTGGGAACGGCTGTACCAGAGGGGACAGTTGAAGGAAGCCGCGTCGATCCTCGACGAGATCGCCGAGGATCCCGGCGGGGCCGATCATCCCCTGCGCATCGCCGTCACCCGGCTTGGGGTCACCGAACTCAGCCCGAGCGATCTGCTCGCGCAGGCGACCGACATCGAGCGGCAGCTGATCGCCTCCCTGGACGATCGCGAAGCGACGAACACCGATCTCGACCTTCTACTGATGACGCGACAGATGAAGGCGAGCGCGATGCACGACCTGGGGACGGGGATCGCGGCGGCGGAGATCCTGCAATGGCACTTCGTCCAGGCGGTTTCGCTCGGTGCATCCCCGTCACAGCTGGTCGCGGCCGGTGCGAGTGCCGTGGCGGCGCTGGCGCAGGAGGGTGCCCTTGCGCAGGCGCGAGAGGTGTGGGATCGCATCGAGGGATCGGTCAACGGCATGCGCTCGTCCGCGGACAGGATGGCGGGGCATCGTTGGGCAGCTTCGAGGACGCAACGAGCGTCGCGGAAAGCAGCCGGATAGTCGAAGAATGGGGAAGCGCGGGACGCGAGGGCGCTTGGGTTCAGCTCGTGATCGACCTGCCCTTTATGGCCAGCTACGCCCTGCTCCTGGCCGGAGCCTGCACCTTCGTCGCGAGGCGAGCCGAAGCAGTCGGCTGGAACCGCCTCGCCGCCGTCTCAGAAGTCGCCGCCTGGTCAGGGCCGATCGCTGCAGGCTGCGACCTAATGCAGAACATCTCCCTGGGACTCGTTCTGAGTGGCCAGCACTCCCAGCCCTGGCCGCGGATCTCGGCCTCGACGGCGATCGTCACCAGATCGCTGTTTTATGGCGTCCTGATCGCAGCAATCTGCACGAGCGTCGTGATCGCGTTGAAGAGATGGCGAGCGGGCCGTAGCCAAGCCGATGCTGTTTCTAGGTAGCTTCGGTCCTCAGCCGCGGTCGCATCCGGCGACTGAGGAGAGGATCAGCGCATGGACGTGTTAGAGGCGGTCGAACTGCAGGGAGATCTAGTGTCACTGGCGCCACTGGAGATACGACATGCGGAGGGGTTGGCGGTAGCGGCGGAGGACAAGCGGGTCTTCGAAGGGCTCGGACCGGCCACCCGGAACGGGCAACCAGACCGAGCCCTCGTCGCCGCGATCTTCGAGAAGCACGACATGTCGCTGCTGGGACCGCCACTGAGCGCCAACTGACCCCTCTCCTGAAGAACGCCGTCTAGCCGTCGTTTCGAGTACCAACCGAAAGCGAGCGTCCGAGCGACACCCGACCAGACGAGCGGAAAGGACGAGCAGCGAGCGCGCCCTACCTCCTCCTCCGCATGCTTGCTCAGGACAAATAGGGGGCGTCCGCGGTGACGAAAAGACTGGGCCTGCTTTGCAGAAAAGCGAGCGTGTCGTCGTCCAAAAAATATGTGCGCTTATGCCGGTCTGCTCGCCGATTTGACCAGCCGGGGGGGGGATCCGCAGCGGGCGTGCCGCCGCCGGTTCGCTCCGGCACCCTACGGGCTCCCTACGCTCACCCTGGCTACACCGCGAGGAGGCCGAGCTGGGCCGGCTGGCGACGCGCGCCTGCGAGCTCGCTGCGCAACATGGACACCATCTAGCGCCTCGACACTCGCCTCGCCAAAGGTCTTTACGACCCTCCCGCCTGATGTGACGACAGCGGTGCTTACGTCTTGGACATGGGCTCGGCGAACGCAGTCCATCTGGTCATCGCCAAGCTTCGCCAACAGGGCGGTCGATTCGACCAGGTCACTGAACACGACCGCCACAACTCCCATACGCCACATCTTGCCGCACCACACGGGCAGGATCACAGGTGTCTCACTCGCGCTTTTCAGCGCGTACCGTCTGATCCATGTGTTGGAATCGAGGCATGAATCCGCCCTATGCCGTCATGACCTGGCACTACCTGCGCTTGGCACTGGTTGCGCTGGTGCTCGGTCTCGTCGCCGCGGTCCTCTATGAGCATGCGCAGGTGCATTGCTTCCAGACCTCGATAAGCGCCTATTGGTACACGCCGGCGCGGGGCTACTTCGTGGCGATGTTGCTTGGCATGTCGGTGTGCCTGGTGTGCCTGCGTGGGAGCCCGGGGGCGGAGGACATCCTGCTCAATTTCGCGGGCATGTTCGCGCCGGTGGTTGCGTTTGCGTCTACGCCGCCGGAATCGGGAACACCCGCCTGCGTCCAGATGGCAAGCGCGGTGCAGGAACGCTCGGCCGACATCGCCAATAACGCGACAGCGATGTTCGCGCTAGGCGGTGCAGTGATCGTGATCGCGATCGTGATGTTCATTGCACAGGGGGAGCGGCCGCGGGGCGCGGGCCTGGCTGCCGGGATCGGCGGCTGCGCGGTGTGGCTGGCGGCACTGCTTGTGTTCGTGTTCGCACGCGACGTGTTCGAAGACGACGCCCACATTACGGCGGCTCCCGCGATGTTCCTCTGCATAGTCGTGGTCGCCTGCATCAACGCTTGGCGCTCGCAGCCACAGCGCAAGGTTCTGAACTATCGCAACGCTTACATCGCGATCGCGGTCGGCATGCTCGCGACGATCGTGGCAACTGCCGTGATCGCGATCATCGGCGGCTTTTCGCATCTGACGATCTGGACTGAGGTTGCCCTGATCGGGCTTTTCGCTGTCTTCTGGGTGCTGCAGACGATTGAGCTGTGGAAGCCGGGACTGCGACAGCCGCTCGCCGCGCAGCTCGCTGAAAGTAGCTAGCCAGCGCCCCCCATCCAGGGTTGGGTGCAGCCCTTAGCGCGTTGTCGTCGCCCCAGCTTCGCGCTCTCTGGCGCGCTGGTATGCCGGACGCTCCTTGAGCCGCGCGACATATGCTTTGAGATCCGGCGAGACGTCCTCGGGGAAGCCCGCCCTCTCCGGGATGGACAGGGCGGTGGCGGCGAGGATGTCCGCTACGCCGAACCGCCCGCCGACGAGGTACTGGTTGTCCGCGAGCGCGTCCGCCATGGCGCCTGCGGCCGCGACGAAGCGCTCCCGTGCCTTGGCGGCGCGATCTGGATCGCTTTCGCGGAAGATCGCGGCCTCGATGAGCGGCGGCTCGAGCTCGGCGGGCGCGAAGCACGACCACTGGTAGGCGAGCGCCCTCTCGTGCGTGCCTGGCAGCGGCAACAGCTCGGCCTGCGGGTGCAGGTCGGCGAGGTGCAGGCAGATAGCCGTGGACTCGAACACATAGCCCTCGTCGTCCTCGAGCACGGGCACGCGGCCGAGTGGATGGCGCGCGCGGTGTCCCTCCCCGCTGCCTTCCTCCCAGCTCATAAGCGTCAGCTCGTAGGGCGCGCCGATCTCCTCGAGCGTCCACAGCGCCCGGATCGGACGTCCTGCGTATTCGCGATGGTAGACCCGAAGCACGCCGGGACCATATCCGCCCGGCCGGGCCGCCGGCGTTTGACCGGATGCCCCACGGGTAGCTCGCTGGCCATGGGAGCCGTTTTTTTCGTGGTGATCCTGCTGATCGCGCTCGTCGCGCTGGGCGCCGTCATCTACGCCGTCGCCGCCTGGCTGCGCCTCCTCAAGCTCGATCCCCAACGTGACAAGATCGAGGGGGCGTCGCGTGCCGAGCAGCAGGACGAGCAGTCGCGGCCGCGGCATGTCAGGCACGGACGCTCACAGCGGGTGCTTTTCACCGAAAGCCGCTGAGGACGCCGATCCGGTGGGCGCGGTTCCAGCACGATCGCCGGGCCGGCGCCCGTGAGCAGGGCGCCGCGACGGCGACGCGGGCCGGCGGCAGCGGTGCTCGCGGCCATCGCCTGCGGGCTCGCCGGCTGTGGCGGGCGCCAATCGATCTTGGCGCCGCGCAGCCGGCAGACGCACGTGATCTCGCTGTTGTGGTGGTGGATGCTCGGTGCCGCGGTGGTGGTGTTCGCGGGCGCCGCCGGGCTGCTCGTGCTTGCGTATTTCAAGCGCCGCTCCAGCGGCCTGCCGTTCTTCGGGCAACGCGAGAAGGTCGTCTCGGCGATCGTGATCGCGTTCGGGATCGCGATCCCGCTGGTGGTGCTTGTGACGCTGTTCGGCGCGAGCGACATATACGCGATCCGTTTCAGCCAGGCGCCGAGCGCGGGCTCGACCACGATGACCGTGCAGGTGATCGGCCGGCAATGGTGGTGGGAGATCCGCTATCCGGCAAACGGCGCCGTCACGGCCAACGAAATGCACATCCCGATCGGCACCCGCATCCGCGTGGTGGCAACCACCGCGGACGTGATCCACAGCCTGTGGGTGCCGCGACTGGCGCGCAAGATCGACATGATCCCGGGCCGCCGGAACTCGATCCTGTTCGACACTCCCGATGCGGGAAGGTATTTCGGGCAGTGCTCGGAATTCTGTGGGCCGCAGCACGCTCATATGCGCATCGCGGTGATCGCCGAACCGCGCTCCTCGTTTGACGCGTGGCTTGCCAATATGGCAACGCCGGCGCTCGCTCCGGCAAGCGCGCGCCAGCGCGAAGGCCGTTCGCTGTTCTTCTCCCGCGGTTGCGGCGGCTGTCACCAGCTGCGCGGCACAACGGCGCACGGGACGATCGCGCCCGACCTCACGCATCTGGCGACGCGCTCGACGCTCGCCGCGCTCACCATCCCCAACACGCGGTCCGAGCTGGCCGCGTGGATAGAAGACCCGCAGGCGATCAAGCCGGGTAACCACATGCCCGACCTCGGACTCACACGCGCCGAATCGGAAACGGTCGCCTCGTTCCTGGAGGCGCTCAGGTGAGCACCGTCGCGCTGCCTCCAGGCGAGCGCAATCTCGTCCTGCTCGATCAGGTCTGGCAGGAGCGGCGCGGGCTGCTCCGCTGGCTGACCACGACCGACCACAAGCGGATCGGGCTTATGTACTTCTTCGCCTCGCTGGCGTTCTTCGCCGCCGGCGGCGTCGAGGCGCTGCTGATCCGCACGCAGCTGATCGGGGCCGAACAGCGCCTGCTCAGCCCGGAGGCTTACGACCAGCTGTTCACGATGCACGGGATCACGATGATCTTCCTGGTCGTGATCCCGATGACGACGGGCGCATTCGGGAATTACCTGATTCCGCTGATGATCGGCGCGCGCGACATGGCGTTTCCGCGCATGAACGCCGTGTCGTTCTGGATCTTCCTCGGCTCCGGCCTGTTCCTGTACACGGCGCTCGCGACCGGCCAGGCGCCCAACGCCGGCTGGTTTGACTACGTGCCGCTCGCATCCAAGCAGTTCGACCCCGGCCTGAACATCGACTTCTACGGCTACGGCCTGATCTTCAACGGGATCTCGAGCACGATGGCGTCGATCAACATTATCGTCACGATCTTCAAACTCCGCGCGCCCGGCATGTCACTTAACCGGATGCCGCTGTTCTGCTTCGCGTTCTTGGCTGTCGCGTTCGCACTGCTGTTCGCACTGCCTCCGCTGAGCGTCGCGGGGCTGTTCCTGGAACTCGACCGCCAGCTCGGTTTCCACTTCTACGACGCGGCGTACGGCGGCGCGCCGTTGCTGTGGCAGAACCTGTTCTGGATCTTCGGGCACCCCGAGGTCTACATCATCATCCTGCCCGCGTTTGGCATCGCGACGTCGATCATCCCGACGTTCGCGCACCGCAAGATGGTGTTCTTCCCGCTCGTCGCGCTGGCCGAAATCCTGGTCGCGTTCCTCGGCTTCGGCGTGTGGGTGCACCACATGCTCACGGTCGGGTTCGCGACCATCACCACGGTGTACTTCACAGCGGCGAGCCTGATCATCGTGATCCCGAGCGCGATCCAGCTGTTCGCGTGGATCACGACGATCCTCACGGGTACGCCGATCTTCAAGACCCCGATGCTGTTCATCATCGGGTTCATCGTGTACTTCATCATCGGCGGGCTGTCGGGGATCATGGTGGCGGCGATCCCATTC
>JBOGXY010000046.1:0-9810 GCA_050696495.1 Solirubrobacteraceae bacterium
CAGCGCGACCACGGTCTTGCCGCTGCCGACCTCACCCATCAGCAGCCGCTGCATCGGCGTGGGCCTCCGCAGGTCGGCGTCGATACGCGCGATCGCGGCGCTCTGGTCGTCGGTCAGCTCGAACGGCAGCGACTCGCGACGCCAGCTGGCGCTCAGCGTCGCCGGCTCGCTGAGCTCGCGACTGCGCAGCCGCTCGGCTCGTTGCGAGCGCCTGCGCAGGAACGCGAGCTGAAACAACAGCAGCTCCTCGTAGGCGAGGCGCTGCAGGCCCTGCTCGGGCGCCCGCTCGCCGCAAGGGAAGTGGATCGCCCTAAGCGCCTGCGCGCGGCTGGGTAGATTCTCAGCGGCGCGGACGCGCGCGGCCAGCGGCTCGGGCACGTCGGGCAGGTGCTCGCCGGCCTCACGGATCAAAGTCATCAGTTGGGTCGAGCTCACACCCTCGCTCGCGGCGTAATGGCCCACCGACTCGCTCCCTGCACCCTCGCCTGCCTCTCCGATCTCCGCGCCCGGCGTGTGCGTGGAGACGCGAAAGCGCCCGCGCCCGTCCGCCTTGCCGTGCAGGATCAGGCGAGTACCCGCGGGATAGCGCTCAAGCAGCCACGGTTGGTTAAAGAAGGTCGCTCGCATCGAACCCGTGGCATCGAACACGCTCGCTTCGACCAGTCCGCGCATCCCGCGCCGGCGCACCGCCCGGCCGGAGATCGAGCGCACCTCGACGGCGACGGTCGCCTGCTCACCCGCTTGCAGCCCCGCGATCGTGCGCGCCTCGCGACGGTCGCGCGGCAGGTGCTCGAGCAGATCGCCGACCGTGTGCACATCGAGCGCCGCCAGCCCGTCCGCGAGCTTTCCCTTCGCCGCCTTCAGCGGTTCGCGCAGACGCGAAGGACGCGACCAACGCAGCGACGCGGCCAGCATCTGCTCGCGCGTGAGTGGCTCGCCGCCGGCGAAGCTACTCGGCGGCGAGCAGCCACCAGTATGCGGGCTGACCGCCGTGACGAAACTCGAGCTCGACATCTCCGTCCATGATGCCCTCGAGCTCAGACAACTCGACGGGCGCCTCGGCGCCGGCGATCACGCTGATCAACTCAGACTCGGGCGCGAGCGCGCTGAGCACAGCGACGAGGGTTTGGCGCGGCTCGCCCCAGGCGATCAGCTCCTCGCCGAGAAAGCCGACGGCATCGCCCTGCTCGAAGCGGCCCTGCGCGTCTGCGCGAGCGGCCGGAGCCACTGCGCCGACACGCAACTCGGCGAGGATCTCTTCCATCGCGCGGGCGTTCTGCTCGACGGTCGCGTTGCTTGTGAGCGCGATGGCTGCGGCCAGCCCGGCCTGCTGGCTGGTCGCCCCCACGACCTGGACGCGCTTGTCGGAGAGCTCGGCCGCCCGCTCGGCGGCCATCACCACGTTGGCGCTGCCCGGCAGCACCACCACCTGCTCGGCGGGCACATCGTGAATGCCGGCAAGCAATTCGTAGGTGGAGGGGTTGAGCGTCGGCCCACCGTCGATCGTGTGCACCCCGAGCTGGCGGTACATCTCGGCAAGCCCGTCGCCGTTGATCACCGCGAGCGCACCGCAGCGCGCACGCGGCGTGCCGGCGGCTCCGTTACCGGTCGCCGCCCAGCCGTTGCTGTGCGCGTGGCCGTTTTGCTGCGCACCCGCCAGCAGACGCTGCTCGCGCTCGGAGACCTGGGCGTGCATATCGGCGACATCCAGATGAGAGACCGCGCCGACCCCGTCGAACACGGCGGTGGCGAGCTCGGGCTCATCGGTGTGCAGGTGCACCTTCAGCGTGGTGGCGTCGCCGACCACGAGCACGGAGTCGCCAAGCGCCTCGAGCGAGGAGGTGAACCGCGTGGGCTGCAGGTCGCTGCCGGTGACCGCGAAGTTCGTGCAGAAGCGGTAGGTGCTCGAGTCGTGCTCGGGATGGGTGATCTTCGCCGGTGCGTGATGGTGCTCGAGCGCGGGTGGCTCATCGCCGCGCAGGACCGCGACGACGCCGGCGAAGATCACGGTCAGCGCATATCCACCGGCATCGACCACGCCGGCCTCTCGCAGCGCCGAAAGCAACTCGGGCCCGCGCTTCACCGACTGCTCGCCAACCTCGACGGCGCGCTCCAGCGTCTCGGCGATGGCCCGATCCTGTTCGGTTGGCTCGGTGGCCGGCCCGAGCCTGCCGGCGTCGCGATCGTGGGCGACATCGCCGACGATGCTGTGCGCCATCTCGCGCGCGACCGTGAGGATCGTGCCCTCCGCCGGTTCGCGCACCGAGGCGTAGGCACGGTCGGCGGCATGAGCCAACGCCGCACCGATCAGCGAAGCGTCGATCAACTGTCCGGGGCGCGAGACGAGCTCCTCGGCGGCGCCGCGAATCAGCTGGGAGAGGATCACGCCGGAGTTGCCGCGCGCCCCGAGCAGAGCGGCGCGGGCGACCGATTGGACGATCTCCTCGCGGCCGATCTCATCGATCGTGCGCTGAGCGTTGCCGTCCTGCAGACGGTCGAGCTCGTCGAGCACCGCACGTAGCGTCAGCACCATGTTGTCGCCCGTGTCGCCGTCGGCAACGGGGAACACGTTGAGGTCGTTGACCTCCTCGCGCCGAGACTCCAGATGCGCAAGCGCCCCGGCGACCGCGGCCCTGAACCGAAGCAGGTTCGTGTCCGTCACGCTAACACCACTATCAGCTTCGCAACTGGTCCGGCGACCAGAGGGTTGCCTGCCGCCCTACAGCGCCTTCTGAACCTTGCCGGCCTTTAGACAACGAGTGCACACATATACGCGGCGCGGCGCCTTGCCGATCAGGATCCTCACCTTCTGCAGGTTCGGATCGAAGCGTCGCTTGGTGGCGACCATCGAGTGGCTGCGGCTGTGCCCGAACGCCGGACCCTTCCCGCAGCTGTGACATACCTTGGCCATGGCCGCGCAGTTTAGCCGCTTGCCAGCCGCTCGCGCAGTGCCGCCATCGCGAGCACCGCCTCGGCGGCGTGAGCGCCCTGGTCGCGCTTGCCGCCACCCGAGCGCGCGAGCGCCTGCTCCATCGTCTCGCAGGTCAGCACGCCAAACGAGCAGGGAACGCCGGTGTGAAGCGAGACCTGCTGGATGCCGCGTGCCGCCTCGGCGCACACGTAGTCGTAGTGGCTGGTCTCTCCTCTGATCACCGCGCCAAGACAGGCGACACCGGCGAAGCGTCCCGAACGCGCCGCATAACTCGCGGCCAGCGGCAGCTCGAAGGCGCCAGGCACCTCAAATGTCTCGATGTCCTGATGCCCGGCCTGCGCGAACGCTTCGCGCGCGCCGCGCTCCAGGCGCTGCGCCAGGTCCTCATAGAAGCGCCCGATCGCGATCGCGTAGCTCATTTGGCGCGATCCCGGTCGGACTCCCGCTCTGCGTGCAGGAACTCGGCGTCCAGGTTCAGCCCCTGGTGGTGCAGCGTGTGCCCCATGCGCTCGGCCTTGGTGCGCAGATAGGCCTCGTTGTGCTCATTGGGAGCGTGTTCGATCGGGATCTGCGCGCTCACGGACAGCCCGTAGCCCTCCAGGCCCTTGATCTTCTTGGGGTTGTTGGTGAGGATCCGAATCGAGGAGAGCCCAAGATCGACCAGGATCTGCGCGCCGATGCCGTAATCGCGCAGGTCGGCGGGCAGCCCGAGGCGCTCGTTGGCTTCGACGGTGTCCAGGCCGTCCTCCTGCAGGCGGTAGGCGCGCAGCTTGTTGAGCAGCCCGATCCCGCGCCCCTCCTGGGATAGGTAGAGCAGAACCCCCTCCCCCTCGCGCTCGATCATCGCAAGCGCCGAGGCCAGTTGCTCGCCGCAGTCACAGCGCAGCGAATGAAAGACATCGCCTGTCAGGCACTCGGAGTGCACGCGCACCAGCACATCGTCCTTGCCGGAGATATCCCCCTTGACCAGCGCGACGTGATGCTTGTCGTCCACCAGCGAGCGATAGCCGACGGCTGAGAACTCGCCGAAGGCGGTCGGCAGCTTGGTGGAGACGACGCGCTCGACCAGCCGGTCGTTGCGCCGCCTGTAGGCGATCAGGTCGGCGATCGTGATCATCTTCAACTGGTGGCGCTCGCAGTAGCTCTGAAGGTCCCCGACACGCGCCATCGAGCCGTCCTCGTTCATCACCTCGCAGATCACGCCCGCCGGGATCAGTCCCGCCAGGCGGGCGAGGTCGACGCTTGCCTCGGTATGGCCGGTGCGCTCGAGCACACCGCCGGCCTTGGCCTTCAGCGGCGAGACGTGCCCCGGTTGGACGAGATCCTCAGGCTTTGAGGCAGGGTCGATCGCCACCTGCATCGTGCGTGCCCGATCATGCGCGGAGACGCCGGTGGTGACGCCCTCGCGCGCCTCGATCGTCACCGTGAAAGGCGTCTGTAGCGCCGACTCGTTCTTGGCCGTCATCAACTCGAGATCGAGCTCTTCGCAGCGCTCGGGGCTGAGCGCCAGGCAGATCCAGCCGCGCGCCTCCTTGGCCATGAAGTTGATCGCCTCAGGCGTCACGAACTGCGCGGCCATGACGACATCGCCCTCGTTCTCGCGATCTTCGTCGTCACAAACGACGACCATCCGGCCCTGCTTGATCTCATCGAGCGCTTCCTCGATCGTGGCGAACGGCGTGGTTGTTTGGGATCGGCTCATGTTCGGATCTCCTTGGGCCGCTGATGGGCACGTAGGGCAAGCTGGGCAAGGACGCAGCGAGCGTGGCGTACTTGGTACGCGAGCGAGCGAGGACGCCGCCCAGCGCCGCCATACGTGCCCATCAGCCTCTCGACGTGCTTGGCAAGCACGTCAACCTCGATATTGACCCGATCCCCAGCCTGCAACCCGCCAAGATTGGTGCGCTGCAGCGTCTCAGGTATCAGCGATACCGAGAAGCTCCCCTCCCGAAGCGCGGAGACAGTCAGGCTGACGCCGTCGAGCGCCACCGAGCCCTTCTCGACGAGATAGCGCATCAGCCCGCCCCCGTGATCGTCGTCTGCTCCGCCCGCGATCTCAAAGTCCAGCACACGCGCAAAGCCATCCTCGTGCACGGCCGTCACTGCCGCCGTCCCGTCGACGTGCCCCTGCACGATGTGTCCTCCCAGCCGCGCGTCGGCGCGCAGGGCGAGCTCGATGTTCACGGCCGAGCCGACCTGCAGAGCGCCAAGCGAGGAGCGCCGCAGCGTCTCATGCATGGCCTGCGAGCTGAAGCTGTGCGGCTGAAGTTCGGTAGCTGTCAGGCACACGCCGTTGACGGCCACCGAATCTCCTTCGACGATCTGTGGCGCGAGCGCGGTCGCGATCTCGATGGTTGTCCCGCCGTCGTCTTGGTGTAGGGCCTGCACGCTGCCGAGATCCTCGATCAATCCTGTGAACATCGCCTCTACCACTCACGCAGGCGCGCTGAAACGAGCAGATCCTCGCCCACGCGCGTGCAGTCGAAGCTGAGAGCGCGCTGGGCCTCGGCGATCCGCTCGACACCTTCGCCCTCAAGCGGATCGCGCGCCGTGCGACCGCCGAGCAGCAGGGGCGCCAGGAACAGACGGGTCTCGTCGATCTCACCGGCATCAAGGAACGCTCCCGCCAGGTGTGGTCCGCCCTCCAGCAGGATCGAGGCGATCCCCTCGGCGCCCAGTTGATCGAGCGCGGAGCGCACACGTGCCGGCTCGTTCTCGCCGGTGGCGACCAGCACCTGCGCGCCGGCGGCTTCCAGCGCGTCGGTGTCCGAGCGCGCGGCGGCGCGCGAGACGATGACTGTGAGCGGGATCTTCTCGACGGCGCTGATGAGCTGCGAGGAGATCGGCAGCCGAGCGAGCGAGTCGAACACGACCCGTCGCGGCTGGCGCGGAAGCTCGGCCAGCACGCCTTCCGGTCGCGCCGTCAGCTGCGGATCGTCGGCCAGGGCGGTGCCGATCCCGACGACCACGGCGTCCACGGCGGCACGCCATGTGTGGGCCATCTCACGGCTGCTCTCGCCGCTGATCCATTGGGAGTCGCCGGCGCGCGTGGCCACCTTGCCGTCGAGGGTCATCGCGGACTTGAACAGCACCCACGGCCGCCCGGTCCGTGCGTGCTTGCGAAACGGCTGGTTGAGCAGCCGTGCGCGTGCCGCCAGCTCGCCGTCGGCCACGACGATCTCAACTCCCTCGTCGCGCAGGATCCCAAGCCCGCGACCGGCCGCCTTCTCGGTCGGATCGTCCGAGCCGACGACGACGCGACCGATCCCCGCCTGCAGAATCGCGTCGGTACACGGCGGCGTCTTGCCTTCGTGGCAACAGGGCTCAAGCGACACGTACAGGGTCGCCTCGCGCAGATCGTCCTCAGTGCAGTCGGCCAGCGCATTGACCTCGGCATGGGGTCCGCCGTAGTGCTCGTGCCAGCCAACGCCCAGCACCTCCTCGCCACAGGCGACGACGGCCCCGACGACCGGGTTTGGCTTGACCGCGCCCTCCCCCCGCACGGCAAGGTCAATCGCCCTGGCCAGGTGGGTGCGGTCGGTGTCGGTGCTGATCGCCATGCGCGTCTTTAGGATAGTTGGGCGGCCCGCCCGAGCTGGGTCAGCCGCCGCGTCGGCAGCGCCCGCCGGTGAGCTTGTAGACGGTCATCTCCGGACCGGGACGGCTGTATGCCAGCGGGTAGTAGTCAAAGCTCCAGTCGAAATTGAAGGCGGGCGGCTTGCCAGTTGTGGAGTAGGGCGAGACGCGGTAGAGGACCTGTGCGGTGGCGGCCAGGGCGCGGTAGTACGCCGCGGCGAGGGGCGCGGCGCGCGGATCGACCAGGGCGCGGCCGGACTCCGTCGAGCCGCTGATCACCCAACAGTACCCCTGCTGCTCGTAGGACCCGATCAACGCCGGGCTGAGAGTGGTCTCGTAGTCCTCCAGCGCCACTTTGTGGATGTTCTGGGGCGCGAGCGCTCCGTCAGGCGCGATCACCGATTCGAGCGTCGAGTACTTCCGCCACAGCCGCCGCGAGGATCCCGGCGAGCTTGCCAGCCACTCCCCGAGCACAACCGGCTCGAGCACGATCCGGGCGCCGCTCGGTATGTGCGCGAGCATCCAGTCTCGCGTGAGGTTGCGGGTATCGGCGCGCGCCAGCACGATGTCGCCGTGAGCGCTGTAGATCACGCCTTGAGCGAGCAACAGGACGGTCACGGCAACGCCCACGAGCGCCGCCGGCACGCGCGCGTCAGCGGTCGCGGCTCGGACTGTGAACACGGCAAAGAACGCCGCCAGCACGCAGAGAATCGGAAAAATAGGCAGTAGCCAGCGTCCGAAATAACGGTCCTGCAATCCCATGAAGGCAAGGAACAGGATCGGCGCGGGCACGAGCAGCCAGCCGGCCCGTGCGTCCCGCCACCAGATGGCGATCGCGCCGCCGAGCGCCGCCAGCGCGGGGATCCAGCCGAGACCCCAGGTAAGCGCCCACAGGTAATAGAGGAGACCTCCTTGCTTGGGTGAGCCGAGCTTGCCCTGAGCTTCCTCGGAGAGACTGGATTGATGGACGAGTTCGGAGCGAAAGCGCGCGAAGTCGAGCAGGGCATAGGGATTGGCCAGCAGGAACGCCGCCAGCGCGCAACCACCGGCGATCGCCAGACCGGCAAGCGTCCGTCTGCCGGCGGGCGCGGGCCCGTCGAGATAACGCAAGGCGGCGGCGGCCGCCAACGGCAAGATCACGATTCCGGCCGTGTACTTGCTCGCACAGGCAAAGCCAAGGCCGATACCGGCCAGCGCGTAGTCGCGTCGGCGACCGTGGCGCAGGATGCCTGCGCTGCCGAAGAGCGACAGTGTCAGTGGCAACATCGTGGCGGCGTCGTTGAGTGCCAGATGCCCATAGAAGACCGGCAGGAACGCGACAGCCTCGATCGCAGCCGCCAGCAGCGCAACCCGACGATCAAATAGGCGCGCCACGAGCAGATAGAGCAACCACACGGCGCCGGTCCCGAGCACAGCCACGACGATCCGCGAGATCAAAAAGACGTTGTCGGGATGCAGGTCGAATTCGCGCAAGACGCCGTGCCCGCCGCCGAACCAGACCGCGAAGACGAGATGAAGCACATAAGTGAGCGCGGGCGGATTGACGAAATAACCGGGGTTCAACCCGTGCCCCGGTTCGAACATCTGCACGGCCTTGGGCACGAAATGCCCGGCCTCGTCGATGTTGTAGACGTAGGGAAGCCCCTCGCCGATCCCCCACAGCCGCAACGCAAGCGCCGCGAGCAGCAACACGCCTAGCACCGGCCAGACCCAGCGCCGCTCGGCAGCGGCCCGCTCACCGGCGGCGCCCACCGAGGCGCTCACAGGTTCAGCAGTTGGCATAGACCGCGTAGTAGCGGCTCGTGTACACGCGTTTGAACCCCTTCTCGGGCACCTGCACGCGCGGATCGTCGCCGACGTCGACGATCGCCTCGAAGAACACCGCGGCGCCGAGCGGGTAGACGGCCACGCTGCCGCGCTTCAGCCGGCGCGCAAGCGCGAACGCGCCCCGCCTGCGGTCGGCCTGCGCCTGGCTGCGCGCGACGATGTCGTGCTGGCCGACGCTGCCGAGGATCCAGCGGGCGTCGGGGATCAGCTTGTTGTTGGGAAGCGAGAGCAGCGGGCAGCGCTTCAATTGCGCCTTGACGGCCGGCGAGCGCAGCGCCGTGGCCAGCCCCTCGTGGAAGTCCTCGTGATAGGCGAGCGTGTTGCGCAGGCTCGAGAGGCTGAGCGTCGTGGCGACCTCGTAGCCGCCGTACAGAGCGAGCGCCGCGGCCAGCGCGATCCATGCCCGCCGCAGCCAACGCCCGCGCAGGAGCATCGACCAGCCGCCGAGCACCAGCGCGCAGAACGGCAGCAGCACGATCGAGCTGCCGAGCATGTAGCGGTCGACCACCGACGCGCCGGCGGCCCCCTCGGCCAGGTACACGAACAGCAGCACGGCAAGCGCCGCCAGCGGCACGAGCACGCGCCGAGGCGAGAGCCAGATCGCAAGCGGGATGCCGATCAGCCCCCCCAGCAGCACCGGCAGCTTGTCGATGCGCACCGCATAGGACCAGGTCGAGGTGAGCACCGCGCTGAAGCCCTTCGTGCGTTCCAGTTCGGCCGCCAGCCCTGAGGTGGAATGCAGCGAGAACAGCGGATCGCCGGTCACGAGCGCGTCGAGCGCCATCCAGGCAAGCGGAGCGCTAGCGGCGATCGCCAGGTAGCGCAAGCGGGGGGCGTTGTCGGCCGGCCACGCGCACCAGAGCCAGTACAGGCCGCTCAGAACCCAAGCGTCCGGTCGCAGCAGTCCCGCGGCCGCGAGCAGCCACAGCACCGGCGCCCCACGTCTGGGCCGCTCTACCTCAAGCGCCACCGCCCACACGACCAGCGCGATGTAGGTGATGTCCAGATAGCCCTGAGCGGCGAGGTTCTCCACGAAAAAGCGGCTGAGCACGAGTAGCCCGGCGAGGGCGCCGACCAGCGGCCCGAAGCACAGGCGCCCGAGCCGATAGCTGCCGGCCACCAGCGCCACGAACGAGGCGATCGAGCCGAGCACCACCAGCCGCGCTCCGGACTGCCCGAAGATCGAGCAGAAGGCACCGAAGGCGATCGCCAGCGGATGCTCGGTCGGCCCGCGATAGACGCTGAAGTCGGGCAGGTGCAGGTGCAGCAGGTCGCGCCCCCACAGCAGCGCGTAGAAGGAGTCGTAGGTGGGATAGGTCGGGAATGCGAAGTAGCCGAACAGGGCGATCAGGCACATCGCCACGAAGGCGAGCTTGGCCCAGTCGGCCGCCTGGCGCGCGCGCAGCCGCTGCAACCCAGCCGGCGTCACCCCGCCCGTGCTGGCCGATAGCCGATCCCGAGGATCGGCTATCGGC